>JAQGLW010000041.1 GCA_028292665.1 Herminiimonas sp.
AATCAATCAATCAGTGATCTGAAATCAGAGCAAGCAATCTTCCACTCCAAAGCAATTTTCCAGTTACCAGATTTGCCCGAATCGGGGAGCCAGTAGGGGCTCGAAACATTGTGTCAAATTTGTGCCATAACACCGCAGTAATGACCATGTTTATAGTACGTCTGGCACTGGTTTATGCTTTGGCAAGCGCAGTAAGTGGTTGATTAATATCGCCGTTGAAAACTGAATACGCGCTTCGTAATCAGTAGGTCGGACGTTCGATTCGTCTCATCAGCACCAGTAAATAAAAGGTTAGCGTCGTAGTTGGCGCTAACCTTTTTGTTTTTGCTCGGTTTCCGATTCCAGGTCACAACTACAACCAAGGCTTATCCTCCCTGCCATTCCACCACCGCCGGCAGGACGCCGCGCAAGGCATTGCATACCATGACTTTCTCCGCCAAACGCAAGTCATCCAATGTCAATCGCCTTTCCGATGCGTTCCATAGAGGATCGGAAAGCACGACTCCCCGCATTACGCCGGGCAACAGACCCGCAGTCAGCGGCGGCGTGTACCAGCGGCCGTCTATTCGAAGAAATACATTGCTGCGCGCCCCCTCGGTCAGTTCCCCCAATACGTTTTGAAAAAGCATATCAAAGGCGCCTTGCTCCTCGGCTGACCGCCATGCGGCATCGTACTGCTCGCGCACCGTGGTTTTATGGCGCAAGAACAAGTCGGTCGGAATGGTAGGCTGCTGCGCCACCAATACCCGCACGACAGGCGGCAAAGGAGGCAGCGGCGCGCTTTGCAGGCTGCAAATGCCCGAATGCTTCAGCGTCAAGCGCATGCGGCAATTTATTCCTTCCTGCAAATTCGACCATGCGTCCTTTAGAGTGTCGCGCAGGTATTTCTCGTCGTAGCGGAATCCGAAATATTCGGCCGACAGACGCAACCGCCGCAGATGCAAGTCGAGGTGGCGGCAACCCTCCATCCGCGTCGCAAACATCGTTTCAAACAAGTCGAAATCGACGGGCATCCCGGTTAAAAATCGCGCCTTCAGCCGGCACTCTTCGTATTCGGCAGCCGCGTCGCTGTCGTACACGATTCCGGAGCCAATGCCCATCTCGCCCTTTCGCACTCCGTCTGCTCCCGGGGCTTCGAGAGCAAGCGTGCGTATCGGCACCGCAAGACAGAAATTCCCGATTTTGTGTCCGGTGGCCGGCTTGTCAAACCAGCCGATCGCTCCGGTGTAAATTCCACGGGGAGCAGGTTCGAGCTCCCGGATGATTTGCATGGTGCGGCGCTTGGGCGCGCCTGTGATTGAACCGCACGGATACAATGCAGTGAACAGTTCTTCCAACGTTACTTCGGGCCGCACATGCGCACTGATGGTGGAGGTCATTTGCAGGACGCTGCCATAGGAATCAACCTCAAACAAACGGGGCACGCGTACGGATCCTGTCGCAGCGATACGTCCAATGTCATTTCGCAACAGGTCCACTATCATCAGGTTTTCAGCACGGTTTTTTGTGTCGGCCGCCAGTGCCATCGAGCGGGATTGGTCGAGGTCGGAAATGCCGCTCGCTGCCGACGTGCCTTTCATTGGTCGAGCGGTAAGCTCTCCGCGCTCGTGCCGGATGAATAATTCCGGAGACAGCGACAGCACGGTACGGCCGTCCGGAAAAGCCAGCAGGGCGCCATATGGCACAGGCTGGCGGGCGCGCAGCCTGCGGTACAGCGCATACACCGAGCCATAGGATTCAAAGTTCAGACGATAGGTGTAGTTCACCTGATAGGTGTCGCCGCTTTCGAGATAGGAATGGATGCGCGCGATCGCGTTGAAATACTCTGTTTCGCTGACATTGGCATGCAGTCCCGCAATTCCGGCACATCGCCTGCCGGCTATGGCACCAGAATCATCTGCTTGCTGTTCGCGAGCTGCAAGCCATGCAGAAACTTGTTCCGCAGAGAGCTGTTCGCAACGCTCGAATAAAAGTACCTGGGCCAATGGCTGCATTGTTGCATGGGCCTGTATTCCATGGAATTCCCCGCCTAATTCGTAGGCAAACAGACTTATTGCGTAAAGTCCGCGCTGCAGCGATTGCTGCATATCGTCGAACAAATCCGTTAATTCCCCTGCGTGGCGGCAAGCGAGCGTTCCTGCATATCCGGTATACAAACGCGATCTGGGATCGGTATCGGTTGCCTCGCAATCGTCTAGAAGCACAAAGCATTCATGGCTGGGAGGATCGTTCAGGTCTGACAGGGACATAAGTGATTCAGCTGTCTATGGGTAGTTTGGAAAGAATAAGCATATCAACGCATTTTATGCGTTGTGTCGCATTAAGCACAATGAGCGGATTCGGTTGTGTCAAGCACCGTTCGAATAACGGTGTGAAACGGGAGGCCTTGACCGGCCTGGAGTTTTTTATATCGGCGAGCTTGAGGCCGCCGTATTCCTTCTTGCAGCGGAAGTAGCTCCGTTCGAAAATGGCAGCTTCGTTGCAGACTGCCGCCCGGGAATTTACTTATTTGGAGGGGGAGGCCAAAAAGGTCGGAGAGTCCGGGATTTCAATATCCGCCGCCACCACCGCCTCCACCTCCACCGCCGCCTCCGCCACCACCACCATATGAGCTGTCCGTCCGGCTGCCGCTGGAGCCGGAACTACCTGTTCCTCCGGCGCCTGTGTTGGAGCAGCCGGCCAATAACATCACCAGGAAAATGACTGATAGATTTTTCATGATCTTTCTCTTTCAAAGATTAACTTGAAGACTCCTCGCAAATATCAAGCTGCGGGCTTTCAATATAGGCGGCTGGTTATCAAAGAACCAGTGCCTGGTTGAGCAGGCATCTTGCCAAGGCTTTGGATGGAAAAATATAAAATTTTTCCGGCAGGTGATTGCTCGGAATCAAGTCAATTTTCGGAACATCACTAACGTCGACTTCCCTTGCTTGACGGCAGCGAAATGCACAACCGTGTGACCTTGCAATATTTAACCAAGCCAATCGCAGATGAAAATGAAAGTTCGATTTGAAGCAATCGTCAGCATTCATTCTGCAAGACACGTTTTACAGTCCAATTTCCTGTTCTTGTTTTTAAAAAATATTTATCAAATGAAAGCATTGATTTTACTCAGTTGATTTGCCGATACCGGAACGCTTTTCTTTTCGCACGCATAAGATAAATAACCCAAATAAATTGGGATCCTCAAAATAATTGGAGACATAAAATGCGCGCATTTTTCATTCCCTGTTTAGTTGCCGGACTCTTGGTTTCAGCATGCGGAGGTTCCGACAATGGAACCTCTGCCACTACAACTTCCACCGGTGGAACCTCTACCGGTACCGGTGGCACCCCTACCGGAGCAAGCACTACCCCTCCTCCTACTGGCCCCAGACTTCTCAGTTCTTCTGCGATTACCGGCGTTGGTACGGGAACCAACTTCTCATTCGATCTTGGTCTCATTGTGGGCAACCGCTATTACGTAACGGACCGGAATAATGCGGCCGTAGATGTGTTTGATACCGCGACAAGTACCCAGGTTGCCCAGATCAAGGGAGCGGGTGCCAATGCCTTTACCGGAGTGGGTTTGAAAAACGGGGCTGCGGACAATTCTATTTCCGGACCGGACGGCATCAATATCGTCGGTAGCCTGCTCTACGTCGGCGACGTTGATTCTGTTAAGGTGATCGATCCGGCTTCTCAACAGATTTTGAAAAACATTGCGGTTGGTACATCCGGGAAACGTGCTGACGAAGGCTGTGTCGACGCTACGCATAATCTCTATATGATTTCAACACCTGAAGCCGATACGCCATTTGCCACCTTCATCAATACTAATACACAGGCCGTTGTGGCCCAGGTGGATTTCACCGACGCAAGCGGTAATCCTTCGGCAGGGCTGGAACAGTGCCGTTATGATGCAGCAAGCGATACCTTCTTTGTCAATGACGACGGCACCACGGCCAATCCGCATGGCGAGCTGGTCGCCCTTCCCGGGGCTTCCATCCGCGGTATTACAGCGGGTGCGACTGTCAATTACACCGACCTTGCCGGGGTAAAAATGTATAGCGAAGGAAATTGCGATCCCACTGGTCTGGCACTCGGACCAGGTAAGGACATTGCAGTGAGTTGCCGCGAAGCGACGACAGGCGCACCCTTGCTGGTCCAGATCATGGACCGAACAACGGGCAGCATTCTTGCGTCAGTCAATGCCGGCGGTGGCGATCAAATCGAATATGATGCCTCAACCAACCGGTATTACAATGCGGCAAGCCGCTGGACGGCATCGGGTAAGGCCTCCACCAATGGTGCCTGCAGTACTGCATCGCCATGTACCCCAGTGCTTGCAATCATCAATGCTGCAACACGAGCGCTCGTGACACAACTTAAAAGCGGCAATAACGCACATTCGGTTGCCGTAGACTCGGTCACCGGCAAGGCCTTCCTTCCAGCTTCGTCAGGACCGTCTCCAGCCGGGTGCGCAACGTGCGGTACTGAACCGGCAGGCTTATTAACGTTTGCGATACTGTAGAGACCCGACATAAGGTCTCGCGTGCCGGCCCGTCGTCTGAGAAAATGGCGCGGGCCTGCCTCGTGCCATCGCGTACTATTCTGCGTGCTCACGCGATCCATGCAGATCTGGCATGAACGCGATCGTCCGACAGAGCCGGGTGGACATTTGCCTGCTGCAGGAATCGTTGCTCGGTGACAGGATCCTGCAAATGCAGCATCTGCGCGGCCATCATGTCATACACCGGGACGTCGCCTGTGGGATGTGCGCACAATCGATGCTTCACCCTGCCGTTAGCGCACAGGACGTCGATATTCGCGAACATGGCGGCCCGGATCCGATAGCGGTTGCCGCTGCTGCCGCCAACAACATGAAAGTATCTGGACTTCCGGAACTCCTGACGTTGCTCCGGATTCAACAGCCTCATCAGAAGAGTGAGCGCCTTGCGCTTCGCCCGGCGCTCCTTCCGCATCTCCTCCTGCATCACCAACTCACTATTCCGCTGAGTCTCGAGCACCTGTTCCCTGACCCGCTCGTAGAACCCGTGCAGCCGGTTGTTGCCGGTATGCACGGTCTCCGGCGTGTCGTTGCGCCAACGGACGTCGCCGGCCCTCCCGGTTTCCGGATCTAAAGCGACTGGTGCGTTCGTACGGGTGATAAATCGGCGGATGGTGCGCCATGCCCCGTTCAAGGTGGGCATGTCAACCCCCGACTGTCCTCGGGACCATGACCACTTCTTCCATTGTCGGATCGAACTCCTTGATCGTATGCTTCGGTTCCATCTTCGTCTTCGAACCAAAAGCGGAGTAGCCTTTTTTGACCAAGGTGTCGAAGGTTTCCTTCGCCGCCGTAATCTCGTCCAGCTTGTCCGTGTCCCACTTCATCTGCTTGTGGCCAGTTCTGTCCATAATGCTCATTTCGCCGACCAGCGATTCGGATGCCTTGTCCATCATTTACTCCTTGTCAACTGACTGTAACGTGAACTCCCTGATCGTTTCGACTATGATTTTTTTCGCTTGTTGAAGTTCATGCCGCATGGCAGACATGATGCGCTCATGAGCGGCAATTTGCCTCATCCAGAGTGCTTGTGCCGTTCCATGATGCGCCTTCGTTCTATAACGATACTATCGACTAGAACAAGATCGGTTTGCTACCCACGAAGTTGTGATCTACGTCAAGGAAATACGAGAGTCAGGTCTTGCATCTAGCCTATCGATGACAAATGGCAAGAGCTGACCCCCGCTTTAAGCAGGAACGATTATCGGGCTCCGAATCATTGGTTCGAATTTCCTCCTTCCTCTCTTGTTCAAGCGGGAGGTAATTTGCCTGGCTCAGGGCCGGCGCATTTTTATCGGCAGCGCGGCAAGCGTAACCCGGGAATGCGCACCGTGCTTGCTGCCCGGCACTGTTCTCAATTCCGGATTATCAGCGCCCGCCGGGTGCGCATAATTGCCGATTGCCTCCGTGCAGATTTACTTTTTAGCGGCGGGACATTGGCTGTATTCAACAGCCAAAGCGGCGGCAGTTTTCATGCGTACGCTAGCGAACAGACCAGATTGAATGGCGAGCGCATTATGAAGCCATATCGCTTATCAACCAATGACGGGATAATTCAAATGGGATTCGATCAAAAAGGAAATGTAGTTATCAAGGTACGGCAAGGCGCGAATGGCCAGTGGGATGTAAACGAAACCGGATTCGAGAAGCCGCTTGCGACATTTGAAAGCAAGGACAAGGCGATTGAATACGCGAACGACATCGCCAAGACAAAAGGTGGTTCACGCGTCGAGCTGGCGTGACAGAAAAATTGTTGCCTTGAACGGGAACCGGGCGCTCAATGGCTGGACAAACGGAAAATTGCATTGCCGGAAACGGATTAAAAAGGTCGGTATATGAATATCAATAAATGTGTAGACAAAGCGTATGAAGACAAGAGTTTCAATGAGCTTGCCGATGCGCCGATAGATGCGCTGCAAGGTGTCAGCGCAAAGGATGCGGAGCTGCTGAAGAAGGCTTTCAACATCACCACCATCCGCGAATTCGCCAACCTGAAATTTGTAAAGTGGGCCACCGCGATCGCTGCTCTTGCCGATGAAGCCGAATCTGAAAAAGACAAGGCAAAAGAAACTTTGCTGGATGAAGCGATCGAGATGACATTTCCATCCAGCGATCCGATTTCGGTTGCCTCCAGCATCACGAGAATAGAAGTGGCGCCTGAAATGGTCGCTGCGCGGACCGACCATCAAAATAGCCAGACCGTCGAAACCGCCAACGAAAAGAAGTAAGCCGGCAAAGAGACATGCGCAATCAGGTGCAAGGCTGACGCCGTGCTTTTACACTTCCAGGATCGACATTCAAGGAGTACACAGCATGCAAATCCAGATCAATACCGATAACACGATTGAGCGTCATGAACCGCTGACCAGGCACGTCGAGTCGGTGGTGAAAGAGACTCTGAGCAGGTTCAGCGAACATATCACGCGCGTGATGGTTCATCTGGGCGAAACCAATGATTCCAAGTCCGGCAGCGGTGATCATCGCTGCCTGATGGAAGCGCGTATTGAAGGTCATCCGCCGATCGCGGCAAGCGATCACGCCGCCAGTCTGCATCAGGCAATTCACGGGGCGGCGGATAAGTTGAAGCGGTCGATCGACAGTACGCTGGGCCGGATCAACGACAGCGCCAAAGGCGGCAACATCGTCTCCGAAGCAGTCCCCGAAGAAAACGAATAGCGGTAGCGGGAGAAAAGATCGTCCCCCACCTGAACATGCCTGGCAAACTGCTCCAGTGCCAAGTGTGCATAAAGTCTGCGGACGCGGCAGGCAAAGACTGAATATACGTCAGCAGTCGCACAACCTCATAGCCAAGTCAGAATGCCTGCAAACGAGGGTGCGTCCATATACGGACGTTAATCCCGCTCTGTTGCAGCAGTCGCCGCGTCGTGAAAAGCGCGGTCCATTTCAAGCGACTCTTTCAATACGCCGGGACCTTTAAAGATGGTCTCATACGGCATATTTTATTGTTCTGATATGTGGAATGGCGTTCGCAATTATTCACTTATTTCTGAAATTGTGATAAAACAATAATTGTCCTGAAGATGAATTCATTGCATGTTCTTATCTTGTGCACAGGACTGCAGTCTTGGCGCCAGAGCGAAAAAATGCCGGAAATAAAATCAAAAGCGGCTCCATAAGCGTATCGAGTATTGCCGCAGTTCTGCATGAAGTCGGTTTCGTGATTCGTTAAAAAATATAAAACACAAGCAACAGCGCTATGTGTGACTGAGCCGTCAGGCAAGGTTTTGGAGACAGAGATACCACGTATGAATACTCAACCTGCGCGTCGGGAGCATTCCCATTTGCTCTATTTGACTCGCATTCTCGGCCGCAGGGCTTTTATCGCCTTTGCCGCGGTGACGCTCGTCGTGGTTTTTCTGCTATCTGCAATTCAGATCGCTTCGCGTTACGCGCTCAAACAATATGTGGAAGATCAGCTTGCGCGAGTATCGTGGGATATCACCATGTATCAGTCCAGCGATCTCGCGCTCGCCGAACAAACCAGAAAGCAGATTGCAAAAGTAGAGCACGTCACCGAGACGCAAAATATTTTCTTCTTGCGCACGTCGGTCCCTGCCACGACAGTTGCCTATATCGATGGTCAACCGATGCGCAGTCCATGGCTGTCGATGTTGAGTGTGACCGACATTGCCATGCTCCCGTCCGAAATTCGGCCGGCGGCAGGGGGCTCGGTGCTGGTGTTGATCGGCTCCAAGGCACAGATGGGGGATGCGTTCCTGCAGCTTCAAAACAAGAAGCTGTTTGAGCTTCGAGTCGACAAGGAGCACCATGGCGGCAAGGTATTCAGTGTGCCGCTGGAACGTACCGTGCGGATCGATCGTAATGAGGTCAACCGCTGGTTCATGGATCAAACCAGTTCGCCGACCCTGGTGCCGGAGCTGGGCGTCATTCTGGTGACGGCCTATGATCCAAAAATCCTGACTGCTTTTGATGAGGTTTCGCGCGGCATGGAGCATCACCACCACGGTGACGATCCGGAAGAAACCGGCAAGGGAGACCCTATTCATGCTTCATCAGGCGAATATTTCCCCGACATTATTCATTTGGCGCGCGTAGATCGCAGCGCCTTGATCTCCGGCTGGGATGTCGAGGCAAGCCACCTGCGTCTTGAAGCATTGGGCCGGAAAGCGCGCAGCGCGGCGCAAGAGGTCACCTTCCGTATCGGAATCGATAACACCTCCGGCGTTCTGCTGGAGCGCATGAGTAAAACTGCGCAGGCGGTCGCCTTGGTAAGCTTGCTGGCGGCGCTTCCTTTATTGTGGATGGCCTGGGTGCTGCTGGCTAATCTATCGTCGCTGCTGTTGCTCAATGAGCGCCGCAAATTCGGCTTGCTGCGATTGCGCGGTGTTTCCGGCAAATTGCTGGGGCAATCGATGCAAGTGGCGATCGGCGCAGGCGGGCTGGTCGGCGGTTTAGCGGGAGCAGTGCTGGGAACGCTGCTGCCGATACTGTTCTATGCTAGGGCCTGGCTGCCTTGGGATACGGTGATCAAAATACAGAATCCGATGTTATTGATCGCCTCCCTTGTTATCGGCGTCGGGTTATCGTTGCTCGTGAGCCGGCGCCTGGTCCGTTACGCCGCGAACATTTCGCCGCTTGAAGCCTCCGGCCGCGTAGTAGCGTCCGAGTCTGCGGAGTCTGCCGTGCGTTTCGGCTGGCAACAGATTCTCATATTGTCGTTGGGGAGTCTGAAAGTGTTGAGCTGGATTTTCGGCTGGTCTTTCGCATCCGCCGCTTCACCGGACTGGCTGCATACGCTGGAGCGTTCTCTCGATTTTGTGGCATTCCCGTTTTTTGTATATGGCGCGACCGCGCTGCTGGTCAGCCGGCGAACCTGGCTTGAGGCCCTTCTGCGGCCGGCGGCGGCGCTCTTCGGCGGACGGCTGCGCGAGGTATCGCTGCAGCATATGGGCACGCGTCCGCATCGGGTATCGGGGTTGCTGCTGATCGTGGCCTTGATGGCGAGCCTTAGTCTCTATCCCACGATCATGACTGCGGCCTTTGACAACAAGATCGAACGTGCCGCACTGGTGCAACTCGGCAGTCCGCTTCAGGTCACCATCAATACACCCGATCTGGTTCCGGCGGCCATGCTTGCCAGGAACGGATTGCGCGAACGGTATGCGCTGATACGCGAGCAGTCGCAGCAGCTGGTGGCCAGGTTAAACGGCTTGAAGGAAGTGAAATCCGTCGGGTACATGGTGGAAGGATTGGTGGATGGTCTGTATATGCCGGGGCAGGGCTTTAACAGCATCCCGATTTACCTGGTGGATGATCCCGGCGTCTATCTGGATAATTTTTATCATGAACAGGCATTGGGCGACTCGGACTCTTTTTCACCGCTGATCCGGAAGCTCGGCAATGGTCAGTTGTTGCTGTCTGCCGCGATGGCAAGATTCTGGCAGCGTCCGATCGGCGGCGACATGCCGGTGGGCCACGATACCAACGGGACAATGTTGACGGCGCCGGTCGCTGGAACGCTTCACTTCATGGCGGGAATTCCGCTGACCACAGTGAAGGATCGCGAAAGTTTCGTCGGCGCCCGCGTCGACTATCTGAATCACCTTTTCAATAATCGTTCCTACATCGTCGCTTCCGCCAGCGATCAAAAATTGGCAGCACTGGATGTGCTGATGCAGCGCCTGGTGCTTGCAATCGTGCCGAAGCCGGGGATTGAACCGGCGGCTCTGAAACAAGCGGTGCTGGCGGCGCTTCCTGCCGAACCCCTGCAAGTACGCGAACTGGACGACGAAGTCGCGCGGCTTGGCAGCGATATGTATATTTTTCTCGCACGCCAAAACGTTCAGATTTATTTGTTCGGCGGGGTGCTGATGGCATTGATCGGCATTCTTGCGATGGCATTTGCCAACTATGCCGAGGACCGCCGTACGCTTGGCCTGCTTCGGATTCGCGGATGCGGTCCGCGCGAAATTCTGCAATTTCTTTCGGCCGGCCTGAGTGCTCCGGCGGTGGTCGGATTGATATTCGGCGCACTGATTTCATTGCTGGTCGGTTATGGCATTACCAATCTGATCTGGAAACTGCGCGAGATAAAAACCATCATGATTTATCTTCGTACGCATCTGGCGGTTTCGTGGCAAACCGCTGCCGTCGGCAGTCTGCTTGTATTGATTGTGCTTGCCATCGTGCTGTTTTTCAGTCGCTGGATTTTTAAACGAACAGCGCGTGAAAGCCTGTCTGATCATTAAAGAGGGAGACAGAATTGAAATCAGGAATTGCTGAAGCAAGTCATGCGGCCGGCTTGCCGGTCGAAGTTGTCGGCCTGTCCAAAAAATACCGCACGGTAGCCGCCGAGGTCGTCGCGCTTGATCATGTCTCTTTGCAGTTCAAGCCCGGCGAGTCCGTCGCATTAATGGGGCCCAGCGGTTGCGGCAAGACCAGCCTGTTGAATTTAATCGGCGGTATCGACCATTCCACCGCCGGTTCAATCATGGTCGGCAATGTGGATATCGCCAAATTGAGAGAGCGCGAACTTGAGCGCTATCGTCTGCTGCAGGCAGGATATGTCTTTCAATTTTTCAATCTGATCCCGAGCCTGACGGCATTGCAGAATCTGGAGCTGCCGATGCTGATCGCCGGTGTCGGCGAGGATGAACGTCGAGCGCGATCGCAAAAACTGCTGGAGACGGTCAGGTTGGGTGCGAAAGGCCACAAGCGTCCGGAGGAGCTTTCCGGCGGCGAGCAGCAACGGGTGGCAATCTGTTTGGCGCTGGTCAATGATCCGCCTTTGATTCTCGCAGACGAGCCGACCGGAAATCTGGATAGCGCCAATATCGGCGTGATCACCGACTTGCTGATTTCCCTGTCGCACGAGGGCAAGACCGTCATTGTAGCGACCCATGATCCCAAGGTAGCCGAGGCTTTTTCGCGCATCCATCACATGCGCGATGGCCGTTTTGTAAAGCCGAATTGACGGCGGGAGTGAGCGGCAAAGATTCAAGTCATGACATCGTGACGCATCAGGCGATGAATTCATATTGAAATGGCGGCAGCATCGGCCATCTTTCGAAATACAAGGAGCTACTTTGAAAAAATCAGGCAGAGTCATCCATTCATCCATGCCGGCTTTGATCATCGGTTCGATCATTCTGGGTAATTCGGGCAGCATCCGGGCAGCAGAGGCGGATACTGCGAAATCATCCGGCCGCACGGCCGTTGCCGCACCGGCCGCCAGACAACCAGTGCAAGATCGCGCCGGCATTTTCGCGAGCTGGTCTCCTGAACAGATGCCTGAACTTCGCAAGCGATACGGCTTGCTCGGTCCGGGCCCGCAATCGAAATATCCCGAAGCCAGATTTCCGTCGTATCTGAAAAAATTCAAGACTGTTGATGAATTCATGCCGGCGGCCCGCGCAGCGGTGTCGCAGACCGCCGGTCGTGTGCCGCTGGGTCTGGCAAATCCCGGCGATGAGGTATTGATCGTTGTGCCATGGGATGCCGATCCCATTGTGCAGGATGCAATTGCGCGCGCCTATCAGGAGCGCAAGATCAAGGCGCATATCAAATTCGAACACGATCTGGCCGGCATCAACAAAGCCGATATGGCGGCAATCGCCAAAGCGGAATCGGTAATGCAAATTGGCGATGGTCAGCAGGAATTGAACTTTTTCTTCGAGTTGACCGGCCAGGTGGCCGATCCCGAGGCGGGACGCGATTGGCTGAAGCAGCGCGATCCTGCTTTGTATAAGGCAACGTGGCCGAAGACCGAATATTCCGCGCGTCTCGCGAAGATCGCGAACGGTTACGGGAAGCTGGTTGAAAAGAATCTACAAAAATATCTGACGGAGCATCCGTCCATTTCGAAGGTCTACATGGGTCTGGGCGCGCGCAACAAGACCCGGCGGCTGTTGGGGGCGCATGCCGATAAATTTTACGGCAGCTACACGTATAACAATCACTTCGACATCTCCAGCAAGGTGCCTGACTTTCCGGCAGATGTCTGGCGCCTGGTCGAAACCAAAACCATGGAATCGCTCGGATTTACCGATCGTTTGGAGGTGACCGATCCGGAAGGTACGGCGCTGGCCGCTGACCTGACGCCGGAAGTTGCGCGGGCCTGGGCAAAGGGCGTGTATCAACAAGGGCATCTTTACATGTTCCCGACTCAAGCTACCGGCCGTTGGCCGTATTCGCTGGTCAAGTATCCGGCTTACGACAATGACAAAGGGTTTCTGCCGCCGGTACTGGTGGAAGCAACGGGCGTCATCGCCTCCACCAACAGTCACCGTGCGACGCATCCACGTCTGGAAATGTATCTGGAAAAAGGCAAGGTGTCCAAAGTCGTCGGCGGCGGCTGGTACGGCGAAGGCTTTCGCCAGTTGCTCGATTATCCGGGTACCAAGGATTTGACATGGCCGTTTTTCAATCAGGCCGGTTACTGGTGGCTGTACGAGGCAGGTACCGCCACTAATCCCAAGTACTTCAAGCATCCTGCGGAGATGCTGTCGCAGGTGCCGCCGCGCGAGTTGCTGCGAGGCGGCAATCTGTCCGAGCGCAACGTGGCGGGCGTGATCCACTGGGCGGTGGGTGCTGAAGCCGAGCATGGTCCCGAAGTCGCCGGCAAGCCATCGCCCAAGTCCATCGAATTCGGCAAGAAGTATAACGTCCCCATCGGTCACGCCATGCATCAACATAATGTATTGCCGACTTATCAGGTTCGCATTCGCGGCACAGGCCAGTGGCAGACATTGATTGAACACGGCAACCTGACATCGTTAAGCGACCCTGAAGTGCGCGCCCTGGCCGCTCGTTACGGCAATGCAGACGAAATCCTGCGCAAGGATTTCATTCATCCTATTCCCGGCATCACCATCGCGGGCAAGTATGACAGCTACGGCAAAAACCCCGGCGAATGGTGGAAGAAGTGGGCGAAAGAAATCGAGGATGGTAAAAGCCCCTACATGAAGTGATCATATCGGGGCCGCCGAATGCGGCTTCGAGCCTGGTAGTCCGTCACGCTTCAATTTGCGGGGTGTGCCGGTTGCTCGCTTCGCTATCCGCAAACTGAAGCGTGACGAACTACTGGAGCGGTTTTAGTATGAGCGGCCGGTTTGCCGCCGGCATTTTGAAGGATGTTTCGAAGGCCGATCAGCCTGATATCGTCAGCCGGAGCGAGAGAATTTTAATCTCTCGCTCCATGCCTCGAAAAAACAAACCTTGTCACATCGTGCTGTTCGGAATTCTATCGGCTTTCCTATTTTGCTTTCAGTACGATATTTTCATACAAGGTAGTCCATTTTTCGTACTCATCCAGAAAGACGGCCTTGTCGACTACCTTGAACTGCAGGTTCTTGAAGGACGACTCCGTATCTTTATTGGTCGGAATGTAGTGCATCTGACTCAGCAGCTTTTGTCCGTCGGAGAGCATGTAGTCGTAAAATAGAACGGCCGCGTTGGGATGCGGCGCCGTTTTCGAAAGGCCGATGCCGAACGGAAGTGCAATTGCCGGTTCCAGGGCGAACCAGTCAATCGGAGCGCCTTTCTTCTGTGCCAGCAATGGCATGTGGCCATACACGGTTAAAGCCAGCGGAACGTCTCCCGACACTACCATGTTGTTCAACAGCGAATGGCCGGTACGGACGGATATACCGTTGGTGCTTACCAAATCCTTGAAAAACTTCAGTCCCTTCTCGGTGCCCATGTCCCTGATCACCGCATAGAACCACTCCTGATCGTTCGCCTCAATGCCCAGGCGGCCCTTCCACTTTGGATCGAGCAGATCCTGATACGTTTTCGGCAAATCCGCTTTCTTTATTTTATCGGTGTTGTAAGCCTGGACGACTATATTCAGAAACGTTGCCACCCACTCCTTGTGCGGTGGCACCGCGACAGGAATCAGCATGTTTATGTAAGGAGAGTTTACGCGCTGCAATGCGTTTTCACGATGCAGTGCTTCCATTTCCAGAGAGTTCACATGCACGATATCAAAGCTGGCCCGGTTGACCTTTTTTTCGGTCAGGATTCTTTGTATGACCTTGTCGTCACCGGCGCGCCAGACATTGAGCTTGATGCCGTACTTCTTTTCGAAACCGGCGCGCAATATCTCCAAATTGGCCGCTGTGATTGAAGTGTACAGCGTAAGCGATCCTTCCTTTTTCGCCTCCGCAATCAAACGCTGCTGGCGGTCGGCACCCTCATATGAAGCGACATTCGCCACTTGCGCGCTTTGAGCCCACGCAGGCAGGACGTTTGATATCAGCAGCAGCGACAACAGACATGTTCTTCTCAAAAAACTATTCATAAGATCTTCCAGACAGGTCAGAGAGAGGGAGGCTTCAAGACTCGATGGTGCATTCTGAATTCGGCGAGAGGCCATCGGCAAGACATACTAGGTGCTTCCTTGCGCATAGTCAACCGAGCATGTTTATCCGGATGCGCGCGGCGATTTTCCATTGAGGACCGCGCTGCAAAAGCGGGCGTTCCCTATTGACAGATTTGTGCATTAACGCCAGTATGGCAATCACTTTATAAAGGCCTTTGGATCAAGCCGAAAGCGAACGGCATGTCGCTTCGGTTTGCCAGGCAAAAAATCATTTGGAGACGCGAAGTGAATTCTTTCGGCTTTATTGTTGCGGTCGGCGGCGCTTTCGCCGGCAAACGGCCTGCAAGGACTCGGTGAACTGATCCACGGCTGAACACTTTGGCCGCACCGGTACATGCCATCGCTGTCTATCTTCGCCGGACTCGAAACCAATTCCGCTTTGCATGTCATCCCGGTCGGCCTGGCCGCATATGGCGAATATCATGCAATCAACCCGAACAAGAAAATATACCGAACATCAAAAGAGAGGATCACCGAGATGCAAAAGGAGTCTGAAGCAACCGGCAAGACCAGGCATACCGCGTCCGACGCCTTGCTGACCGCACTGCAGGAAGCGGGCGTTTCCTATATTTTCGCCAATCTGGGCAGTGATCATGCAGGCATTATCGAGAGCCTCGCGAAGGCGGGTGCCGAGAATCGTTCGACGCCTGTCGTGGTGCTGTGCCCGCACGAGGGTGTCGCCATCGCCGCCGCGCATGGTTTCGCGCAGGTGAGCGGCAGAGCGCAAGCGGTGTTCGTGCATGTCGATGTGGGCACACAGAACATGGGTGGCGGCCTCAGCAATGCTGCAAGAGGAAGGATTCCTGTTTTTATCTTTGCAGGCCTCACCCCTTATACGATCGAAGGAGAACTACCGGGCAGCCGCAACCGGCCGGCAACCTTTCTGCAGGACGTGCCTGACCAGGGCAGCATCGTTCGTCAATATGTGAAGTGGGACTACAGCATCCGGACCGGCAAGAACGTGAAGCAGCTGGTGCATCGCGCCATGCAGATCGCCGAGAGCGATCCCAAGGGGCCGGTATATCTGACCGGCGCGCGCGAAGTGCTGGAAGAAGACGCGACACCGTCGGTATTCCCTGTAAAAAAATGGGGGCCGATTGCGCCGGCCGCGCTGCCGGAAGCGGGCGTCGCCGAAATTGCGACGGCCTTGCTGAAGGCGGACAATCCGCTTGTCATCACATCGTATTCTGGCAGGAATACCGCGTGTGTCTCCGAGCTGGTGCGCTTTTGTGAACGCCTTGCCATTCCTGTGGTTGAGGAACGCCCGACTCACATGAATTTTCCGGCCGATCATCCGTTGCATCTGGGTTATCAGTCCGGTCAATTGATTTCGGATGCCGACGTTATTCTTGTCGTCGACTGTGACGTGCCCTGGATGCCCTCCAGCGATCAATGTCCGAACGCCGACAGCAAAGTCTATTACGTCGATGTCGATCCGTTGAAGGAATCGATACCGCTCTGGTATATGCCGTCGGAAAATTTTTTCAGAGCCGACGCGGCGTCCGCGTTGAAACAATTGAACCGCTATCTCGATTCAGCCGCTCCGCTCGACCAGGGCAAACATTCGGAAAGGCTCGATCGCGCGCGGATGAAACACGATGAACTGCGCCGGGCATGGAGTAAAAAATCGCAAGCTCCAAGCGGCGGAGTCATCACGACGGAATGGGTCACGGCCTGTCTGCGCGAAGTGATCGACCAAGACACCATTCTCATCAACGAGTCCGTCACCAGCAGTGCCGCGGTCTTCCAGAATCTTCCCCGGACCAAACCGGGAACCTTGTTCGGAAGCGGCGGCAGTTCCCTGGGATGGGGCGGAGGCGCAGCGATAGGCTCAAAGCTTGCGGCGCCCGATCAAGACGTGGTGTGCCTTACCGGGGACGGGTCTTTTTTCTTTAGTTCGCCGTCTTCCGTCTATTGGGCTTCCCGCCGGTACGGCGCCCCGTTTCTTACCGTCATTTTCAATAACCAGGGCTGGAACGCGACCAAGGAAAATTTCAAGCGGATACATCCCCAGGGCGCAGCCAGCGATGGCGACCGTGACTGGGTGAGCCTCGGTCCTTCTTCCGATTTCGCAAAAATAGCGGAAGCAGCCGGAGGCGCGTTTGCGCGGACAGTCGAGCATGCAGACGCCTTGAAAACGGCATTGGCGGACGGTATGCGTGCGGTAAAAGAGGGCCGGTCTGCGGTTATCGATGTTCGCATCGCGCCGATTTAAAACCATGCACGGCGCAAGTGAAGCGCGAAATATTCCCCGGCCTGTAGATGATGCATGGCCGGAACATGGTAAATGCCGGATTGGTTTATGGAACAAGCGGCCAGTGATGCGCTTGTTTCGCCTTGATCGTTTTTAATACCTCGGTCATCACGGAAAAGCGATAAGCCGTCGACGGGTGAACGGCCGTGTGGCTGTTCTTGACTGTCGCCGGATACCGGCTTGCCAGGCGTTTCCAGAAAGGGAGCGCGTTATCGATGCTGTAGCCCGCTCGTACAAGCATGTAAAGCGCCAGCTTGTCCGCCGTCGCATCCAGCACTGGAGAATAGGGTTTGATGCCGGCGGTACCGACCGGGTTTGTCATACCGGTCCCGGCAGGGCGCAAACTGTCAATGACGGCTGCCATGCGCGGCCGCGCCGATCGCGCAAGCACATTATGCGCAATTTCCTTCGCAAGGACATAGGCCAGCTCTTCATCGGACTGCGTAAAATTCAGCATGCCGCGTGTGATCATCGCTCGCTGGCCATCCGCATAACTATTAACGTAGTCGGCATTGCCCAATTCGATCCCGAATGCGCATGCCTGCGTCAACGGAACATCGATGGCCACGCGTTCGCCGCCGCGCATCACGGTCAGTTTCAGATTGGTGCGTCCTTCCATTGCCGATCCTATGATCGATGCGGCATCGCGTTCCGCGTTCCGACCCTGCGGCATCGGCTTGCCTTCCACCGCTGCAAGAATATCTCCCTGCCGTACGCCGCTTCGCTCCGCGCCGCTGCCCGGCAAGACGTTCATTACACGCAGTGTCTCGTCCAGGCCGAATGCCGACTGCGCGGCAGCGATGAAGTCATTCGAATATGAGTACTTTGTCTTGGCCGTGAGCCCGAGCAGATACAGCGCGTGGTTTTTGCATAATGCGGTATTGTCAATGAGCAGCGGCGCCGAGACCGCATAGAGACGGTTTTGCTGCTCAACCCATGCGCGCAGTGCAGTAATTTCTTCAATAGGTGCGCCTGGTTCCGAGGAATCGGCATGCACGGCATCGGCCGCAGCCGGGGCAACAACTACTGCGTCCGATCCCGGAGGCGTTGCCGGCGGCTGGACCGCACAGGCAGCCAGGAACAGCAGCGGCAACCATTTCAAGCATTCCGAACCATATCGTTGAAACCGGCGTAACGGTTTCTTGTTGCCGAACCATGAAGCACTAATCGTGTAATTCTTGAACATCTCTGTATATTTCATCAGCTTGCTTGATATGTGCGGCCGGATAAAAGCCTCTCAAGCACGGTTGCCTGGAATTGAATCGGCTGATCATGATGCTGATCGGGTTTGTCCTGAAATCAGTACGTCGTCAGGCTGCTTGAATCGATTTCAGACGGCGCCATGTTGCCATGCGAAGCGAGCGCGAACCGGGTCGGGCGTAACAGCCGCGCTCGCATTTGAGGCTTTTGAAGGCATCCGCTTCCGGCCGGGAGGGCCGGAAGATTTCGCGTGTTTTTCAGTTGCCTGGGCGGCAAATTTCAAAAGCCGTCATTTATTGATAAACAATATCGGCGCGCCGATTTTCAGTCCAGGACGCCTCGTCGTTGCCGTGCGCTTTCGGTTTTTCCTTGCCGAACGAAACAGCTTCCATCTGCGTGTTCGGCACGCCTAACAGCATCAGCGATTTACGTACTGCTTCCGCTCTTTTCTGGCCTAAAGCCAGATTGTATTCGCTGCCGCCACGCTCATCGGTATTTCCCTGAATGACGATCTTGCGATTCTTTTTTTCTTCCAGATATTTTGCATGCGCACTGACAACCGGGTTGTAGTCGCTTTTTACAAGGTAGCTGTCGTATTCGAAATATACGCTGCGTTTGGCAAGTATTCCTTTCGGATCATTGAGCGGATCCGTCGATGTTGCATTGACCGTCGCGACGGTGCGCGGATCGGCTTTGTTCGCGCCCTTGTTCGATGCGGCAGTGCTGTCATTAGACTTTCCTGCGGTCGCGCAAGCTGTCAGAAATAAGGCGCTCGACAAAATGACGGTTAATGTTTTTAGTGTACCCATTTGATTCTCCCTGTTGTAAAAATTAGTGGTTGATACATGTCTGACTTGATAAAACTCTTGCAGTTGATGATTTCGATTTTTAATTGGCGAGTCATTCTCCTGTCTTGATGGAACATTGATTTCAGATCGGGTTGTCCGGCATTTCCGTTCGGATACGGATGGAGCGCGTTTTACGGATGAACGGAATCATGCCGGCGAGCTTGTGAATTTTTCCGCCAGCGCCTGATACAGCGGAGTCGGGCCGATCAATTTGGAGACGCCGCTCGCTATCAAAGACGAGCTCATCAACGGCAACAGCATGTGATGACTATCCGTCATCTCCATCATGATGATGAAAGACGTCACCGGTGCCCGCGTGACGCCCGACAGATAGGCGGCCATCACGAGTACGATAATTGCGCCGTGCGGTGCAATGGAGGGGAGCAGCGTGGCGATGTTATCGCCGATGCCGGCGCCCACAGCGAGCGACGGGGCGAATATTCCGCCGGCTATGCCGCTCATCGAAGACAACAAGGTCGCTGCCATCTTCGCCAAGCCAAAATGCCAGGGCAGCAAGCCGGTATGTTCCAGTATCAGGCGCGTCGGTTGATAGCCGGTGCCGAAAACGTTCCCGTCGGTGCAGAAGCCGAGTATCGCCACCCCAAGGCCGCAGGCGGCGGCAAAGACGAGCGGTTTTCCTTTTGCCAGCTGATTCACGGGAGCCGGCAATCGAAAAGAAGCTGCTGCGAGCAGACGGCTGAAAATGCCGCCGGCCGTCCCGCCGATCAATCCGCAGACCAGGATCGCAATGAGACTTGAATGCCAGTCCAGATAGGCGCTGGTGGAGCCAAAGTAGGTATAGTTTCCAAGCAGCGATAACGGAATCAGGCCGGAAAGAATCACCGTGATCAAGGTGGAACTGTTGGCGTTGAAGACATGCTTTTTGCTTAATTCCTCGATTGCAAACATGATTCCGGCGAGCGGCGTGTTAAAGGCTGCCGCGATGCCGGCTGCGCCGCCGGCGAGAACGAGAATGCGGCGCTGCGCCGCGCTTTGAAATGGTCCGCAGCCATAAAATGCATGCATGATGGAGGCGCCGATTTGCACTGTCGGCCCTTCGCGTCCGATTGAAGCGCCTATCGACAAGCCTCCAAGCGTCAGCATGATTTTTCCCAATGCGATCCGGATGGATAGCAAGTTGCTTTTTTTGACGACGCCTGCCGTCTCGATCGCTGCGATGGTTTGCGGTATTCCGCTGCCTTGTGATCCGGGAGCGAAGCGATTGCCGAAGTATGCGAGCAGCGCAAAACCTGCTGGCATAATGAAAAGAGAGGCAAGCGGAAAAGTCTGGAATAGAAAGCCGTTGAAGCGGCTGGCATGTTCGCTTCCGATTGCCAGCCCGACGGCCGCAATTCCGACCAGCAGAGGACCTAGAATCCAGGCTGATCCGCGATGCCAGAAGTCGAGCGCCGTGGACAGCGGTTTTGCCAGCTTTGGGGGCCGGTTTCGTGATTGCTCGGCTGAGGAAACGATTGACGTCTGGTTTTGCATTTTTTACAGCAAAAAATAGTTCTCGAAAGCCATAATAATTAATCTGCGGCAATATATTTGTGCAAATTATATTCCAACAAATGTAAACTTGGTACAATGAAATTTCAGGAGTGTCTCGTATGGCAAGGAAAACCGGGGGGGCGAAGCAAGATAACTTGCAAAGTGAAGAGAATGGGCTGACCCATTTGGATATCCTCAAAAAATTACGCATAGTTATTCGTGCGGCGCAGAGACATTCGCTTTGGATCGAGAAACAATGCGGTGTCAGCGGCGCCCAGTTGTGGATCATGCAGGAGCTGCATGAAACGCCTGGATTACGGGTCGGGGAAATCGCCACCAAGCTGGCAATTCACCAGACGACAACCAGCAATCTTTTGGACGCACTCCAAAAACGCGGGTATGTGGTGAAAGAGCGTGACCAGAAAGATCAGCGAGTCGTCAAATTGGCGCTCTCCGAAGAAGGAGCCGACGTTTTGATGCGGGCGCCGAAACCGGCGCGGGGCTTACTGCCTGAAGCACTGAGGCAGGTGGACAAGAAACGACTTGCCGACCTGGACAAAGGGCTGCAAGGTTTATTGGACAGTATCGATGTATTGGATGAAGGGTTCGGGTTGCAACCGTTGCCCTTTACCATGTGAGGCAGCAGCAGTAATCAAGCGACAACAATGAAGCCGTTTCGGCTTTTCGAGCCCCCTTTGCCGGGGGCTTTTTTTATCATTAGTCGCATTTGAATTTTTCACTTATGAAGCATGCCGGCCGGTACGGCGTTCGTGCTGACGCCGATCGCAT
>JAQGLW010000025.1 GCA_028292665.1 Herminiimonas sp.
TCCGAAATGGTGATCAAGGGCGCGCAGATGGGCATCCCGTTTCTGCTGTCGCGTTCGGGCACGACGCAGATGGGGCATATGGTGGCGGAGCGCCTGGGCATGTCGCTGCTGGCGCGCTGCACCGGCAGGCATTTCCTGCTGTTGACCGGCAAGGATCGCCTGATACTCGAACCGCATCTGATAGATGCCGCGCTGAAGGCCGGCTGAAGCGGCTGTTCTTTCCGCCGGCTACCGTTCAAGAACGTATTTTCTTCTCGCCTGCGTCCAATAGTCCGGCTGCGCAAAAATCGATTTCAATGCGTCGATGAAGAAGCGGACCTTGGCCGGCAGATGCCGCTGTTGCATATAGACGGCCGTGATGTCGTAATCGGGGAGAGCGTATTCGTCGAGAACGGTAATCAGCTCGCCGGATGCAAGTTGCGACTGGATTTCCCAGGTCGAGCGCCATGCCAGGCCAATGCCTTCACTGGACCAGCGATGCAGCAGTTCGCCATCGTTGCAATCGAGATTGCCATGGACTTTGATGATGACTGGCTTGCCGTCTTTCTGGAAGTACCAGCCGCGCTGCTGGCCGCCCTGCAGATTGAACGCAAGACAGTTGTGCTGAACGAGATCGTCGAGCGTTCTCGGGATGCCGTGCCGTTCAAAATACTCGGGCGTGCCGCATACGACGCGCCTGTTGGACGCCAGTTTTACGGCGACAAAATTGGGATCGAGGACGCCGCCGATGCGGATGGCGAGATCGTAGCCTTCCCTTACGAGGTCGACCACATGATCGGTCAGGTTAAAGGAAATCTGCACTTCGGGGTTGGCCGCGACGAAGGCCGGAGCATGCGGAGCGACATGCAGGCGCCCGAAGGAGGCGGGCGCGGAAACGATCAGGTGTCCGGTCGCCTTGTGGCGGCCTTCCGAAACGATCTTCTCGGCGAATTCCAGTTCGGAAAGCAGCTTGCGGCAGTGGTCCAGAAATACCGAACCCTGTTCGGTCAGCGTCAGGTGGCGCGTGGTGCGATGCATGAGCTTGACGCCCAGCCGTTTCTCCAGCGCGTCGATGCGGCGTCCCAGCATGACCGGCGTGATGTTCTGTTCCAGCGCAGCGCGCGCGAGGCTGCCTTTTTCGACGACGTCGACAAAAGCAGAGATCTGTTTGAGCTTGTCCATCGTTCGATTATTCCATACTTCAGGTATCGAATAAAACGATATTTTGTCTTCTTATCACGCACGAATTTTAGCTCTAGCATATGACCTATCGATTCGATTGGTTCACTCAAAATTCAGCGTCTGGAGAAGAGACATGGCAAAAATGACTGCGGCCGAAGCGGCTGTCCACGTAATGGAAAAAGAAGGCATCACCGTGGCCTTCGGCGTTCCCGGTGCGGCCATCAATCCGCTCTATGCAGCCCTCAGGAAACGTGACAGCGTGAAACATATTCTGGCGCGCCACGTGGAAGGCGCTTCGCATATGGCGGAAGGGTACACCCGCGCCAAGGCCGGCAATATCGGCATCTGCATCGGCACTTCGGGGCCGGCCGGAACCGACATGATTACCGGTCTTTATTCCGCGCAAGCCGATTCGATACCTATTCTGTGCATCACCGGCCAGGCGCCGCGCGCCCGTATCTACAAGGAAGATTTCCAGGCGGTAGATATCGAGTCGATTGCGAAGCCGGTAACGAAATGGGCGGTGACCGTGCGCGAGCCGGCCCTGGTGCCGCGTGCTTTCCAACAGGCATTTCATTTGATGCGCTCGGGCCGTCCCGGCCCGGTGCTGATCGACATGCCGTTCGATGTTCAGGTAGCGCAGATCGAATTCGATCCGGATACCTACGAGCCGATGGCGGTATACAAACCCAAGGCTTCCCGCGCGCAAATAGAAAAAGCCTTGTCGATGCTGAACGAGGCGGAGCGTCCGCTGATTACGGCAGGCGGCGGCATCATCAATGCGGACGCTTCGGCCTTGCTGGTCGAGTTTGCCGAAATTACCGGGGTGCCGGTTATCCCGACCCTGATGGGATGGGGATCGATCCCGGACGACCATCCGCAAATGGCAGGGATGGCGGGCCTTCAGACCAGCCATCGCTACGGCAATGCCACGGTGCTGGCCTCCGACTTCATGCTGGGCATCGGCAATCGCTGGGCGAACCGGCATACCGGTTCGGTCGAAGTGTTTACCAAGGGCCGCAAGTTCGTTCACGTGGATATCGAGCCAACCCAGATCGGCCGCGTCTTCGGTCCTGACTACGGCATCGTTTCCGATGCAGGCGCGGCGCTTGAATTGTTTGTCGAAGTCGCCAGGGAGTGGAAGGCGGACGGCAGACTGAAAGACCGCTCCGGCTGGCTGGGAGAATGCCAGGAGCGCAAACGCACCATGCTGCGGCGGTCCGATTTCGATGACGTGCCGGTCAAGCCGCTCCGCGTTTACGAAGAGATGAACAAGTTCTTCGGCAAGAACGTGCGTTACGTATCGAGTATCGGACTGTCGCAGATTGCCGCTGCCCAATTCCTGCATGTCTACAAACCCCGGCACTGGATCAACTGCGGGCAGGCGGGTCCGTTGGGCTGGACCATTTCGGCGGCACTGGGCGTGCGGGCGTCCGACCCGACCGGCGATATCGTGGCGATTTCCGGCGACTACGATTTCCAGTTCATGATCGAGGAACTGGCCGTCGGGGCGCAATTCAAGCTGCCGTATATCCACGTGCTGGTGAACAATTCCTATCTCGGGTTGATCCGCCAGGCGCAGCGCGGATTCGAGATGGACTATTGCGTGCAACTGGCTTTTGAAAACATCAATGCGCCCGAGCTCAACGGCTACGGAGTGGATCATGTCGCGGTGGTCGAAGGTCTGGGCTGCAAGGCGATCCGCGTCTTCAAGCCGGACGACATCGCGCCTGCATTCGAAAAGGCGCGCGCGCTGATGAAACAGCATAGCGTTCCGGTGGTGGTGGAAATCATTCTCGAACGCGTCACCAACATCGCGATGGGCACGGACATCGATGCCATCAATGAATTTAACGAAGTTCTCGACGTCAAATAATCGAGTGCGAACAGGAGAAATCATGCCGAAGTTAGCTGCAAATCTGACCATGCTGTTCAACGAAGTCGGATTTATCGAACGTTTCGGAGCCGCTGCGCGCGCCGGCTTCAGGGGAGTGGAATTTTTGTTCCCATATGCATTCCACGCGGATCAGATCGCGGACCAGTTGAGCCTTTACCAGCTGGACCTGGTTTTGCATAACCTGCCGGCCGGCAACTGGGAGGCGGGCGAGCGCGGCATTGCATGCCATCCTGACCGGGTGGGCGAATTTCAGGACGGCGTCGGAGAAGCCATTCGGTACGCAAAGGTGCTGGGCGTCAAGCAGCTTAACTGCCTGGTCGGGATCGCGCCGAAAAACGTTGCCAGCGAAAAAGCCTATGCGACCGTCGTCGGCAATCTGAAATTCGCGTCGGACAAGCTGAAGGCCGCCGGAATCCGCTTGTTGATCGAACCGATCAACACATTCGATATTCCCGGATTCTTTCTGTCGCATACAAGGCAGGCGCTGGACCTTATCAAGGAAACCGGTTCGGATAATCTGTTCGTCCAATACGACATCTATCACATGCAGCGGATGGAGGGCGAGCTGGCTGCGACCATCAAGGCGAACCTGCCGATGATCAAGCACGTGCAACTGGCCGACAACCCCGGCCGCTTCGAACCGGGCACCGGCGAGATCAATTACCGCTACCTGTTTGCAATGCTCGACGAGATCGGATACGACGGCTGGATCGGTTGCGAGTACAAGCCGAAGGCCGGCACCATCGAGGGCTTGAAGTGGCGCGCAGAGCATAACGTCTGAAGCGTGCTTGAACCTTTTGAATAATTTCCTGAATAAATAATTTACTGAAATAACGAAACAGCGGAGAACATCATGACAAAAGTTGGATTTATCGGGTTGGGCATCATGGGCGCGCCGATGGCGGCGAATTTGCAGACGGGCGGATGCAAGCTGTACCTGCATGACATCAAGAATCCTCCTGTCAGCCTGATCGAAGGCGGCGCGACCGTCTGCACCTCCGGCGCCGAAGTCGCCAAGCGCGCCGACATCATCATCATCATGGTGCCGGATACGCCGCATGTGGAAGCGGCGCTGTTCGGCGAGGACGGTGTGGCACAAGGCCTGAGCAGCGGCAAGACCGTAGTCGACATGAGTTCCATCTCGCCGCTGGCTACCAAGGAGTTTGCCAAAAAAATCAACAAGCTCGGCTGCGAATACCTGGATGCGCCGGTCTCCGGCGGCGAGGTTGGAGCCAAATCCGCATCCCTGACGATCATGGTGGGAGGGTCGGAAAAAGCGTTCAACCTGGTGAAGCCGCTGTTTGAACTGATGGGCAAAAACATCACGCTGGTCGGCGGCAACGGCGATGGGCAGACGACCAAGGTAGCCAACCAGATTATCGTTGCGCTGAATATCCAGGCCGTGGCGGAAGCATTGCTGTTCGCTTCGAAAGCGGGCGCCGATCCCGCCAAGGTGCGCCAGGCGCTGATGGGCGGTTTTGCGTCGTCGCGCATTCTCGAAGTGCATGGCGAACGCATGATCAAACGCACCTTCAATCCGGGCTTCCGCATCGAACTGCATCAAAAGGATTTGAACCTCGCGTTGCAAGGCGCGAAAGCGCTTGGCGTGTCGTTGCCGAATACCGCCGCTGCACAGGAACTGATGAATGCCTGCGCCGCCAACGGCATGAGCGGACTCGACCACTCTGCGCTGTGCCGGGCGATCGAGCTGATGTCGAATCATGAAATCGCCAAGGCTTAGCGGGCTGTAGCATCCAACTCGAAAGTGCCTGTCGCATGCTGGGCGCACATGGCTGCGGCCATCGCTGCGCTTCGCCTTGCGCGCCGGGCACCCGTGCTTCGCTTCCAAATCGGCTATTGCAATCCGCCGGCCGCCAAGGCGCATTCGATAACCGACAGATGATGCGAGTACGGAAGCCATCTGCTGCCGCGTAGCCGACAATGAATTTTGCGAGATAACCTTGATTGCAAATCCACGCCAGTTTTTACTTGATTTGTATGCCAGCGCGGTAGGCGCCGTGACCGCCGAAAAATGCATGCCTGCTTACTTGCCGCAGCCTTCCGCGCGCGGCCGCACCCTGGTCGTCGGCGCCGGTAAAGGCGCGGCCGCGATGGCCAAGGTCGTGGAAGATCGATGGCCGGGAGAAATTTCCGGCCTGGTCGTTACGCGCTACGGCCATGGCGCGGATTGCAGGCGGATAGAAGTGGTGGAAGCTGCGCATCCGGTGCCGGATGATGCTGGCCGGCGCGCAGCGGGACGCATGATGGACATGGTGCGGGGATTGACGGAAGACGACCTGGTGCTGTGCCTGATTTCCGGCGGCGGTTCCGCTTTGCTGGCGCTGCCGGCGGAGGGCATCACTTTGCAGCAGAAGCAGGCGCTCAACAAGGCTTTGCTGAAGAGCGGCGCCACGATCTCGGAAATAAACTGCGTCCGCAAGCATCTGTCGGCGATCAAGGGCGGCCGCCTGGCGCTGGCCTGCGCGCCGGCACGCGTAGTGACGCTGCTGATTTCCGATGTGCCGGGCGACGATCCGGGAATCATTGCAAGCGGCCCGACGCTGCCGGACCCCGGCACTTGCGAGGACGCTCTGGCGATCCTGCGCAAGTACGGCCTCGAGGTGCCGGAGAACGTGCTGCGGCACCTGGAATCCGGCGCCGGCGAAACGCCGAAGCCGGTCAATCCGTTCTTCGCGCGCAACACGACACACCACGTCATTGCAACCGCGCAGCATGCTCTCGAAGCGGCGGCGGAGGCGGCACGCGCCGCCGGCATTACGCCGTATATTCTTTCCGACGGGATCGAAGGCGAGGCGCGGGATATCGGCTTGATGCACGCGGCGCTTGCGAAGCAGGTTGCGTTGCGCGGCCAGCCGTTCCGCAAGCCCTGCGTATTGATTTCCGGCGGCGAAACCACCGTGACGGTGCGCGGCAACGGCCGCGGCGGACGCAATGCCGAATTCCTGCTGAGCCTGGCAACGGCGCTGGACGGTCATCCCGGCATTCATGCGATCGCCTGCGACACCGACGGCATCGACGGCTCGGAAGACAATGCCGGGGCCGTATATTACCCCGGCAGCATGCAACGCGCCGCGGCGCTCAGCCTGCGTCCCCGAGCCATGCTGGAAAACAATGACGGCTACGGTTTTTTCGACGCACTCGGAGACTTGGTGGTCAGCGGACCGACGCGCACCAACGTCAATGATTTCCGCGCCATCCTCATTCTTTAAATCCGATGCGCCTCTCCGGCTGAAAACCACACTCCGGCTCATCGGCTCAACCATCGACGTATTCACGGGAAGATCATCATGCGGCGTCAACGCAATGCAAAAATCATCGCAACGCTCGGACCTGCCAGTTCCGATGCAGAAACAATCCAGGCCTTGTTCGAAGCGGGAGCCGACGTGTTCCGCCTGAATTTCAGCCACGGTTCCCACCAGGACCACCAGGCGCGCTATGACATCGTGCGCAAGGTGGAACGCGATTTCGCCCGTCCCATCGCGGTTCTGGCCGATCTGCAGGGACCGAAACTGCGCATCGGGCAAATTGCCGGAGGAAAAGTGATGCTGCAGGCCGGGACGGAGTTCATCCTGGACCGCGACCCTGCGCCCGGCACGGCCGGGCGCGTATGCCTGCCGCATCCTGAACTGTTCGAAGTCATCACGGTCGGCCAATCGTTGCTGCTCGACGATGGCAAGCTGCGCCTGCAGGTGCTGGCGAGCGATGGGAAAGAGATCCGCACCCGCGTCATGAATGGCGGCATGCTGTCGGACCGCAAGGGAGTCAATGTACCCGATGCGGTGCTGCCGATTCCGGTGCTTACCGAGAAAGACCGGCGCGATCTGGAGTTTGCCTTGGCGCTGGGAGTGGAATGGGTGGCATTGTCGTTTGTGCAGCGTCCCGAAGATCTGCACGAAGCGCGCGAGATTATCGACGGCCGCGCCGGTCTGATGACCAAGCTGGAAAAGCCGGCGGCGCTGGAGCAATTGAATGAAATCGTGCGCCTGTCCGATGCCGTGATGGTGGCGCGCGGCGACCTTGGCGTCGAATTGCCGCCCGAGCGCGTGCCCGGCGTGCAAAAGCGGATCCTGCGCGCCTGCCGCCAGCATGGCAAGCCGAGCGTGGTCGCCACACAGATGCTCGAATCGATGATTTCCGCCCCGACGCCGACCCGGGCCGAGGCATCCGATGTGGCCAGTGCGATATACGACGGCGCCGATGCGGTGATGCTGTCGGCGGAATCCGCCAGCGGCGCTTACCCGGTGCAAGCCGTGTCGATCATGAACCGCATCATCTATGAAGTGGAACGCGATCCGCTCTACCGGAATCTGATCGACGCGCAACAGGAAAGTCCTCTGCCGACACGGGGCGACGCAATCTGTGCGGCATTGCGAACCGTCACGCAGATTGTCGGCGCGGTCGCAACCGTGACCTATACGACCTCCGGACATACCAGCCTGCGGGCAGCACGGGAAAGGCCGACGGCGCCGATCCTGAGCATCACGCCCAGGCTGGCGACGGCACGACGTCTGGCATTGGTCTGGGGAGTCCATTCCACCGTCAGCCCGGATGTCGGCAGCGTGGACGAAATGGTATTGGCGGCGACCCGGATCGCGCGAAGAGAAGGATTCGCGCTGCCGGGCGACCAGGTGGCGATCACGGCGGGGATGCCGTTCGGCGAACCGGGCACAACCAATTTGCTGCGGATTGCGGAGATTCCGGTGCCGATGAAAAAGACGTTGAGCGTGCCCGTCAAAAAGACGGAAGAGAACGGACCGGTAACGCTGCCGGCTTGAGTTGTTGCCTATAATGAGAGTGGTTGCGGCGGCCGGCGCCGATTTGTTTTGACGATACGATACGGTCCGATCGAAGGAGCGGCTTTCGACGAATTTCGATAGGAATACATGACAACCGCCGATTTTCAGAACAAGCAAATTTCAACTGTGCCGCCGGGCGCAATGGACATGCTGCCCGCGTCCGGTCCAGCCGGCAAGGACGCGGCCCTGGAAACGGATATCCGCCTGCTGGGCCGGCTGCTCGGCGACGTATTGCGCGATCAGGAAGGGGAGTCGGTGTTCGATGTGGTCGAGACCATCCGCCAGACTGCGGTGCGTTTCCGGCGCGAATCGAATGCGCAAGCCGGCGCCGATCTTGACAAGCTGCTGAAAAAACTGACGCGAGCGCAAACCATTGCAGTCGTTCGCGCATTTTCGTACTTTTCGCATTTGTCGAATATTGCGGAAGACCAGAACCATAACCGGCGGCGGCGCGCGGATTCATTGAGTGGCTCCGGGCCGCAGCCGGGAAGCATCGCTCATGCATTGGAACAACTGGCTCTCGCCGGTGTAGGCGGCGCCGCGGTACGGACATTTTTCGGAAACGCATTGATATCGCCGGTATTGACTGCTCATCCGACCGAGGTGCAGCGCAAAAGCATACTCGACGCCGAGCATGAAATCGCACGGCTGCTGGCCGAGCGCGATTTGCCGCTGACCCCTAAAGAACGCACGCGCAATACCGAACTGCTGCATTCCCGCATCACCACCTTGTGGCAGACCCGCATGCTGCGCTCGTCCAAACTCTCGGTGGCGGATGAAATCGAGAATGCGCTGTCTTATTACCGAATGACTTTCCTGCGCGAACTGCCGGGCCTGTACGAAGACCTCGAAGCGGAAATCGCAGCCCGGTTTCCGCGCCGGCCGGCCGATGAAGCCGATCCGCCGGAATTGCCGCCGTTCATTCAGATGGGCAGCTGGATCGGAGGCGACCGCGACGGCAATCCGAACGTCAATGCGGATACGATGCGGCAGGCGCTGGCGCGTCAATCGGCCGTGATCTTCGATTTTTACCTGGAAGAAGTACACTCGCTCGGAGCGGAATTGTCGGTTTCGAGCATGCTGGCAAGCGTCAGCCCGGAACTGCAGGCAATGGCAGACGCCTCGCCCGACGTGTCGGCCCATCGCGCCGCGGAACCCTATCGCCGTGCGTTGGTCCGGATCTATGCGCGGCTGGCGGCGACGACGCGTGCCATGGGCGCGGCCGATCTTCTGCGCAAGGAGGTCGGGCTCGCGCCGTCCTATGCGAACGCGGCCGAATTCACCGGCGAACTGGAAATACTGGTGAACTCGCTCAGGACGAACCATGGCGCGGCGTTGGTGAAGCCGCGCCTGGCGATGCTTAAACGCGCATCCGAAGTCTTCGGGTTCCATCTCGCCACGCTGGACATGCGGCAAAGTTCCGACGTGCATGAGCGGGTGCTGGCCGAGCTGTTCGCATGCGCCGGGGTCGAGCCCCGCTATGCCGAATTGGCGGAACAGGAAAAAATAGCGATACTGCTCGATGAGCTGGACAAGCCGCGTCTGCTTTATTCGCCTTACATCGCATACTCCGACGAAGCCGACTCGGAACTCGCGATCCTGCATGCCGCGCGCGAAATCCGCCGGCGCTACGGCGCGCGGTCGATCCGCAACTACATTATTTCGCACACCGAAACCGTGTCCGACCTGCTCGAAGTGCTGTTGCTGCAAAGAGAGACAGGCTTTCTGCGCACCCATCGGAACAAGGGCTCGATACAGATCGGAGAGGCGTTGGACGGCGAACTGGCCTTGATGGTGGTGCCGCTGTTCGAAACGATTCCCGATCTGCGCCGTGCCGCAACCATCATGGAAAACCTGATGGCCATTCCTCTGGTCAGCCGCCTTGTTGCGAGTCAGGGCTGTCTGCAGGAAGTCATGCTGGGTTATTCGGACTCCAACAAGGATGGCGGATTTCTCACGTCGAATTGGGAATTGTACAAAGCCGAGACGCGCCTGGCCGGCGTGTTCAACCGGGCCGGCGTCAAGCTGCGGCTATTCCATGGCCGCGGCGGCACGATCGGACGCGGCGGCGGTCCCAGCTATGAAGCGATCCTGGCGCAACCGCCCGGCACCGTCAACGGGCAGATCCGCGTGACCGAGCAAGGCGAAACGATCGGGTCGAAATTCGCCAACCCGGAAATCGGCCGCCGCAGTCTCGAACTGCTGGTTGCGGCCACCCTGGAAGCCGGCGCGGCGCCGTGCGCCGCCGATGGCAGGCGCGCGAAAAAGCTGGCCGCATTCGAGCAGGTGATGGAAGAATTATCGGAGCGCGCCTACCAGGCTTACCGTGACCTCGTGTACGAAACTCCGGGGTTCAGCGATTATTTTTTTGCGGCTACGCCGATCGCGGAAATTGCGGAACTGAACATCGGTTCGCGTCCGGCATCCCGCAAATCGATGCGCCGGATCGAAGACTTGAGGGCTATCCCGTGGGGATTTTCATGGGGGCAGTGCCGCCTGTTATTGCCGGGGTGGTATGGTTTCGGCAGCGCAGTGTCGTCCTGGATCGAGGAGGGCGATGTCAAGGCGAAGGCGAAAAAAGCTGCGACGCTGCGCGCGATGCATCGGGAATGGCCGTTCTTCGCGACAATGCTGTCGAACATGGAAATGGTGCTCGCCAAGACCGAACTCGCCGTCGCGTCCCGATATGCCGAATTGGTCGCGGACAAGAAGCTGCGCAAAAGCATTTTCCGGCGAATCGCAGATGAGCACGCCAGGACGACGGCATCCCTGACACTGGTCACCGGAGCCCGCGAGCCGCTGGCAAACAGCCCGCTGCTGGCGCGCTCGATAAAAAATCGTTCCGCCTATCTCGATCCACTGAATCACCTGCAAGTCGAGCTGATCAAGCGGCATCGGGCAACCGCAGCCGATGGACGCAAGATCGACGAGCGCGTGCATCGTGCGATTCATTTGTCGATCAACGGGATTGCGGCCGGGTTACGCAACACGGGATGAATCAAGGCGCTATTCGAGGGTATATGGAATCACTCCGTAATGTTCCCGCGCTGTTGCGCAAGCCGGATATGCTCATGCCATCATTTCGCCAATAAACGAGGAGACCCATGCCTACCATTAATGTGCAACTATTCGAAGGCCGTACGCTCGAACAAAAGCGCGCTTTCGTCAAGGCGGTTACGGAAGCCGCCTGTCTTGCGCTGGAGTGCAGCGGCGAGTCCGTGGACATTATCATTCATGAAATCAGGCGCGAGAATTGGGCGACCGACGGCAAACTCTGGTCCGATTAGTAGTTAGTCCTATCCAACAGGAGACGATGCCGGCCATGCCGCGCATCACACCATTATGACTACACTTGTTTATTCTCATGCCGCGTGCCTGAATCATCAGCCCGGTCCAGGCCATCCGGAATCGCCGGAGCGTCTGAAAGCGGTTCTTCGCGCATTGCAGGCGCCGGAATTCGCATCGCTGCAGTGGCGCGATGCGCCGATGGGAACGCGCGAACAGGCGCAGTTGATCCACGATCCGGCATTCATCGATGCGATTGCAGAGATCGCCCCGAAACACGGTTATGTGCCGCTCGATGGCGGCGATACGGTCATGTCGCCGGGCTCATGGGAGGCCGTGATGCGCTGTATCGGCGCGGCCTGCGCCGGCGTCGATGCAGTGATGGCGGCGGAAGCGCGCAACGTCTTTTGCGCGACCCGTCCATGCGGCCATCATGCGGAACCGGCCAAGGCAATGGGATTTTGCATTTTCAATCAAGCGGCAATCGCCGCGGCGTACGCATACGACGCGTTCAAGCTGGAACGGGTTGCGGTCGTCGATTTCGACGTTCACCATGGCAATGGCACCCAAGCGGCATTTTACGACCGGCCCGAGATGTTTTACGCGTCCAGTCACCAGTCTCCCTTTTATCCGGGAACAGGCGCCGGATCGGAGACCGGCGTAAGCCACAATATCGTCAACGTCCCGTTGCCCCGCGGCTGCGATTCGGCGCTTTTCCGAACCCGGATCGAGGCCGAAATGCTGCCGGCGCTGCGCAGCTTCGCGCCTGAATTCATCGTCATCTCCGCCGGCTTCGATGCGCACCAGCTGGATCCGCTCGCAGGGTTGAGCCTTCAGGATGACGACTTCCACTGGATCACCAGGGAGCTGATGGGTATAGCCGATGCGGCGTGCGAGGGTCGCATCGTTTCGATTCTCGAAGGAGGCTATAGCCTGGACGGCTTGGCCACCGGCACGGCCGCGCATGTCCGCGCGCTGATGGGTGGCTGAAGGCTGCAAAAGGCAGATGTGAATACGGGCGCTTCCCGAGTGCCGCCGCCAACAGGCATGGCGCTCCGCTGACCGTGCGCGGCAGCGCCAGGCAGTCTGTCCGATATAAAAAAATTCCTCATGTAAACCGATGCCTTTCCGGGAGCGCTGCCGCTGTTGCTGCCGGCGCTTTTCGCACTAATCCGGGCAAATACAATCTAAGCGCATGAAGTGCGGTGCCGGCATTCGACGACGCATACCGTGATGTCCCTGCAGTATCCGGCCAATCGTCATTCCCTGAAACAATGGAGACCGTAATGAATGAAGAATCCTTCAATTTGAGCATGCGCAAGTTCTTGAAGATGGTTGGAGTGAGTTCGCAGAACGAGATAGAAAAAGCGGTGGCGAAGGCCATTGCGGACGGGGTGATCAAAGGCAATGAATCCCTTCCGGCCCGAATGACGCTGGAAATCGGGGCACTCAAGCTGAACGTAAAATTCGAAGGGCAAATAATTTTAGGCTAGGCTGTTTTGTCCACAGCATGCCACCCACACACTGATACGAAACCCGCTCTATACGACCGACCGCTGGAATACCGGGATGCCGGCGAAGTCGTCTCCTGAAATCAGGAGCGGGTCGGCCGAAAGTCCGGGGGCGCTGCAGCCACAGGGTTGGCCTTGAAGAGAGCATGCTTGCCGCTGTCAACCGGCACTCGGTCAAGTCCGGTAGCGCAGCGCATCAACCAGCAATGCAAAAGCCGGTGAGGATTGGCGGCGGCTTGGGTAGTAGAGATGGTAGCCCGAAAAGGGTGGACACCAGTCTTCAAGCACCCGCTTGAGGCGTCCTTGGGCAATATGCTTCTGTACCCGATCCTCCAGCATAAACGCCAAGCCCAATCCGGCCAGTGCTCCATTGAGCATCTGGGGAATACCGTTGACGATCAGCTGGCCGTCGACGCGTACATTCAGCTCGTGTTTACCTTTTTTGAACTCCCAGGCGTACAACCCGCCATAGGTCGGCAGGCGTAGATTGATGCAGGCGTGGTCGGTCAGGTCCTGTGGCCTTTTTGGCGGCGACCGCTTCGCGAAATAGGAAGGCGACCCGACGGCCGCCATACGCACGTCCGGCCCGATACGCACGGCAATCATGTCCTTCTCCACCTGTTCGCCGAGGCGCACGCCGGCGTCATATCGCTGTTCGACGATGTCTATCATCCGATAGTCAGTGTTGATCTCGACGTTGATGTCCGGATATTGCGGCAGTAGCTCTGCCAGCTTCGGCAAGAGAATGGTGTCGGCCGCATGATCGGAGGTCGTGATGCGAATGGTGCCGGCGGGCTTTTCCCGCAGTTCGCTTAGAGTCGCCAACTCGGCCTCGATCTCTCCAAACCGGGGTGCCACGGTGATGAGGAGACGTTCACCTGCCTCGGTGGGCGAGACGCTGCGCGTGGTGCGCGTCAGAAGCCTAAGCCCCAATCTTTCCTCCAATCCACGGATGGTGTGGCTCAAAGCCGACTGGGACACGCCGAGCTGCGCCGCCGCTCGGGTAAAGCTTCCCTCGCGGGCAACCGTGACAAATGCCAGAAGATCGTTAAAGTTTTCTCGCGCCATTCATGAATCCATTTCATAGGCTTATGCAGATTTTACTGACTAATCAAATTCTGCCGCATTTACTATATTAATAGCTATGGCAGAACGAACTGCCTCGCATGCATTCAGGGAAGGCGGTTCCGGCCTTTCGCTTAACGCAAGGAAATAGAAAATGCCCAACCGCAAACTCGGCAACAGTGGTCTGGAACTTGCATATCGCTTCGAGTGGTTTGGCAAATAGCGAAGAAGGATTCAGCACATGGAAGACTCCAGCGGCATCAAGATAACCCGTCGTGAATTCCTGATTACGGGAGCGACCTCCGTGGCGGCGGCCACATTGCCATCCGATTTGACCGCCCAGCCATCCGCTGCCAGGCCGGTTGTCTCGAAGGTGTCCTTTCGGGTCAACGGCACGCTTCGAGAGCTCGATCTCGACACGCGGACCACCCTTTTGGACGCGCTGCGCGAGCACTTGCATCTCACCGGCAGCAAGAAGGGCTGCGATCACGGTCAGTGCGGCGCCTGCACAGTGATCGTCAACGGCCGGCGGATGGTTTCGTGCCTCACGCTGGCGGTCATGCACGAGGGCGACGCGATCACGACTATCGAGGGCCTCGGTAAGCCTGGGAATCTGCACCCGATGCAGGCCGCCTTCGTGAAGCACGACGGCTATCAGTGCGGCTATTGCACGCCCGGGCAGATCTGCTCGGCTGTCGCGATGCTCGACGAGATCAAGGCCGGCATCCCCAGCCACGCGAGCGTCGACCTGACAGCGCAGCCGCAGCCGACGGTGGTCGAGTTCCGCGAGCGCATGAGCGGCAACATCTGTCGCTGCGGCGCCTATTCCAACATCGTCGATGCCATCACCGAAGTCAGCGGGAGCAAGACATGAAATCCTTCACCTACGAACGCGCGCGCTCGCCGGCCGAGGCTGCGGCAGCCGCTGCGCGCATGCAGGGCGCAAAGTTCATCGCGGGCGGCACCAATCTGCTCGACCTGATGAAGCTCGAGATCGAGACGCCGACGCATCTGATCGACGTGAACGGACTCGCGCTCGACAAGATCGAAGCCACGCCCGAGGGCGGGCTGCGCATCGGCGCACTGGTGCGCAACACCGACCTCGCCGCCGATCCGCGCGTGCGGCGCGACTATGGCGTGCTGTCGCGCGCGCTGGTCGCCGGCGCCTCCGGCCAATTGCGCAACATGGCCACGACTGCCGGCAACCTGTTGCAACGGACCCGTTGCCCGTATTTCTACGACACCAACCAGCCGTGCAACAAGCGGGTACCCGGCAGCGGCTGCGGGGCGATCGGCGGGTTCAGCCGCCAGCATGCCATCATCGGCGTCAGCGATGCATGCATCGCGACCCATCCGAGCGACATGGCCGTGGCCTTGCGCGTGCTCGACGCGACGGTGGAGACGATCCGGCCGGATGGCTCCGCACGGAAAATCCCCATCGCAGAGTTTTACCGGCTGCCGGGCGACAAGCCGCATATCGACAACGTGCTGAATCAGGGCGAGCTGATCACCGCGGTGACCTTGCCGAAGCCGGTCGGCGGCACACACATCTACCGCAAGGTGCGCGACCGCGCGTCCTTTGCCTTCGCGTTGATCTCCGTCGCCGCCATCGTCCAGCGCGACGGAACCGGGCGCGTGGCATTGGGCGGCGTGGCGCACAAGCCGTGGCGCGTCGAGGCGGCCGAAGCCGAGATGCCGCGCGGTGCAAAAGCAGTCACGACGCAGTTGCTTGCGGGCGCCACGCCGACGGGCGAGAACGCATTCAAATTGCCGCTGGTCGAGAGCACGCTGGCTGCGGTACTGACCCAGGCGAAGGCTAAGCCATGAAATTCGACACTCCCGCCACCAACAATCCAATCGACCAGCTCAACGTGGTCGGCAAGCCGGTAGACCGGATCGATGGTCCGCAGAAGACAACCGGCACGGCGCCCTATGCCTATGAGCGGCACGACGTGGTGCCCGGGCAGGCGTATGGCTATATCCTCGGCAGCGCAATCGCCAAGGGAAGCATTCGCTCTTTCGACCTGGGCGACGCGAAAGCCGCACCGGGCGTGATCACGATCGTCACCTGGCAGAACGCGGGCAAGCTCGCAAAGTCGAAAAGCAATACCGCCAGGCTGCTCGCCGGCCCGGAAATCCAGCATTACCACCAGGCGATCGCGCTGGTCGTGGCCGAGACGTTCGAGCAGGCCCGCGCCGCCGCCAGGCTGATCCGGGTCGATTATGTGCGGGAGAAGGGTCAGTTCGATCTCGCTGCCCAGATGCAGTCCGCACCGCTGGTCGGAGGGACTAACACGGGCAGCGCTGCGCCGGCAATCGACCAGATCGGCGACTTCCAGGGCGCCTTCGCCGCTGCGCCGTTCAGGATCGATCAAAGGTACACGACGCCCGACGAGAGTCATGCGATGATGGAGCCGCACGCGAGCATCGCGGCATGGCAGGGCGATTCCCTCACGCTATGGACTTCCAATCAGATGATCGCCTGGGCGGTGCGTGACCTCAGCGAGACCTTGCTGATCCCGCGGGAGAAGATCCGCGTCATCTCGCCCTACATCGGCGGCGGGTTCGGCGCGAAGCTGTGGATCCAGAGCGACGCCTTGCTGGCGGCGCTCGGCGCGCGGGCGGCGGGGCGACCGGTCAAGGTCGCGCTGACCCGGCCGCAGCTCATGAACAACACCACGCACCGCCCTGCGACGATCCAGCGCATCCGCATTGGCGCTACCCGCGACGGCAAGATCAACGCAATCGCGCACGAGAGCTGGTCGGGCAACCTGCCCGGCGGCCGGCCGGAGACGGCGGTGGACCAGACGAGGCTGCTTTATGCCGGGGCCAATCGCCTCACGGCGATGCGGCTCGCGGTGCTCGACCTGGCCGAGGGCAACTCGATGCGCGCGCCCGGGGAGGCTTCGGGTTTGATGGCGCTCGAGATCGCGATGGACGAGATGGCCGAGAAGCTCGGCATGGATCCCGTCCAATTCCGAATCGCAAACGACACTCAGGTCGACCCGCAAAAACCAGGACGCCCTTTCTCGCAGCGCCACCTCATTGAATGCCTGCGCGCCGGCGCCGTTCGCTTCGGCTGGAGCAAGCGAAACCCGCTGCCCGGCAAGACTCGTGAAGGGCAATGGCTGGTGGGCATGGGTATGGCAGCCGCGTTCCGCAATAACTTGCTCACGAAATCGGCGGCGCGCGTGCGGCTCGACAATCGCGGCGGCGTGACGGTCGAGACCGACATGACCGACATCGGCACCGGCAGCTACACGATCATTGCCCAAACCGCGGCCGAGATGATGGGTGTGCCACTCAACAGGGTGGTGGTTCGCCTCGGCGATTCGGCGTTTCCGGTCTCGGCCGGCTCCGGCGGTCAATGGGGCGCCAACAACTCGACCGCCGGCGTCTATGCCGCATGCGTCAAGCTGCGCGAAGCGGCGGCGCAGAAGCTCGGATTCGATGTGGCCGATGCGGTTTTTGCGAACGGTCAGGTGCGCTCGGGCAGTCGCAGCGCGCCGCTCGCCCAGGCAGCGGGTGAAGGCGGCCTCGTCGCCGAGGACGGCATCGAATATGGCGACCTCGACAAGAAGTATCAGCAATCGACCTTCGGCGCGCATTTCGTCGAAGTCGGTGTGGACGCCGCCACGAGCGAGATCCGCGTGCGGCGGATGCTCGCCGTGTGCGCAGCGGGCCGCATCCTGAATCCCAAGTCGGCGCGCAGCCAGGTGATCGGCGCAATGACCATGGGGGTCGGCGCGGCGCTCATGGAGGAACTCGCCGTGGACAAGCGGTTCGGTTTCTTCGTCAACCACGATCTTGCCGGCTACGAAGTGCCGGTCCATGCCGACATCCCGCACCAGGACGTGGTCTTCCTGGGCGAGGCCGATCCGATCTCCTCGCCGATGAAGGCCAAGGGTGTCGGCGAGTTGGGCATCTGCGGGGTGGCAGCGGCCATCGCGAACGCGATCTACAACGCCACCGGCGTGCGCGTACGCGACTATCCGATCACGCTCGATAAACTTCTCGCCCAGCCGAAAGCGGTCTGATTACAGAAGAGGAGTTGGACTGGCTCGAAATGGCAGGTGGCAGTAAGAAGCGCTGAAGAACCCGCCTTGCGTCACTCCTCTACCGAATGGATGCCGAGTTCCTCGCACAGCATTTGTGAATCATATGTGAATCATATTCACATCCCGTTTTCGATCCCACCGACTACCCAGAGCGCGGTTCGCCGCTAGTCTGCTCTGAGCAGGCTGGTGAGAGGCACCTACTGAGATTTTAATAAATACGTGACAGTGAAAACCGCATGAATAAAGGGGGTGCCGTGTCATCCACACCCTAAATTCTCAATAGATATCGCATTGTCAGTTGTCTGGACAGTTTTTTCCGGGCCAGAAATAATTTGTTCTTGTAGCTTCTCCTTGCGACGTTCGGCGATTCGGATTCCGCCATCCTGCCGCGCAACCCCGAGGGCTGCGGCTGATTTCATCGCGGCTCCTCCCATTTGCTCAATTTAAATGCATATGCGGTATTTGAGTGCATATGTGACATCGTAGTGCATTGCGCGCGCTACATTGAATGCCCGATCGATGCTTCGAAGGAGTTGGACGTTTCGCTGAGCGAAGTGGGACAAGCCCTGCTGTTCTGGTCGGTGACGCAATCAACTGTAACTCTGGCACACTGCTTGCATTAAGCCCAATCATGTCGAAATCGAATCCACTGGAACAAATTCCCGATCTCGGACAGAGCGTGCGGAGTTTGACTAAACTCTTTCCCTTGAAGGGGGCCTGCTCGGAGGCAGCCCCGGCAAGGTCCAAGCTGTTGCCGGCGTGAGTTTCGATCTGCGCAAAGGCGAGACGCTCGGCATCGTCTGCGAATCGGGCTATGGCAGGTCCACCACCTCCCGGCTGATCACGGCCCTCATGCAGCCGACCGCCGGGGAGGTGGCATTCGACGAGCACGCTGTCGGGCCGGTCCGGCTGACGATGAAGGACTACTGCCGCAAGGTGCAGATGGTGTTCCAGGACACATACTCCTCCCTGAATCCCCGACAGAGCGCTGACGAATTGATCGCCTTCAACTCGCGGGTGCACGGGCTGGACAAACGGAATTCGCTCGCCTCGACGCATGAGTTGCTCGCCACTGTCGGGCTCGATCCTGCGCAGTTCGGACGGCATGGGCTCTCGGGCGGGCAGCGCCAGCAGATCAACATCGCCCGCGCGCTGGCACTGAGACCGCGGCTCATCATTCTCGGCGAGCCGGTCTCCGCGGTCGACAAATCGGTCCAGGCGCAAGTGCTCAATCTGCTGGTCGACCTGAAGGCGCAGTACGGCCTGAGCGACCTGTTCAGCCTTGGTCTTCATTCCGCACGTCATTCGGGTGGCGGAGACGATCGCCACGAGCGTTCGGGAGCTCAATTATGTCGAGGCCGCGCGGGCCGGGGCCAGCAGCTTCACCATCGTCCGCGTGCACGTGCAGCCCTATGTGCTCAGCTCGATTTCCGCGTACGCGACCACCTTCTTCCTCACCAGCATTTGCTTCAACATGGTCAGCGACGGGTTGCGCGCGGCCATGGATGTGCGGGGCTAGCTTGGCCCGCGACGTGCCCGTCCTGAGACTTTCTGACACTTTCTAACAATAGGAGAAGCCATCTTGAGTACTCGTCGTTTCCGTTTAGCCTTGTTCCGTCTCGCCTTGGTGTTGGCCGGCCCGCTGCTCTCGCTGCCGCCGGCCTCGGCCGAGGAGATGCTTCGCATCGCCATGACCGCGACCGATATCCCAGCCACGACTGGTATGCCCAACGACTGGGAGGGTCTGCGCTTCCTCGGCTATCCGGTCTTCCAGGGGCTGGTCCTCTGGGACCTGACGCATGCCGACCGGCTGGCGACCTTGCGGCCGGGACTGGCCGAAAAATGGGAGCAGGCGCCGGACGACAAGAAAACCTGGATCTTCCACCTGCGGCAAGGCGTGAAGTTCCACGACGGCACCGATTTCAATGCCGATGCGGTGATCTGGAATCTGGATCGCTACTTCAATAAAGACAGTCCGCAGTTCGAGGCGGCCAGCAGCGGCATCACGCGCGCGCGCGTGCCGGTGCTGGCCGGCTACAAGAAGATCGACGACAGTACGGTCGCGCTCACCACAACCAAGCCGGTCTTCTATTTCCCATCGATGGTGGTCTACGTGCTGTTCACCTCGCCGGCCTCCTTCGAGAAAGCCGGGCACGATTGGGCCCGGGTCGCCACGCTTCCGGCCGCCGGCACCGGGCCGTTCCGCATCACCCAGGTCACCCCGCGCCAATCCGTCAAGCTGGCGCGCTGGGACGGCTACTGGGATGCCGGCCACAAGGCGAAGGTCGATTCCGTGCTCCTGCTGCCGATACCGGAGGCGAACACCCGCCTGGCGGCGCTGCGCTCGGGCCAGGTGGACTGGATCGAGGTGCCGCCACCCGATGGCATTCCATCGCTGAAGGCCGCCGGCTATACCATCTCGACCAATTCCTACCCGCACATCTGGCCATGGCTTTACAACATGGGTGCCACGAACAGCCCGCTCAAGGACGTGCGCGTTCGGCAGGCACTGAACTATTGCGTCGACCGCGCCGCCGTCGTGTCGCTGTTGAATGGCACGGCCGAGCCGGCCGTCGGCTGGCTCAAGCCGAACGATCCGGCATTCGGCAACCCGGCCAATCGGTACGGCTTCGATCCGGCGAAGGGCAAGGCGTTGCTGGCTGCGGCGGGCTACACCGCGCAGAAGCCGCTGTCGTTCAAGGTGATGATCTCCCCTTCCGGTTCCGGCCAGATGGTGCCGCTGCCGATGAACGAGCTGCTCCAGCAAAACCTGAAGCAGGCTTGCGGCGTGGATGTGAAGTTCGATGTCGTGGAGTGGCAAGTGCTGGGGTCCGCGGGGCGTCTGGCGCCCGACAATCCAGGATTGCGCGGAGCGATGGCGCTCAATGCCAGCTCGGCCTCGACCGACATCAGCATAATGGCGCGCTTTTTCGCGGCGGCCAATTTCTCACCGAAGGGCAACAATTTCGAGCAATGGAACGACGACAAGTTCGAGGCGGCGCTCGATTCGGCGGCGAACGCAACGAACGCGGCAACGATCCAGGCCTCCTTCCGCGCAGCGCATGAACGTCTGGTGGACAATCCGCCATGGCTCTACATCGTGCACGATCTGAGCCCGCGCGCGATGAACAAGAAGGTGCATGGGTTCGTCCCGGCGCAGTCCTGGTTCATCGACCTGACCCTGATCAGTCTGCACTAGGACCAAGGCGCGGCGTTCCACGCCATCCGTAAAAATCTGTTAGTAGGGGTTCGGCTTTCACGGCTCGCCGCGAAAGCCGATATCCGGCATGCATGGCTGCCGCGATTTCCCGGTGCGATTCCCGCTTGCGTTCACAGGCCTGGATTACTTTCCTGCGCAAATCGTCCGAATAAGGAGCACCCATGATGTCACCTCGCATGCAACCATTTGTCCGGATGACCTCACGCTCGCGTCAGAGTTCTGCCTTCCGCAATTACGAAATCCGCTCTAGCCGGCCTCTGCTGACCGTTCCTTAAAGACTTCCTTGGCTGCAAACAGGCCGTTGAGGGCCGCAGGAAAGCCGGCATAGACAGCCATCTGCATAATCACTTCCACTACCTCCTGACGCAGACATCCGACATTGAGCGCGCCATGGACGTGTACTTTTAGCTGGGGGCTGGCATTGCCCAATGCGGTAAGCGCCGCGACTACCGCAAGCTCCCTGGTTTTAATGTCGAGTCCGGGCCGGGAATAGATGTCACCAAAGGGAAATTCGATAAGGTAGTTTGCAAAATCGGGAGCGATGTCGCGCAAGCTCTCGATAACCCGCTCGCCCTGTTCACCATCAATCTCATTAAGTTTTGCCCAGCCGCGTACATAGCGTTCGTTGTCCATTTCGATCTCCATAACAAGTGAAACATGCGATGTAGTGTGAGCCGGGAAGGGCGATCGATCCAATACCATTTTTGTGATACCTTTTCGGTATGAGCGCACATATCGATTTACGACAATTCCGGTATTTCCTCGCAGTGGCCGAAACCCTTCACTTCGGGCGTGCTGCTGAACGTCTGCACATTTCGCAACCGCCTTTGAGCCGACAAATTCGGCAACTGGAGGAACAGTTAGGAGTCGATTTGTTCGTGCGGAGCAAAGCAGGCGTTGCCCTGTCCAAGGCCGGAATGGCATTCGTTCCGGAAGTACGGCGAGCGCTGGACCAGGCAGAAAAGGCGGTACTGTCCGCAAGATCGGCGGGTCGCCAAGAGGGAGGAAATTTCGTTGTGGGCTACACGACGGTGTTTGACCGCAGCGTTTTCCCCGATTTCTCCAAGGCATTTCGGTGCCGTTTTCCCGAGTGGCGCCTTATAAGCAGGGGAAAGCACTCTATCAGCCTCATTCGGGACATCAGAAACGGTGATATGGACGCGGCGTTCATCGCGCTACACACGAACGTTGAAAATCTGACCGTCATAAAGGTCCGTGAGGAGCCCCTTGTCGTTGCATTACCCACTCGCCATCCACTCGCTAAAAAGCGGAAGATAAGCTTCGCGGATTTGCGCAGCGAGCGTCTATTCTGGTTCGAGCGTCGGCTGAACCCCGGTTTCTATGATTACTGTGAAGCGTTCTTTGAGAAAATCGGTTTTAAGCCGGACAAAATTCCCGAGCCGCCTGATCATCACATTCTCCTTGGCCTTATTTCAGAAGGGCAAGGTATAGCGCTGATCGCTGCCTCGATGCAAAACGTCAAACGTAAAGGTGTGGTTTTCCGTGCGCTGAAAGACGCTTCAGATCTTTCCATGGGCATCGCGCTGACGTACTCCGAACTCAACAAGTCGCCTGTGTTGAACGGTTTCATCAAGTTGATACGAGCGAGTGGATAGCGGCCGGTTCATCATCAAGGTTTTCAACCTTGATAACATGTTTTATCAAGAGTAAAGTGCGCGACTAAACCTGCGCATAATTTTGTGTCAGGATAGAGAGCTTGTCAGGCAGTAGGCCGCCTCCATCTTTCTTGTATCTTGCCCGCCAATCCTTTCTGAAGATGAATAATAACAATAATCATAATGCTGCCTCCCTCTCCTTTCTGAGTGGTGGTGGCGCTGTCGGCGCACTGATGCGCGCGTACGACTGGTCCACATCCCCGTTGGGGCATCCTGAAACATGGCCGCAATCCTTACGTACGGTAGTCGGGTTACTGTTAAACAGTAAATATCCGATGTTTGTCGCGTGGGGGCCGGAACTCGGCTTTCTTTACAACGATTCTTACGCCGAGATTCTTGGCGCCAAGCATCCGCGGGCGCTTGGCCGACGCTTTAAGGAGATTTGGTCAGAAGTCTGGAAGGACCTCCTCCCCTCAATTGAGCGGGCCTTGGCAGGCGAGGCCACCTATCATGAAAACCTGCCGCTTGTGACGCAGCGGCGCGGCTATGACGAGCCGACCTGGTTCACCTTTTCGTATTCGCCGGTGCGCGATGAGAATGGCAACGTCGCTGGCATGTATTGCGCGTGCGTGGAAACCACCCGGCAAGTCCTCGCCGAGACCTATCGCAACGCAGAAAACGAGCGCTTTCGCACACTGTTTGCGCAGGCGCCCGGCTTCATGGCGATTCTGCGTGGCCGCGACTTTGTGTTTGAGCTGATCAATCACGCTTTTTACCAGCTGGTCGGGCATCGCGACATCATTGGCAAACCGGTGCGCGAGGCGCTGCCGGAAGTGGCGGGGCAGGGCTTTTACGAACTGCTGGACCTGGTGTACACCTCGGGCGAGTCCTTTGTCGGGCGTGCGTTGCCGATCAAGCTGCAGCGCGAGCCGAATGGGCCGCTGGAGGAGCGGTTCGTCGATTTTGTGTATCAGCCGATTCGCGATGCGCGTGGCGACATCACCGGCATTTTTGCCGAAGGCAGTGATGTCACTGAGCGCAAGCAGGCCGAGGAAGAATTGCGCCAGCTTGCTGCTGATCTATCCCAAGCGAATCAGCGCCAGAGCGAATTCCTGGCAACGCTGGCCCACGAACTGCGCAATCCGCTGGCGCCCATTCGTACCGGTCTTGATCTGATGCGCGTCAGTGGCGGCAATCCGGCAACCGTAGCAAAGATACGCGACATGATGGAACGCCAGGCCGATCATCTGGTACATCTGGTCGATGATCTGCTCGATCTGGCGCGGATCAGCACGGGCAAGATCGCAATCAAAAAAGACCGCGTGCTGTTGAAGGATGTCGTATTGCATGCGGTGGAAATGACGCTGCCGGCGATACAAGCCAAGCACCATGATTTCAGTGTGCAGGTACCCGATGAGCCGATTTGGCTGGATGCCGATGTGAACCGATTGGCACAGGTGATCGGGAACATTTTGGCGAATGCGGCCAAATACACGCCGGACAATGGAAAAATCGACCTAGCGGTGCGGCAGGAGGACAGTGAGGCGGTGATTGCCGTGACGGACAATGGCATTGGCATTCCGGCCGATTCGCTGCTCCATATTTTCGAGATATTTACGCAGGTAGGGCATGGCATGGACCATTCACAGGGCGGCCTGGGTATCGGACTTTCCCTGGTGAAGCGGCTGACCGAAAAGCATGGCGGCACAGTGACTGCATTCAGCGCCGGCCCCAATCAGGGCAGCAACTTCATGGTCCGGCTGCCCGTCGCGCAACCCGAAGCTGCGGGACCGACCGAGGTCAACGCGAAAGCCGAAATGGCTCCTGTTGCACCACGCTCGTTGCGCATCCTGATCGTGGACGACAATCAGGATGCAGCAGAATCGACGAAGCAGCTTCTGAAAATTCAGGGGCACACCGTCGAAACGGTACATGATGGCAAGGCGGCACTGGAACTGGCAGAGCAATTACTACCCGATCTGGCGCTGCTGGACCTCGGCATGCCGGGCATGAATGGTTTCGAACTGGCCATGGCGCTGCGCCAGTTGCCGCAGTTGCAGTCGACATACCTGGCGGCGGTGACCGGATGGGGCTCGCAGGAGGACCGGGAACGCACGCGCGATGCTGGCTTCGATCACCACCTGACAAAGCCAGTCGATTTTCAAACCCTGGATCGCCTGATCTCCGGTATTCAGCCGCAATCGAAGTGAGGATGGCCGTGGAAAACCGAATCTGATCGAAGTTCCTGGCTGGCTGCTGACGGCTCCGTAGCCTGCGTAACAGGCGGCATTGCCGACCGAGGTAGCTGAGGTTTCACTCCCTGCTGATGCCGGATATATTGCCTATCTTTCGCAAAGATACTTGGCGTAGGCAGAATCGACCTCGAATGGAACGAATCCTTCGCACACGAGAATTAGATGTATCGGAAAATTCACATGCGCTTTCAAGGCAGGATAACCAGTTGGAAGGATGATCAGGGCTTCGGCTTTATTACTCCGAATGGCGGCGGTGAACGGGTTTTTGTGCACGCCAAAGCCTTCTCACACATGCAGCAGCGGCCTAGCGGAAATGAAATTGTTACGTACGAGGTCGCTACCGACGAGAAGCGGAGGACGCAGGCTAAGAATGTCGAATTCGTCACTAGCCGCCGTGTACGGGCTATAGCACCACGCAAGCACGGAGGCGGCTCGCTTGTTACCTCTGTCATCTTTCTTTTCTTCGTAATTGGTTTAGCCTTCGTAGGAAAGCTGCCATTCACTGTACTTGGATTATATTTGGGTAGTAGTGCCGTTGCGTTTATCGCCTATGCGTTCGATAAGTCGGCGGCAAAGAACGGACGCTGGAGAACGAAAGAAAGCACGTTGCACCTACTGGGCCTTGTAGGAGGCTGGCCTGGAGCATTGATCGCTCAACAGCGCCTACGCCACAAATCAAACAAGCCGTCCTTTCAAATTGTCTTCTGGGGTACTGTCGTACTTAACTGTGGCGCACTAGGTTGGCTATTAACCGATGAAGGTTCCAATGCTCTGCGCTCGATTCTGCCATGGTGAATTAATAGTATTTTACAGACTCAAGAATTATCTCTATCTTGGTATCGATACATCCTTCAATGCATTTGATGCCTCAATCCTGTAGGCAATCGCTCGAAATCAAGCCATTTGCTGACGCCATGTCGTGGCAAAGAAACGTAGCAACCATGTGACGTCAGCAATTGTTGACCGGGCCAATCGCCCCAGAAAGGCAGGGCAATTTAAAGTGATTATTAAAATCAGTTGCCACCATTATAGATACTGTTTGGATCAGTGGTGGGATCACGGTGAGAGGAGTTGGAAGAATCCGAGCCGTTCGTACCGCTCGACCCGCTCATCCCCATGCTTGAGCAACCGGCAAGTAACCCTACGATAATAATGATTGAAAGTTCTTTCATGCGATACCTCCATTAAAGTATTTACTGATGTACACCTCTTCCGTATGGCAGAAGATATCCAATATTAGGCTGGAGGTTTTTCAATTCCAAGTTGGGAATGGCGCACTGCAGTAGCATTTGACCGCTCTCAAAAAGACCGCACAAGCTCGCAACTTCTAATCGTTCTCGAATTCGTTTTGAGAGAAAGAGTGATGCTGGAAGATATTTCTAAACGTATGGGGCCGCTGTCAAGTACGCTTAACCGGAGTGAAGATGGCGTAAGCAATTGTAAAAAGAGAACTACATTCTGAAATGATGTTTTATATTAAAAGCTGCTTCATTTAGTCTCCTCCCTCCCATTTCAGAATGGGTTCGTCCACGTCTCGCAAGATTCGTGGACGTTTTTTGCTTAGCTCATCCGCTTTCGTTCGCAGCGCCAGCAAGAAAAGAGAAACGCATAAAAACGATAGTCGCAACTTCGCCCAGGCTCCCTCTGCTCGGAGAGCAAGTCCCGAGTATCCTCGAAGATGGCTCGGGCAAGCGGAAAGATGCTAACAAAGTTGGCGATCCGGTGAACTTGCCAGGTCCGGTCGAACATGCAACCCGCAGATCACCTGTGTGCTTAGGAAACACAAAATGCCTACTCCGTTGAATAACGTCTTTGACGTATTTACTCACAACCGAACTTCTTGGGATCGGCAAGCTGCACAACATTGCGAATGGTCGCGACCAGTATCTTCCGAAACGATCGCGGCAGCTCGCAACGGCAATTGGCAAGTACGGTTAACGCCCGGGCCGCTTCCGAACGGTTGGCTAAAAGATGTACGCAATCAACAGCTCTTGTGCCTGGCATCCGCTGGCGGTCAGCAAGCGCCTGTTTTGGCTGCTGCCGGGGCTGACGTAACGGTATTGGACGCGTCGGCCGTGCAACTTGACCAAGACCGCATGGTAGCGTTGCGGGACGGTCTGACGCTGACAACTATCCAGGGCGATATGCGTGATCTGTCGATGTTTGCCGACGCGTCTTTCGATTGTATCTTCCACCCTATTTCGAATCTGTACGTGCCTGATGTAAGACCCGTGTGGCGCGAATGTTTTCGTGTGTTACGTACCGGTGGTCGACTGCTCAGCAGCTTTTATAATCCGGTCGTATTCGTTGGGGATCGCGATCCACAATGCGCAGTCCAGGGACTCATTCGCCCGCGCTTTAAGCTGCCATATTCGGACTTGCGCGATCTGAGCGCCTCGGAGCTTGAGAAGAAGCAGGCTACCGGTGAGGCGCTGATATTCGGTCACAGCCTGAGCGAACAAATCGGAGGACAGCTCGATGCCGGTTTTGTACTGCAAGGTTTCCATGAGGATGAACAGCCGCACCCGCGCTTTGTAATCGACAAATACATTCCGACGTTCTTGGCGACGAATGCCCTCAAACCATGAGGTGATGCCACATCGAGGCCACTGTTGCTGAGGGGTGGCCGCGATTCCAGCTATGGGTCGATTCCAGTCTGTCGTGACACGATCTATTTAGCCACTCGTTAAGCAGGTCGTATCCCTTAGCCCACGCCACGTAATGCCCGTTAACCGTGTGCGTGGGAATTTGAATCGAATCGTCTTTTATTTATTTGGATTGTGTCGTTGGTTGTTGTGAACTTGGAGAAGTCATCTGCCCACTTGAAGAACTGCCAGAGGCATCGGGGGTGGTAGAACCACTAGAACTGCTGGAGCCGGTAGAGCCACTGGAGCCGCTAGAACCACTAGAACCGCTAGGGGCATTTTTGGCACCGGAAGCCTGTGTTAGTGATTCCCTCTTTGCCTGCGCTTTGGCGAGGTCTTGTGCGGCTTTAGCTTCGTTTTCACAAGCCTTCTTTGCGTCACCAACCTGATCACCACAGTGTGCCTTGGCAACATTGTATTGCGCCTCGGACTTCGCTTCAGCAAGGTCAAGCTGCGTCTTGGGTGAAGGATTTTGAGTCATTTTTTGCTGAGCTTCCGTCACCTTTTTCTGCCCATCTGCCTCTGCTTTACAAACATCTTTGGCAGTGCCCTGCATGTTATTGCATTTATCACTGGCAGCCTTTTGCTGTTGATCAGTTTGTTGCTTTTGGGCTTGTTGTCCTGAATCGGATTGCTTGCCCTGTCCAGAAGAGCCAGATGAATTAGATGATGACTGTGCGTAAGCCGCTGCTGCAAAAGTGAATGCGAATGAAGCAGCAATGGCAGTAAATTTTGTATACATGGAATGTCTCCTTTTGATAAGAGAAAAAACACACGCAAAGTTTGTGCCAAAAACTGTGATTGAGGTGAGGTAGAACATAAAGCAACTTATCTGTCGGCATGCCGGACGGCTCTATTGGCTCTGTTAGAAGTTACTTATTTTTAATTACATAGCCCGGCATGTATATACGGCCAGGCTCCGGGCGGCATCTACGGCTATACGCATTCGCTGGGCGGCTATGCAGGATGTCATGCCCAATACATTCGGGTGCCGTTTGCCGACAATGGCTGTTTCGTAGTACCGGAAGAGGTGCCGGATGATCAGGCTCTTTTCTGCTCGGAAGCCGGCCCGACCGGTTACATGGGAGCTGATTTCTGCGACATCCAGCCCGGCGATGTCATCGCCGTCTGGGGCTGCGGTGGGGGCGGGCTCATGGCGCAAAAGACGGCCTTTATGCTCGGCGCCGAACGGGTGATCGCTATTGACCGGATTCCGGAGCGTCTGAAGATGGCACGCGAGCATGTTGGTGCCGAAACGATTAACTACGCCGAACAGGATGTGCTCGACACCCTGAAAGAGCTGACTGGCGGGCGCGGCCCTGATGCATGCATTGAAGCCGTCGGCATGGAGTCGCATGGCTATTCGGCCGATTATGTCCTGGACCGCGTGAAACAGACGGCGCGGCTGTCGAGGGATAGCGCCCATTCGCTGCGTGAGGCGATTTACGCATGCCGCAAAGGCGGGAAAGTATCAGTGCTGGGCATTTTTTTATGATGGATAAATTCCCCATGGGCGCCGTTGTCAACAAAGCCCTCACGATCCGTTCATCCCAAGTGTTCGGTCCGAAGTACATCCCAAGACTGCTTGATCATGCCGCTCGCGGCGAGTTCGACCCATCCTTCATGATTACCCGCAAATTCTCGCTTGAGGATGCACCAAAGGGCCATGAACTGTGGCGCATGAAGCAAGACGGTTGCATACGGTCGGTGTTCACGCCCTAAAATCCTGAGCGCATTTCAAGAGGCTCTGCGCCCCGGTTGCGGCGTCTGACGTTTGCAAGCCCGCGCCGAGAAGCTCCTTGTATCGCTTATCCAATTGTTTCCCCTGCAGTTGAGGGAGATATTTACCGGCTCCTCCTGCAAATATAGCAACGCGACAATTCAAACATGTTATAAATCGGTAATTATCAGGGCCTTATTACATTGCGTGATTTGTCGTTTCTGTTAATGAAATATTTTTATACGGTAAAACGGTTGAAAGCCAAGACTGGCGGGGATTTCGAATGATCTGCGTCCCATGTCATATCGTAGTCACCAATTTTAATCAGGCATTTTGCGATTTATAACAAGTCGAGCGCCTAAGTGAATCGGGTGGCATCTTGAAAACGTTTTGTAGAAGCAGACGCTGAAATCCAACAAGAAAAGGAGAAAAGAATCATGACCACCAACACTGTTCGTCTCCACCGTGTTTTGCGTGCACCGCCGGAACGGGTTTATCGTGCATTCCTCAATGCCGATGCGATGGTCAAGTGGCTTCCTCCTAACGGCTTTACAGGTGTGATGCATCATATGGAGGCCAAAGTTGGCGGGACATTCAGAATGTCCTTCACAAATTTCACCACCGAACAGAGCCTTGCCTTTGGCGGTGAATACCTGGAACTGGTACCCAACGAACTGATCCGCTACACAGATAAATTCGAAGACCCAAACCTTCCTGGCGTCATACAGGTGACGGTGTCTTTGAAGGCTGTTCGCTGTGGGACCGAGCTAAATGTCGTGCAGGAAGGTATTCCCGACGTAATCCCGGTCGAAATGTGTTACCTCGGTTGGCAGGAGTCGCTCGTTTTACTCGGAAAACTCGTTGAGCCAGAAATTCGGGAGTAATCAACGTGCGGCCGGCGCCCGGCAATTCGTTCAAGCGGACAGGCCCTGACGGGCCTGCCGCTTAACTCGAACGTTGAACGTCCGCTTCCGGAAAGTCACATACTGCTTTGGGTCGGGTACCGAAGGTCGCGCGCAAAGCTGTCTGTATGTCCGCTCCCAGTCTTAAGCCGCAGGCGGAAGCGGGCGCATTCAATTCGCATGCGGCAATTCAGACGCCCACTTCGATGCACTGGATGGCCGCCCAGTCCACCCTGGGCGCGGTTCCGGTTCCGTACGCGGTCATCGCGGCGCGGCAGCGCGCCTTGGTTGCCTCGATCGCATCGGCCAGAAAATCGGCATCGTAGGCTTTCAGCAGATGCGGCTGACGCGTTTCCAGATACGCCCGCACCGGTTCCTTGCTGCCGGCGCCGAGCT
>JAQGLW010000029.1 GCA_028292665.1 Herminiimonas sp.
GTGATTACACATTTGACTTCGACGATCCCGAAGGTAACCGGCTGCAGTTTTTCTCTGATATGGATCAGATCGGCTGGGATGGGAAGAGCCGCCCCAAGGAGCAGTGGAAGCGTTTCGACGTGGACGAGTGACGGAGCGCACGAGCATCGCCGCCTTGGATAACCGTCATCTGGAGCTGGTAACCTTCCTATTCCCTTATACAAATTTGGCATATCGGCTTAGCTTCTCAGCTCGACAATGACATGAAGCCGGTCCAGGATTCCCTAAAGAACAGTCAGGTCAATCCGACTCGTTTGTAGCATTGCTGTTCGTAATGGAATCACGCTGCCGGCATTCATCGCCATGCGATCGATCAGTCCGGCGCACCACAGAAGGCCCACGCCGGACGCCTGCGTCATTAGGGCAAAAGCTGCCCCATCAATGCCGCAAGTTTTTCTCGAGCCTCTGGTAACAGCTTGCCCTGTATCTGCCATCGGCCTGTGGTGTAAACCGTAACTATGCCGCCGTTTAAAAGAACGAATTTTTCTCCATAGCCGGTTGCTAACGGCGCATTGCTTCTGCGCGTAAAGCCATTTTGTTCGAGTGCATTGATGATGCCGATAATGTCCATGAGTCGTTTCTCCCTACGTTGTTAGTGAAGCTGTGGATGACCACAGCCCGTATACAAGAGTGATGCCACAGCAGGATTGCCGCTGTCTGAACTCTTTACACTTTTGGAAAGCCACTGCGCCGATGGACAATCCCCCGGGGTTGCATCGCGTTCCTCGCAGTGGTGATGAACGGCCCCGCTATTTCTTGCCGCGTCGCCTGAAAAAGAGATCGTCCGCGCGGAAGCCAAACCCGGAACGAAACGCCCAGGCCGGCGGATCAATAATCGACTCTTCCGACACCAGCGTTTTCCATACGACGCCTTCCGGCAGTTTCAGGGCCGGCTGTTTCAGGTCCAGTCCGAACTGGTTCAAGATTCGGTCGCAGCACCGGTAAAATGCCGAACGTGACGTTGCAAAGGCACGCGGATTACGTCCGGCAAGCCAGAGCGCGATTAACGCCTTCTCGTTTCCTGATACCTGCGCCAACACGCTTTCGGCAAGAGGAACGGAGGGAAGATCCCGCAACGGGATACTCGACAATGTGTTGAGATGCTCGCGGCGCGCCACGTCGACACTCCACGCGTCGCCCCTGTCCAACTTGTGCTGTTTGAGATAGGGAGCAAGAAGACGGGTTTCAATGCGGACGCCATTCAGCAGATATGTCAACATTTTGGCGAATTTCCGTATTAAGTCGAACTGCATCAGCCGCCTTGCTCCGGCAAGTAGAATCTGCTTATGCTTGGCCGGCTTGTCCAGGAAATACTGCACCTTGTCGTAGATCAGCACGATCCTGTAACGCGAATGCATCCACAGCCTGACACCGATCCCGCGACGAAGGGGAACGGCTTCCAGCGAGGCGGGCCCGTACCGGCGAATCGTATCGCACAGTGCGAGAATCAGGGCATGGGACATCGCGTGAAGTTCGGCAATATGGACTTCGTGCAGAACGTAATCGCCCTCCTTCAGCCGACGTTCGACCCGCTTTGTCAACGGGATAGCCATCTCGTCAAAAATGGCGCGTACCGACTGCTCGGCGACAGCCAGCAAATCATTGGAGCCGATACCGTTGTGGCCTTGCAGGACTTTTGGGGGGCAGAATTCCAGGTAGATTTCCCGCCCCTCTTCGCGTACCTGCAGTGTGAATTGCGAACCGTGGCCGAACATGCAATAGCGATCCTTCGTGGTTGAGACGCTGGTAACAGTGGGGCTGCGGATGATGCTTACAGTAGCTCCCTTAGGCGGAAATTTGCCTTTCAGGGACATTTTGATGCAATCAATCATGGCTGATTCCTTTAATGTGACTGGCTTGTATGGATTAGTTAAAAGCTGGTGAGACTCGCCTACACAGCATGTGAATGCGGGTATGTGTGACGAGTGGCCAATAAGCGTGCATGTTTGTCTGTGCCGGAAGCGTTGCAGCGTTGCGTGTCCTAGTGCCTGCAACACTGCAACCGGGTTTATTAACGGAATTTCAGCATCCGCGAAACCGTCGATTTATCGCAATTGAGCTCCTTGCCAATCTCTGCAAGGGTCTTACCGTTTTCTTTCAGCGTCAGCGCCTGTTTTACGCGCGGATCCACGGCGGCGCCGTCGATCCGGGTCCAGGACCTCTTTCCGCTGCTGTCTGCTTTGCCCAGGCTCACGACGAACGGTGTCCTTTGATCGCTTGGCAGATGCCGCGCCTTGCGCCACTCAAACTGGAAATTCAGGGAACCGTCTTTCGCCTCCGGTAAAACTGGACGGAGGGAAATCGAGAAATCGAGGGCGTCTTCGTGCTTGCTGGAGCCACGCTGCTCCCCGTTTTTCCCAGAGTGGTGAATCACGATGATGCTGCGCCCTTCGCGTTTATGCGTGAGCATCCAGCGGATGAACGGTGCCCAGCTTTCGGGGGTCTCCCGCCCGTCCGCGGACCAGGCGGAATAGTTATCGACAAACAGCACATCCCAGTCTTTGCCGATCAATTTATCGATGACACGCTGCCCTTCCGCGATCGTCAGCGCAGGCATCAATCCCGAGAAAATTTCGGGTGTGAATAGTCGAAGTTCATCATCGAGTTTCACGCCGAGCGACCGGGCAACCATGATCAATCGCTCTTTTATGGAATTCAGATCCATTTCGCCGTCGAGGATGATCACGCGACGGGGGTTTTGGGGGCCATGGCCGAGGAAGGCCACCTTTCTGGTCATGGCGATCGCCAGGGCCAGAATGAAGAACGTTTTGCCGGTGCCGCGCGGCGCAAAGAGCATGCCGAGCTGTCCGCCACGGATGAATTTCCCCCAGTGGCACCGCGATTTTTTCAGGAACAGCGAAGTCAAGGCGAGTGCGCCCATCAAGGCCATGTCCAGCAGTGGTTTGAAGACCGGCGGCTGGCCGTCGCTCTGCTTTACGTTGCGGCCTTTCGTTTCTTGCACTTCTTTCTTTTCTGCCTTGGGAGAGGAGCGACTGCTCTTCTCAACGTTTTTATGCTTTTTCATGATGAAAATCCTTGGTTAGTTCGTGTTGCAAATGCGATAGACATGAGCATGGCAAGCCATGGAATGCCGTTTCGCGAAGGGCGGCACAATTCGTTCAGACGTGCGGAAGCAACCGACGGAGCCAGCTATGTTTTCGGTGCGGTTCTATTTACAGGATTGAAATCGGTGGCGGGTCCCGGGCCGGGCCACCGTTTTCGTCGAGCTGAGTTACTGCAGATCAGTGATTGTCGATGCGTTCACTGATCCAATTTGTTACGTCAACCGAACTCCAGGCGACAGATCGAATGCCGATGGAATGCGGACGAGGGAACAGACCAAGTCGAATGTAGTGGTACAGTGTGGAACGTGGCAACCCCGTCCGCGCCTGGACTTCTTTCAGACGCAGAAGAAGCACCATTTCGGTGTTTTCGATAAAGATCTCCTTTGTGCTTTTCGCACCGGTTAGTAGGAGGTTTCATCTTAGGACATCTGGAAAACTAGTTCATACGAATTCGTGGCCCATTCATGGGCGAAGGTCTATCAGAACGATTGAGTACGTCTTTTTGCCTTTAAATCAAATAGTCCATCAGCAAGCCAAGCGGAGCACTGATAGGGGACGACAAGAAGATTTGTCGCAGCGACATCCTCCGGTATCTGTTTGACCTGGCAAGGGGGATATTTGAACGTGCGAAGAAAAAGACTAGTGCAGCGAAAGTAGATTCCCACGATTTGTCCTGCGCAAATGTGTATTGGCTGAAGAAGGGCGAAGCCAAGCGCGAAATGCCGGATAACTGTCATTGTGACGGATCCTGCGAATGCTTTGAGGATGGCGGACGAGTACAAGCGCATGTTGCCGGTGGTGACGATGTATTGACTGGCTGCAGCGATATCGGCAGATGCTTTGCCCGTGGCGCGATAGCACTGCGTAGACCGTCGGTGGTAATTTCCATGCACAACAACTTCACGCGTTACCAAAATGCCCGGGAACTGGGCCGTTGATCCCGCGTTCGGCCGTCAGGAAAAAACAGGGGCTTTGGATATGCGGTGCGCAAAACCTCCATGCCAGCCAACACCACATCGTGGTGGCTGGCATGGTCTTATTGAAGGACGCTGTCAACAGGCGTAAATTTTAGTTCTCTCCTTTCTATAGACATTGTTGAACAGCTTCCTTGAGCCTATCACTTACGGTAGATTCGCTGACTGACAATCCCAGCCTAGCCAAACCTTCCAGGATTGTGGCGACGGCTTCCGCGTCTTGTTCCGGTCCTTTATAGCCGATTGCAATATACAAAGCTGCCAGCAAGAGTTTCTGTTCCGTCCTCCCTTTACGTGTATTGGCAGCTGCCGAAACGTTTTTGGGTACCTTACTAGCGCTATCACCCATTTCAGGAATAAACGTAACAAGAGGTGCCGCCCCGAATTTGCTCATTTCCGGCGGCATCGGCCACTTCATTCTTGAAGCCCAAGCGACAAAGCTGTGAATATCCACCATTTTGCTCCCCGCATGTGTCCCGTTGTTCGGATCGCTGGGGTACCATAGAATTTCTCCCTCCCTCCTTAGTTCGGATAGACTGTTGCGCGCCTGAGTGTTGCGACGCACGTATTCATTCTTGTAGTCTGGCCCAATTTCTTGATATTTTCTGGCAGCCTCTATCACAGGATGAATGTCGAGGGAGAGCGCCAGCAATCTCCATAATTTGGCTTTTTGAAGAGAATGCCACTGCTCCCACTTTGGGCGCGTCTCCGGATCATTATTTAAGAAGTCCATTTTTTGTATTCTCCCTTGGCGTAGATAAAAGTGACAATAAGTAAATGCTCATCCCATATTACGCTGTCAACATTCACTTCCCCGCGATTGGCCATAAAAATTATCTCGCACGTGGGGGAAGAACGAACAATCCGCCTTCCTGCTTCGATCCGGTGTTTCGCAGGACACGTTGAGATCAGGAGAAAGTTCTTAACATATCAGAGGGAACCGGTTCCGGTGTGCCCGCGTCCGATCCTGATACGTGCCCCCATAGTGCCTGTCTGCTGATACGCTCACAGTGCCACGCTCATGCCCCCCGGTCGTACAGGAAACCGAGCGGTTCGAGGGTTTCGGCAATCATGTTTGTTGAATTGCACCGTGTTTTGACCCACCTTTTTCGCTTTTTGGTGACCCATTCGCGCGAAGCGAAAGCGTCGTTCGAAATGCTTAAGACAGGATGGGCTTGGGTCAAAGTTCGATGGAAAAGCAGGCCGAATTGGAGTGAAATTCAACACGCTATCAGGCAAATTGCTGCCGGTGGGATGGCGATGGTTACCGGCAGCACCAGACTGAAAGCGGTCATTTGCTTTCTTTATCGACTGACGCTAGTCGCCCCGGAAAACGACGTTCGTGTCTTTGATCTACTACGTCTGATCGCTGGCGAAAAACAGTCACTTTGGGGGTCATTCCTTAATTGGCAGTACCTCGGCCGAAGCTGAAAATTCCATGCACATGCCGTTTCAATGTCGTCTGTCGGGCATATGCCGAGCTGCGCATTTCAATATAATCTTTGGCAGGCGAATTAATATCTTAAAGGTGGTGGACGATGTTTGATCACGACGGATTCCGGAAGATCCAGTTCGAGGCGATCCCGCTTAACCAAGATCTCATCATGATGGATGCCAAATGGATTGCGGAATTTGAGCGGGAATGGATTAAGACTTTCAACGAATCCGAAGCCGATCCTTATCTTGTTGGCTACGTAAGTCATATTTCCGCCCGGTCGGTCGGAAATGATTGGATCGAGCTTTCCTGGTACCCGAATACCCACGACCGGTTCCATGAGGTGCCAGTGTTTCTTCCGAAGTCCGCGTTTGTAAATTGCGTGGATGTCTGGCAATACGATGGAAGACCGACAGTGTTTGTGTACTCGGAATGGCTCACGGATCTGCACGAACGCCCGCTTGCCGCTTTCGCAATTGTTGACGCGATCGGCGTAAAAGAACTCCTGCGAACCGGAAGGCTGCGGCCGGAGTTACTTCACACCCTGCGTGATCGCATCGATATGATAGCCGACCGGTATCCGGACTTTGCCTTCATTTCATTTGCAGATAGCTTATTGGTGAAGCAGGCATGGTCAGTCGGACATGTACACAGCTCAATCGGGTACACGTACACCCCAGAATTGTTACTCCCGGTGGTCTCTGAGTTGTTTCAAGCGTTTGAGGAAACGTTGAACGTTCCCGCCTATGGAATCTTGACCCAAGGGCTGAATGCCTACTCAGACGATGTTAACTTGCATTGCTCAGGGAAAGGGAACCACGTTTCACTTAATACCCTTGGTCTTCCATTTGCTCAACTGATGGCAATCGAGGATGCCGCTCGACATTCGATAAGAGTCAAGGCTCATGCTCCCGCGGAATTGTATCTGGACTCAACATTCTTTCGATCCTTGAAAATGAAATTTGAGTTCGACAAGAACCGCCTACCGACACACGCATATCAGTCTCCGCTGACGAAATCACCGAAGGCTACGTATGTCGCGACGTCAGTTAGGGAAATAATGGACAACCTAAAGAAACGTGACTGACCGCTTTACACTCTTGGATTCAACCGGTCGATGCAACGAGTTGACTGAATCGTTCAGCCGGCGTTTGGTAGTCTAAGGTTTTCCTTGGCCGCTCGTTTATATAGTCCTCGTAGCCGCTGTCGGTGAGGTCCTGTGTCCGGCGAGCCGGCGCCGTAGCGGCAGCTTATGAAACATTCAGGCTAGAAACTTCGGGGAGATTCACACGGTCGAACATACGGCGTGCGTTATCAGCGATGGCTCCGGCCACAAGCTCAAATAGCGATGGTGGAAGGTCGTGGCCCATTCCCTCGACTATTAGTAGTGTGGCTCCTTTAATATTGGCCGCCGTGTCCTTCCCTGCCTCCGGGGGAACTAGTGGGTCGTCTGAACCATGTAACACAAGCGTTGGAGCAGTTATGTTGGCTAGTCGTGATCTTAAGTCACCGGTTACGGCGATGGCGGCGATGTGCCGCCAAAATCCGGCTGGGTTATATGCTCGTTTGACTTCAGCCAAGGCTTGGTCACGTTGAGCAGATGCGTCGAATGGATAGCCTCGACCGGCAATCGCCTGAGAAAATGCAACGCAATGTGCAAGATAGTCTTGTTCGCTTCTTAAAGGATGTGGCGCAGGGGATGTCATCGCCGCCATCACTGCAGGGCTGGCCTGCGGCAGATCGCGATTGCCAGTGCTCGACATAATGGAAACAAGAGATAGAACGCGTTCAGCATGCTCGCTAGCCAACAGTTGTGCGATCATGCCGCCCATTGATCTCCCAACCACGTGCACTCGTTTGATCATTAACGAATCGAGAAGTCCTACAACGTCGTTCGCCATATCGAAGAGCGTATAAGGGACATTGGGCGTTTCGCCGCGCGAGACGGCGTCGATAATTTCGGCGAGATCTGGCATTGACGCGCTATCAAAGTGAGTTGAAAGGCCAGTGTCGCGATTGTCAAAGCGAATCACGCGGTAACCTTGCTCTGCCAATACCCGGCAGAACGTTTCACTCCAGCGAATCATTTGCGTACCCAGACCGGAAATTAACAGAACAACCTCTGCATTGTTACTGCCAAAACAATCGTATTCAATTTCAATTCCGTTCGCTTTAGTCTTGGGCATGACGTGCGGTCCTTAATTGTTCTTGACTGGCGCGTCTTTTAGGAACGCTCTGATATTTCGTTTCGCCTGCGTCACCACAGCACAATGGATCCACCACCAAGCTGTGCAAGGGGCCAATTACCCAGAAAATCGACGCGATGGCGTTGCTCATGAGAGTGCTAAGGTGGCGTGCGCGCAAGCGTTTCCATTGCTGCGAAAAGCGTAGCAACTACTGCGGGGGCGATCGATTCCAAGGCATCGGTGCAAATGCCATTGGCAGTCTCGCTCGCCTCGTTCACCAGTGCACGGCCGGCCGGGCGAAGCGCGGCCTGACGAATTCCATTCGCACTATCGCGCAGCACGAGGCCAATCTTCTCGAGGACGATCAACTGACGCAACACAGCCGATTGAGACTGACCGGTCGGACGCATAAGCTCCGGAATGCTTACCCGGGCACCGTCCGCCTGCGCGAGCGAATTCAGCAGCGCAAAGTCGCTGAAACTGATGCCATGATATGTGCCCAACTCGTCGTCAAGCTTGAGTCGCAGGCTGGCGTGTGCGCGATGTAGCGCCAAACAGCAGTCGAGATTCGTGTTCATCGAGGTTCGCTTCTCGGTCCGTCGTAGCCGAGTTCGCCGAGACAAGGGATTTCAAGGCGCCACAGGTTAACCAGCATTTCTAATTCCTGTGCGGCATTGAACGCTGGATCTTCATTAGGTTTGACCATGTCGAGCACCTCAAAGAGAAAATTGGTCTCGCCATGCTCTATCCAATCTTGCGCAAGCCTCACGTTGCGATGCTGTTGATACCGCAATTCGAAACGATGCCGACTGAGTGTGCCGTGAACGTTAGTACTGCCTGCAACCATCGCTCGGCCCGTGACCTGATTACGAATCGCATACACACCGGCTCGGGTTGTCGTCTTCAGATACTGCAGTTTCAGCGTTTTTTTGTTTGTAATCATCATTAAAATCCTTTTTGTTCTAAATGAGTCACGGCGCTATCGATGGCACTTCTGTCAGCAGCAACGGATAAGCTAAGTACCTGACGTAATCGCGAACGTCGGCCGGCCAAGCCTCGGTCTGTTGACGGAACTTTGTCGCGTCGCTCGCGAACAGCGCACGCGAGGCCTCTTCGAAGCCAGCCATATCACCAGCCATGGCTGACATGACGCGGTAAGCCGATTCACTTACCCGGCGTTGCCGATCTCGATCTACGCTGACCCGGCGTGCCTCTTCAACCAGTTTCCGCAATGTCACCGATGCACCGCCTGGCTGTGTAGCCAACCAATCCCAGTGGCGCGGCAGTAGCGTGACTTCTCGCGCGACAACCCCAAGCTTTGGTCGGCCACGGCCACGTGCCTCACCAGATTCCTCGGAATCGATCAGTGCGGATCCGTTTCCTTGAAACTGGTGTCCCTCGGGAGGTAGACGTGCCAATATCGTGGCATCGCTTCCTCGAGTGTCGATATCGACAACTTGGCCAGTTTGGTCGCAGAAGGTTAGCAGTCGAGTTGGTACGCCGGACGCCAGAGCGTGTTTCACAGCCAAGGCATTGACTGGCAAGCTGCCAGAGGCGATCCGATTGTGGCCGTTGAAGCTGGTATAGGAAGGAGTAACGGTATCAATCACAGTGAGATCGGGCTGGAAATGGATGAGTCAATAATACCCGGGTAAAATTTATGAGTCAATAATATCCGGGTAAAATTTGAGCGACGGATCTTCTTTGATTCGCCCATTGTGGTACATCAAGGCCTTCCTTCTTGGTCACCTTGGCTGCCATCGCTACCAAGGCTACTCTTCCAGCAAACCGCTTCTGGCGGACCACCTCTAAGCGCAGAAAGACGGCTCGCAGCACCGAGCGCAGATTTTGTAGAGGCCAGCCTTGTTCGGCGCAATGGCTGCTTCCGGTCTCTAAGCTGTCATTAGGCGTCACAAGTTGAATGTCCGCTGATGGCCGGTTTCTGCCTGATACGCAGCAGGCGCTCCCCACGCAAAACGGCCTGGTACGGCTGGCCACCAAATGACCGACTTCGCACCGGCGTGCAGTGTAATTCCGCTAAGATGGCGTTTTTTGTCATTGAGGAAGCTATGAAGCGAGACCAAATGCTGATGAAAGCCATCCTGGGTCAACTTCTACAGTCGCCCGAAGCACTGAGGTCAGTTGCATTGCACAGCAACTGAACGTGGAACTGCCAGTAGTTCGACACCACATTATCTGCTCCAAGATAAGGGATTGGTGCAGGAATCAGAAAATGGCTTCACCATGAAGCAGGATCAGACGCTGGGGGTTAATTTTCGGAGTAAATGGCTCTATTTCGCGCGATCGCCAACACCTGATTCCGTCAGGCGCGGTTAAAAGGGCAATTCGACTTCGGCCAACTTCCATCCGAGGCCCCTGCGTAAATAAGTCATTTTCAGCGGCTTACTCGCGTCTATCGGGCTGACAGCGGTTACTTCAAAGCGATTCAGGTCCGCATACCGGGCGGTGACCACCGGCTTGTCCCTGCCTGAGTCGCCTGGCGGTGTTTTCATCGGCGCATGATCTGCGCCACCGGTTTGAGATTTTGCTGGAGAGGCAGGGTTCGAACCTTGCACCATAGCTGCGATCGCTCGCGGAGTGATCATCGCATCGATCAGCGGCCCGACGATGGCAATAACGAGGGCGTTTCCATAAACCGCAAAAGGATTGTTTTTCACGCTCTCGGCCGTCGGAGTCATTTTTTCGGTGAGCTGACCGCGAATGTTTTCTCGTAAGGCAGGAATATCGATGTACCGGCTAAGCGTGTTTGCATCCCCGGCTTGCGCAGCTTTTTGGACCTGATGCATCGTGTAGTAAGGCAAGTAGTACACCCACCCTAATATCATTGCAGCAAACGCTGCAATCAGAACCGACCTTATTTTTTTGCTCTTCATTGTTTTTCCAACTGCTATGTTTTGTTATGCTGCTTTGTCAAACTTGCCGGCCACTACCTTCTCACCCTTGGCAATTGCATCTAGATAATCTGCCCATTGCTGCATCATCGTCCTGCGTTCCTCAATATACGTTGCGCGGTTATAGCTGGCGCGGCTCTTATCCCGTTCTTCGTGCGCCAGCTGCTTTTCGATAAGGTCTGCGCGATAGCCCATCCCGTTTAATATCGTGCTGCCGGTTGAGCGAATACCATGCGGGGAGAAACGCTCATCGAAACCCATGCGCATGATGGCTTTCCATAGCACACCGTGGGATGCAGGCCTGCTTGGCTGATTGCGATTTGGGAAGACAGGTTTGGATTGTCCGGTGAAGGGGTCTTTTAGTTCGCCAGCCAACACACGTAATTTTTGCAAAAGCTGCACCGCTTGCGATGGCAAGGGAATCAAATGATTTTCCCGCATTTTCATTCGCGCAGCCGGCACGATCCACAAACCCGCATCGAGATCGAACTCGTCCCACCGCGCACCGACAATCTCCATTGTCCTGGCCAGAGTCAGCAACATGAGTTTGAGCGCCACCTTGTTCGGGTAATAGGATGACGATGCCTCATTGGCGGCAATAAGCTTTGGAAGTTCATCGGGTGCGAGCGGCCGATGATGCCTGGTCTTTTGTGGCTTGAGCGCCCCGCGAATGGGACCGGTCGGATCGGTATCGGCACGCAGCGTGACGACCGCCAGCCGACAAATTGCGCCAATTGACTGGTTGACGACGACCGCCATTGCCGGAGCGCGCTTTTCGATCCGCTTCAGAATATCCAAGACGTGGGAAGGCGTGACTTGGCGAACTGGCAAGCTGCCGATATGCGGATAGACGTCCGCTTCCAGTGCGCGCTCACGCTGCAGGCGCGTCTTATGCGTCCAGTGTGCAGCATTGGCGCCAAGCCACTCTTCAGCGACCGCCTGAAAGGTATTCGCATGCTCGGTTGCCTGGTTAAGACGAAGAAGTTGCTTTTGATGAGAGGGATGCATGCCGGCCTTGACCAGTTTGCGTGCCTCTTCCTGCATTTTCCGGGCTCCCGTAAGAAGGATCGCCGGATAAGCGCCGATAGCGTAGCGGTTTTCCTTGCCCGCCAGCCTGTATTTCCAGCGCCACAGCTTTGAGCCGTTCGGCAAGAC
>JAQGLW010000111.1 GCA_028292665.1 Herminiimonas sp.
GCGGCCCAGGCGCGGCCTTCCGGCGACTGGCCGTCCGGCGCCCACAGGTAAATGCGGCCGTTGCTCACCGCCCATTCGCCCGGATTGTCGAGCATCCACAGCTTGCCCTCGACGTAAAACTTGGTGGACGCGCTGACCGCATTGCCGGAAATGGTCTGGGACTGGATGACGGACTGGTTGGCCAGATAGACCAGGTTGGCGCCGGCCAGATCGCTGTTGGGTACCGAAGCCGGATCGGTGGCCCAGATCTGGGGCCGGTTCGGCCAGTGAGCGGCATCGACCGGTTTGCCGGCGACGGAAACCTGGACCGGAGTAAAGTCGATCGGAGCCGAATAGATATTGCCCTGATACTGGGTCCAGCCGGTGACGGCCTTGCCGGGGGTGATGTTGGCGGGACCGCAGGTACCGGTGGTGTTGACGGTGACGTTGGACTTGCCGTTGAGTTCGAGGGTGCCGTAATAGGTTTGTCCGCACTGGAGGCTGACGGTGGCGCCGCTGGCGATGTTGGTCGGGACCGGCTGCACCGAGGTCGGGACCGGCGCATCAGCCACGGCGGTTGTCGCCGGCGTGTCTGTTGCCGTTGCCGGGGTTACCGATGTCGATGTCGCTGCCGTTACCGATGCTGCTTCAGAGGCCGGTGCCATTCCGTCGCTACTGCCACCTCCGCCGCCACAGGCGGCAAGTGTCAAGGTGATTAAAACTGATGGATAGAATGCCCGATTCATAAAAGATAACTCCTGGTTGTTTACGCCATCTGAAGAATTGATCGTGATAGACGCAGGAAAAAAAAAGAGATGTTCCCGTTGCTCTTGAACATCATCCTTGCGGACCAAAACGGTCGTTACCGCAAAGAAGCTATGTAAAAGACCTTGCCTTGCGGAATTAAGTTCCGGGCGGAAAAAATTACTTCAGGAAATTTTTTGAGAGAAAACGACGTTGTTATCTAAACCGTCATTAGCAGATTGGAAGGATGTCGAGTGGCTATGCGTGCTTATCGCGTACTGCTTGTCGATTGGCCAATGCAGGTTCCGCCAGCCATCGTTGAATTTTTTTGCAACATGCGAATTGACATGCCGGCAACCGTATATGCCGGCACTCGATCAGTGGCGCGGCGACCATGATGTCGAAGATTGAAGTGAGGATTGATTGGAGCGACCGTTTGAACTCCTCGGCGCGCGGACGACATTTTCTTTTTTGGATACCGGTTTGCCTTTACGCAAAACATGGCATTCCATCTGCCATATTATTTATCCAGGGAAGAAATCAGGCGTTCGTTGAACAGGTTTTCTTTCATGCCGTCGTAGCTCAGCTGGTAGAGCACCTGCCTTGTTTGCAGGAGGCCCGGTGGTTCGAGACCCCGCGATGGCACCATGTTTAAAGCTCAGGCTGGCAACTTGATGGATTGCCGATGCGGGAAATTGGAATGTGCGCTATCCGGGCCAATGGCGCTTCCGCATCCCGTTTGCGTAACCCGGTGGCAGTCTGTGGGCAATGATGCATACGATGAAGAAATTAGCTGATAGGACCAAACCCATGAATATCCTTATCTCGGCTATCGATGTAGCGTTAATTACCATTGGATTCGGAATTGTTCTATATTTCGTACCCGGCCAAAGCGATCCGCCTGCAAAGGCCCCCCACGCGAGCGTAACCGGCTTTGGGCCGGAAATAGCGACACGCTCGCCCATCCAGAAGATGCCGGCTCCAATGAAAAAAGCCCGCTCTGAAATCCGGAAGGCTTTACATTCCTGACGATTCATGGCGGGGCGCATGGATATTCTTCTCCGTTTTCGCCAGTGTCCGCGCCATCATCTTGTCGCAAAATGAAAGTGTCGAAGCGACATCGAAACAAGATGCGATTCCAGCCATCTTCTACCATAACTGGATTGGCATTCAGTTCGATCACGAATAGACTCGCCATGAAATCAGTGCTATTGATCTTTACCGTTGTATGTTCGGCCCTGGCTTCCGGTGTATCGGCAGCCGGCAAGAATTTCGATTTTCCGGTGGAGAAATTCGCCAATCGTCCGGCGACGTGCGCATTCAACATGCAAAGACTTCCTCCCGATACTGTCGTATACGCCGCTGAAGCATACTCCGGCAGGAAGGTGGAATTCCAGATAGATCAAAGCGGCCATCAAGCCACGCAAATCGATGTCGCGGTGAATTCGAAAGGCCGGCCCGTCGCTCTCATACTCGGTGCTTACGAGCCGACCATCTGGAATATCGGCTGGACGCCCGGATCCAGAATCGTTGCGATACTGGCACGCGGCTACCATAGGCAGGCAATCGCCGGCGTCGACAGCAACGTGCCGGTGATCATCAGCACCTATGACAACAAAGGGCCGTGCGGGCATTTTTCCTTGTCTTCGAACAAGCTTGAATCGGCCAACCCTCTATCCAGAAAATTGTTCGGGCGTCCGGTCGATGCAGTCATTCCCGTGGCGGAAGGATACGCGGTTGCCGGTGCGCCTATCCCGCACAACACGAAGCTGATTACTTCTTCCGATACGCCGCCTTCATCCTACGCCGACAAAAACGCGTCTCTTGCAGGCGCGGCAGGCATCGACGACGCTCTGCGCAAAGGTCTGTTGCGCAAAGCCACCAAAGGCGACGTGGAAGCATGGGTCAAGGCGACAGGCGGGTCCGGCGCCGGACGGCAGACTTCTCCGGCTTCCAGGCAGGGCGCTGCAGGCCCTCGCATTCCTTCGATCGACAACGCCTATGTCGTTCTGAAAAAATTCTCTTATCCCGCCGGGCTCTATGGCGCGGATTCGGTAACCTTCTTTATCCAGAAGGGAGCACCCAGGCCCGACGGCAACCCCGGTCATTCAAGCGTATATGACTTCAATACGCTTGTGTGTGCCGGCCCGGGCTGCAGCTGACGCCGCATCGCCCGGGTTTCGCCGGGGCTTCATCGTAACGATGTGCAGCGCAATTCATTGCCGGACGATACGGTACACCCCGCCTTTTTCCGACAGCATGTAAAGTTCGTTTTGTGCATCCTGTCCGAAAGAAGCCATCGACGCCACATTCTGGATTCCCCAGTCTTTTTGCCCGGTCACAGCGCCGTTGCGATACGCAAAGCTCTTCAGCCATCCTGTGCATACGTCGGAATACAGATAGCTGCCCTGCAGTTCGGGGATCGCACTGCCGCGATACACATAGCCTCCGACAATGGCACAGCCGTTGCTGTCATTATCGCCGTGCTCGTAGTCGAACACCGGCAGGACAAGTCCCTGTCTGTCGCAGGCGGTGCTTGAAAAGCACTGGGTGCCTTCCATGATGTTCCAGCCATAATTGTTGCCTGCCTGATTGACACTCGCCGCATCGACTTCCTCGCGTTGCGCCTCGCCGACATCCGCGATGTAGATCAAGTTATCCGTGGCATCGAAAGCATAGCGCCAGGGATTACGCAATCCATAAGCCCAGATCTCGGGCCGCTTGCCGTCCTGATTGATGAATGGATTGGAAGCCGGGACCGTATAAGGCTGGGCTGTATTGGATGCGCTGACGTCGAGACGCAACATCTTGCCCAGCAATGAGCCGGTGTTCTGGGCATTTCCACGAGGATCGCCGCTTCCGCCGCCATCGCCCGTCCCGGCATACAGATAACCGTCCGGGCCGAAACTGAGCAGGCCGCCGTTGTGATTGTTGGCGCCCGGATGTGGGATGGAAAGAATGCGCAGGCCGGAAAGCGGGTCCGCCGCATTGGGATCGGCGGCCGATACCCTGAAACGCTCGATGGCGATATCGCCGTTCAGATCCGTGTAGTAAACGTAGAAAAAGCCATTCGCCGCATATTGCGGATCGAATGCCACGGACAGCAAGCCGCGCTCGCCATCGGTAGTCGTTCGATCATGAATGTCGAGAAACGGTGCGGCCAATAGCGAACCGTTCTGCACAAT
>JAQGLW010000112.1 GCA_028292665.1 Herminiimonas sp.
TCGTCCCGGGGCCTTGATAAATCTCAATATTCGAATAATAAGAGCCTGTGTTCCTGCAGTTTTTGCCAAGTCCTTTTCCTGAAAAAATTGGATAAGATGATTTCGACAGCGGCATTAAAACTTTGAAACAGATGCCATCCAAGGATTTCCGGTTACCGCGCTCACCCCGTCAAACCTGCAGCCAATTGCGATTGCAATACCCCGTTTTCATGCCTGATTCAGGCATGGACATGTCCGCATTCCATTAGATTTCTGTTCAAGAACACCGAACCACTTGCTTGCGGATAAGGACAAGTGTCATCATCCATGGGTAAATATTACAGAAGCGAAACGTGTCCGGGATGGACGCGCTATCTTTATCTATTACCAAAACCAAGACAGACGCAGCATGGAAACTATATCAATCTCGATCGCTTTCAAGCTATGGGCCAATCGTTACAAGACGACTTTTCTGGCAGCGACAGCCGTTATCAGTCTCGCAATTGCCACTTGCGAAGCAGCAAGAGTAAAGGAAATGCATGAGATTAATGCGGCATCCACAGAAAGGAATCAATTGCTGAAAAGACGCCTCAGTCAATTTGAAGCGAGCGTACAGAAAACTGCCGCAGGTTCCTCCGTCACGGCGCGCAAGAAAGCCGGAGCGACGGAATCAAATAATTCTTGAAATAATTTCAGCAATCCCGTGCATTGACAGACAGCCTGACGAAATCAGGCTGTGTTCAAGTGACTTCGCTGCCAACGTAGCGCAAAAATTACATGCGGGTATAGCTTAATGCTGGGCCGAAGGAGGAAACGACTGCGCCAGCCGCTCCTGGAGATGCTGCGCCAGGCGATTCAAGCTGCGTAGTCTGCTATGAGCCGTGTAGTCGTCGGTCAATGGATGGCTTGATGAATCCTTGAGAGAGCTGATCTCTTTTTGAATTTTCCTGAGCTTCCATTTGTAATACCATTTCATTTCAAATCCTCTTTATTTCCTGGCGCAATCGCCTTCTTCCTGCTTCGAAGTCTCTTGATGCCGCATCGGGCTTTCGACTGCCGCTGCTTCATACCCTGAGCGTCCCAAAAACATATGCCGAATATTTTTCCTATGTAACGAGGACTGCACTACATATGGAATGGTTCTGCCGACGCTATATTTTTCTCTTGAAAAGCAGATAGACGATAAGACCATGCCGCATACACTTAGTTCCTCAAATGCAATTAATGTTAGTGGCAAGCGCCTGGCCTCGACCGCAATATAAAATTTGAATGCAAGTAATGTCGGTTTAACCAACAGTCAAGCAAGTTTGCGTAATATCAATGTTGTCGTGCATATATTATTTATCTTGGTTAACTCTTATTCAAAATGACAAAACACGAGAATTGGCAGCCGAGGCTTCTATCTGATGTCGATTATTGTTGTAGCAGGATAATTGCGAATGGATTTCCAGCATGTAAAAAGCGAAGCAACTCATGTCTGCACCCGGTTAGAGTTACGGACATCATGTGGCGCTCACAGTCACCGGTACTTGCAAAGGATTCGAGATGAAAACGGTTCTTTATAAACGCGGCCGGCGTACAGAAAAAACGATGACAGCCGGTGAGCTCGCCAAACTTTTTGCAACCTATCCGCCGGGGACTGCCGTGCTGGCCGCGTGGGAAGACACCATCGCACCAATTGCGCCGATCGATATAGAAGAAAGCGGAGTGTTATTTGATGAATCAGTGATCTTCATCGAAGTTGGCTGATGCTTTTGCGTAACGCAAATCCTGGTTGCCGCCTGTATTTTCTTGTTACGGCTCAAGCGTTAAACGTATTGCCGGCCTAATGGAACATCTGACAATGAAGCTGGGTTTTCTAGCTTGGAAAAACCGACTCGACATCGCACGTTCTTCCACTGCTGAAAATAATTTTCCCTATATGAAACCCGCCGGGACTGTATAAGCGCAAAATTGCCTCGTCGGCAAAAACATCTTCGTCACAGTAACGCGTTTTTATGTAGGTTACGCCCCCCAACGTCTGATACACATCCTGCGCTTTGCGGGTAACGGTTACTTTGTAGATATCTGCCGGTATTGCAGGCGATTCATCAATGGCTGCACAACCGAACAAAACCGGCAAAAGGCCGCATAAATATATTTTCTTCTTCATGCGGCGACGCAGTCCTCTTTCTTATTCATGCAATTAATACCACTGATTTGTGTGCCTTTCAGATTTACATGCAATGAACAATATCGACACATGATTTTCTTTGAAGTAAGTAAGCGTAAACCATTGTAAAGCCCGATGATATCAATGGATTAATTCCGATTGGAATCTTCTTCCATTCAATTCGAACCGCTGCCGCTTCCTCCGGAATCGAACTGTTTTACCACGCGTCGCACCATCTTGGGAAAATGGGGCAAGGCAGGAAACACCGTTACAAAAAACAAAAAGCGGATCATGATACCTTGGTCGGCGAAATTTTACCGATCATGCTTCATTCACGATCGATAAAACGATCAGGCTCTTCGTCCTGCAATTGCAGTAGTGCTTTTTCTTTTTCGGCTTATCCAGCGCAACGTCAGGATAGATGCCGATGCGGCGATCAATACTGTTCCGCATATCAGACCCAGCGAAGAGCCACGGCTCAATATCGTCAGAATACCGATTACGGCATAAAAATATGGTGATATCTCATACCAAAAATTCCCGATTCTCATGATTCCCCCGGTTATCCGAATTACGGATAAATTCACGCTCTTTTCATTTCATCCCGTTTGTATTACTGGCATAAAACTTTACCGACATCAGCGTTCATTTATTAAAAAGCTATTAATTTCAAGAAACAATTTCTCTTGCGAGAATAAAAGTAACTTGTGTGCCAATGCGTAACTTTGGGACAAATCAAACTTGTAGTTGGTTTTTTGGCATTCGAGCAATTGAAGCCGTTTGCCGCAAAAGACAGACGATGAAAAGCCGCAAACCTCTTGCTTACGATCCGACTCTATTCTCCGGTTGATGCAGAATTTTCACCGCTCGTCATAAACAAGATCCTCAGTGTTAAAATTCCCTCTCATTTACTCTTCAGGAAAACTTGATGACCAAAACAGAATTGATTGATGCGATTGCATCTGATTGCGATCTTTCCAAAGCAGCGGCGCAGCGAGCGCTTGAATCGATAATCGCCAATGTAGTGAAAACCGTCACGAACGGCGACTCGGTTCAATTGGTAGGATTCGGTACTTTCGCATCCGGCAGCCGTGCCGAGCGAATCGGGCGTAACCCGCGAACCGGTGAGGACATCAAGATTGCTGCCGCCAAGACAGTCAAGTTTTCAGCAGGTAAAGCATTTAAAGACGCTGTCAACAAAAAATAAATTTTGAATATAAACAATGGCGCACACTCATATGCGCCATTGTTTCAATATTTCTTTTCTAAATTTTTCATCCATTCCCGTATTTCAACGTCGCTGTACATATTTCAGCAAGCCGCTCTGCCCGCGCTTTCTGTCTGTGCATTAGCATGACCGGCTTGCGCCGACTTGATCATCCTCGTGCCGATGGAGTGTAATCGGGGAAAAATTCCCGCAGCAAAAATTGCTGCAGTTCGACGCTGTTTTCCGGCCTTGCACTAAGCGTAATGTGCTTGCCGAGACGGTGCGATTCCCATACGAAATCGTCGTGTTTTTGTTCGCGAATGATATCAATCATCCTTTTCACTACGGCAACCTGGATGTCAACGTTCGCGCCTTGCTCAACAGTAATGAGCCGGCTCGAATTTCTGCGGGAATTCATGCTCCAGCCGTAAAACAGGAACTCCGCATCATGGTATCCAAGATGACTTATCTGGAAAACGCCGCCGCTGTCGTTTCGGTCAGGACGTTTTGAACTCTTAAGCGATTCTGCTATGTTCGCAAGCGCAATGCTATTCGTACGCTGCGACTCGTCTTCTTGTGGAGGCCCGCTTCCCGCTTGCAGCGCACCTTCTTCCGCACTGGCGTCCGCTCGCCGCTTCCGCGCTGCCTGGATCTGCGTGAACATATCGTCGGGCACCGGCTTTTCTTGCCGGGCGCTATCCCTTTGCGGTATGGCGGCAGACTTTGAAGTAATGATTGGCGCAGTTTTCCTTGCGATAACCGGCTTTCGAATCTGCTTTCGTTCAGGCGCCGCTTTTCCAACCGGCGCATCGTCATGTGGAGACGGATGCGGCAAGGATTTCTCCTTTTGTTCGGGGTTGGCCGGAACCGGTATTTTTGACCGGCTTGACGACTTGCTCGAAGGCGACGCCAAGGAAACGATGATCCGCTCTTCGCTGCCGGACGGGAGCGGTTTTATAGCCAACGGCGAACGTTCGATCAAAAGCCAGATTGCCAATCCATGGATCAATACAGAAAGCGCCGCACCGACAATAATCGATGTCCGGCGCCTGGACACATTATCGCGATTTGATCCTCGTCTATTGTCGAGGCTTGCGTTCCATACTTTTGCAATCAAGGCACGAACCAATCATGAATTTTCATCGAGGTGTAATAAAGTATTGATATAGTCTTCCGGATCTGCGATACATGCAACCGATATGCATGATTGCAGTCAGGTGTGCCGGCTTTTGCCGGCGCATCACTCCCTTTTTCTCAAACTTGCCGATAATGACTTTACCGATCGGCCCATCCTTGCAATCTGCTCACGGCTGCATCAGCACGATCAGTTTATACAAAATCCGGTAAGGTCTTCTACTGCCGCTGCTTTATTTTGTGACTTTTTGTGACAAGGATACGGCCATCGCTTGCTTGATGCAGCTGATGCAATATGGAAAATTTCTACATTGATGGATGCAGGAAATGCTCGTTGTGAATTGAAGTTCATCTCAAACTGCGCAATGCGGGTACGTTTGAACAGATAGGCTTCCTTCTGATTCATCTCTGCCGGAAACGCGGATAACTTATCGGCTGTAATCGCGGCGAAGTGTCGTGCTGGCCGGCGATTCGTCCGACGATGACCGCACCCTTTCCTGCCGCCGTGCCTTGCGCACACGATGGTTCGCTCAATCTTTTTGTGTGTTTTGTGCAAACGGTTTTCAGACAAGAAGCATCCTGGCATTTGTTGCGCTCATCAGCGAGCCAGGTGCGTTACTTTGGGTATATTCCATGCGTGCGGCAACGAATGCACGTCGATAATAGATACGCAGCATGCGGACATCATGCTGGTCCATATTGATAAGCTGCGCTGAAACAGCATCCCGATGCCGGTTCCGGAAATTCGGACAGGTCAACAGGATGCTGTGTTTCGCAATCTCAGCCGGAAGGCCGAATCATCATTCTATTCTGCGAGCGATTCGCCAACGCGATCACCGATTTTCACGGGGTTTCCGACACTGCCCGTTATCATCGGTCACTGAAAATGGCGGCAGCAACGCATGACGATCGGCTTCGGTTCAGGCATCTTCAATCGCCCGCAGGTTGCGCCGCCGATGCCCGGCCCGCCACGCTTGCCAAAGCCCTGGCCCGCCACACCCCGCGCAGCCAGAAAAACACCTGCGTCAGTATCAGCAGCGTGCTCAGCGACATGAACGTCGCGCTGATCGGCCTCTCGAAAAACACCATCAGGTCGCCCCGCGACAGCAGCAGCGAGCGCCGGAAATGCTCTTCCACCAGCGGCCCCAGCACATAGCCCAGCAGAATCGGCGCAACCGAAAAGTCCAGCGCAATCAGAACCGCTCCCACGATGCCGAACACCAGCACTTCACCCACTTCAAACAGGCTGTTGTTCGTGCTGTACACGCCGACCGCAATGAAAAACAACGCGGATGGATACAGGTAACGGTACGGCACCTGCAGCAGCTTGACCCAGATTCCGATCAGCGGCACGTTCAGGATCACCAGCAGGATATTCCCGATCCAGAAGCTGGCGATCAATCCCCAGAACAGGTCGGCATGCTCGGTGATCAGCTGCGGTCCCGGCTGAATCCCCTGGATCAGCAGCGCGCCGAGAATGAGCGCCATCACCGCATCGCCCGGGATGCCCAGGCTCATGGTCGGGATGAAGTCGACCTGCGTCTTCGAGTGCGACGCCGCCTCGGGACTGGCCACCCCTTCCAGCGCGCCATGCCCAAAGCGCTCCGGCGTCTTGGATATCTTTTTCTCGAAGGCGTACGCGATGAAGGTGGTAATGGTCGGGCCCGTGCCCGGCATGGCGCCGAACATGGTGCCGATCAGCGTGCCGCGCACCATCGGCATGAAGGATTGCTTGAGCTCGGCCATGCTCGGCCGCATGTCGCGCAGCCGCACTTTCATGCCGCTGCCGATGATCTGCATGTGGTTGACGTTGTGCAGAAAGTCCGCTACACCGAACAGCCCGAGCGCCAGCGCCACCAGCTCGACGTGGTCCGACAGTTCGACGAAACCAAAGGTGAAACGCTGGGTGCCGCTGTTGACGTCGGTGCCGACGATCCCGGCCAGCAGGCCAAAGGCCGTCATGGCAATCCCTTTGAGCGGAGAACCGCGCGACATGGTGCCGCCGGCCAGCAGGCCCAGCAGCATGATCGAGAACAGTTCGGTCGGACCGAACTTGAATGCGATGCTGACCAGCAGCGGCGACGCGAAGATCATCACCAGAATGCCGAACGACGCCGCAAAGAACGACGCGATCATGGTGATGCCCAGCGCCGTGCCGCCCTTGCCTTGTCTGGTCATCGGATAACCGTCCAGGCAGGTCACCGCATGCGGCGGATGACACGGCAGGTTGAGCAGAATCGCGCCGATGGCACCGCCGTACTGGGAACCGTAGAAGATGCCGGCCAGCATCAGGATGGCCGGTACCGGATGCATGGTATAGGTCAGCGGCAGCAGCATCGAGATCGCCGACAGCGCGCCCATCCCGGGCAGCACGCCGATCAGATTGCCCACCAGTACACCGAAGAATGACCACATGAGGTTGTGCGGCGTGAGCGCCACGCCGAAACCCTGCCATAAGTCCATCAAGGATTGTTCGATCATGGCTCAACCCCAGCGGAAAAGAGGAAACTGCATGCTCAGCGCCCACCAGAACACGACCACGGCTACCAGCGCCATGGCGAGCGCGAGCAGGAAGGCGCTCTTCAAGGTGTTTTGCCGATCGCCCAGGGCGGAAATGAAGACCACGGCGAAGGTGGCGGGCAACAGTCCGCCGTACTCTCCGAGCACCAGAAAGGCGAT
>JAQGLW010000057.1 GCA_028292665.1 Herminiimonas sp.
CCGCATCGATCTGGTCGTAGGCCTTGGCTTCGCCGCCGAATTTCTTCGACAATACCGTCGCAATCGCCGCCGTCAGCGTGGTCTTGCCATGATCGACGTGGCCAATCGTGCCCACATTCACGTGCGGTTTGGTCCGCTCAAACTTGCCTTTTGCCATTTTATTCTTCCTTCAAAAAGAACGATTATCTATAAATTCAGAAGCTCACCCTCGCGGAGTGAGCAATATAATTACTTGCTTTTGGAGCTGACGATCGCTTCGGTCACATTCTTTGGTGCTTCGGCATAGTGCTTGAATTCCATCGTGTAGGTTGCACGGCCTTGCGTTGCCGAACGCAACGAGGTCGAGTAACCGAACATCTCGGACAGCGGCACTTCAGCCTTGATGATTTTTCCGCCGCCGCCTGCGATTTCGTCCATGCCCTGCACCATACCGCGGCGTGACGATAAATCGCCCATCACGGTACCTGCATAGTCTTCCGGCGTTTCAACCTCGACCGACATCATCGGCTCCAGGATCACCGGGCTCGCTTTGCGGCAGCCATCCTTGAACGCCATCGATGCGGCCATGCGGAACGCGTTTTCATTCGAGTCCACGTCGTGGTACGAACCGAAGAACAGCGTGACCTTGACATCCACCACCGGATAACCAGCCATGACGCCCGAGGTCAGCGTTTCTCTTACGCCCTTCTCGACCGCAGGAATGTATTCACGCGGAACGGTACCGCCCTTGATCGCGTCGACGAATTCAAAACCTTTGCCCGGCTCTTGCGGTTCGATCTTCAACACGACGTGGCCATATTGACCGCGGCCGCCGGATTGCTTGACGAACTTGCCTTCGATTTCTTCGCAAGTCTTGCGAATCGTTTCGCGATACGCAACCTGCGGCTTGCCGACGGTTGCTTCCACGTTGAATTCGCGGCGCATACGGTCAACAATAATTTCAAGGTGCAACTCGCCCATACCGGCGATGATGGTCTGGCCGGATTCTTCATCGGTACGCACGCGGAACGACGGATCTTCCTGCGCCAGGCGATTCAAGGCCAGGCCCATTTTTTCCTGGTCCTGCTTGGTCTTCGGCTCGACCGCCTGCGAAATCACCGGCTCCGGGAATACCATTTTCTCGAGCGTGATGATCGAGGTCGGATCGCACAGGGTTTCGCCGGTCGTTGCATCTTTCAAGCCCACTGCCGCCGCGATATCGCCGGCATGCACTTCCTTGATTTCTTCGCGCTGATTCGCGTGCATCTGCAGAATACGGCCGAGGCGCTCTTTCTTGCCCTTGATCGGATTGAATACCGTATCGCCAGACTTGATCGTGCCGGAATACACACGGAAGAAAATCAGCTGGCCCACGAACGGGTCGGTCATGATCTTGAATGCGAGCGCAGAAAACTTTTCATTGTCTTCAGCCTTGCGGGTAGTCGGCTCGTCGTCTTCATCCATGCCCTTGACAGGCGGGATGTCGACCGGCGACGGCAGATATTCGATCACGCCATCCAGCATCGCCTGCACGCCCTTGTTCTTGAACGCAGTGCCGCACATCATCGGCACGATTTCGCTGGCGATGGTGCGCTGGCGCAGGGCGCTCTTGATCTCGGCTTCGGTCAGGTCGCCTTCCTCGAGATACTTGTTCATCAGTTCTTCGGTCGCTTCAGCAGCGGCTTCAACCATCTTTTCGCGCCATTCCTTGGCCTGTGCGAGCAGCTCGGCCGGAATTTCACGGTAGTCAAATTTCATGCCCTGCGACGCGTCATCCCAGTAGATCGCTTTCATCTTGACCAGATCGACCACGCCCAGGAAGTTCTCTTCCGCGCCGATCGGGATCTGCAGCGGAATCGGGTTCGCCTTCAGGCGCGCGCGCATCTGCTCGTAGACCTTGAAAAAGTTCGCGCCGGTACGGTCCATCTTGTTGACGAACGCCAGCCGCGGCACCTTGTACTTGTTAGCCTGGCGCCATACGGTTTCCGATTGCGGCTGCACGCCGCCCACGGCGCAATACACCATGCACGCACCGTCCAGCACGCGCATCGAGCGCTCCACTTCAATCGTAAAGTCGACGTGGCCCGGGGTATCAATGATATTGATGTGATGCTCAGGGAAATTATTGGCCATGCCTTTCCAGAAACAGGTCGTCGCAGCGGATGTAATCGTGATGCCGCGCTCTTGTTCCTGCTCCATCCAGTCCATGGTAGCCGCACCGTCATGCACCTCGCCGATTTTGTGATTCACACCGGTGTAATACAGAACACGCTCGGTTGTAGTCGTCTTGCCAGCGTCGATGTGAGCCGAAATGCCGATGTTGCGGTAACGCTCAATGGGGGTCTTGCGAGCCATGATCTGATCCTAAATCTTTTTAATGCGCAAAACCGAGCGCCATTTTTTCAAAAATGTGCCCGGCCTCGAACAAATTACACATGTGGACGGCCGTTCTCGCATCCGCGGGAACGCAGCCATCCAATCCATTAGAAGCGGAAGTGCGAGAACGCCTTGTTCGCTTCTGCCATACGGTGCACTTCATCGCGCTTTTTCATCGCACCGCCGCGGCCTTCAGCCGCTTCCAGCAATTCGCCGCCCAGACGTTGCGGCATCGACTTCTCGCTGCGCTTGTTGGCGGCTTCACGCAGCCAGCGCATCGACAATGCCATACGACGAACCGGACGCACTTCGACCGGCACCTGGTAGTTGGCGCCACCGACGCGACGGGATTTGACCTCGACCATCGGCTTGCAATTGCTGATCGCGGCAGCGAACACTTCAAGCGGGTCTTTGCCCGATTTGGTCTGGATATGCTCGAACGCACCGTAGATGATGTTCTCGGCGACCGATTTTTTGCCGGACAGCATCAGGACGTTGACGAACTTGGCGACATCAATATTGCCGAATTTCGGATCCGGCAGAATTTCCCGCTTGGGGACTTCACGACGACGTGGCATTTAAATTCCTTTCGATCTTCAGTTGAGCGAACAGCGACTTATCCCTGCACGCTCGCGGACAGCCATCATGGCCATCCACTTACTCGGCCCATTCGGGGCCGACACTCATCCCGCTTGACTGCCGCGGAAACTTTTTATTTCTTGCCGGCCTTGGCACGCTTCGCGCCGTACTTCGAACGCGCCTGCTTACGGTCCTTGACGCCCTGGGTATCCAGTGCGCCGCGCACCATGTGGTAACGCACACCCGGCAAGTCTTTCACACGGCCGCCGCGCAACAGCACGACGCTATGTTCTTGCAGGTTATGGCCCTCACCGCCGATATACGAAATGACTTCGAAACCGTTGGTCAAGCGTACCTTGGCAACCTTACGCAAAGCCGAGTTCGGCTTCTTCGGAGTCGTTGTATAAACACGGGTGCATACGCCGCGTTTTTGCGGGCTGTTTTCCAGCGCCGGCGATTTGCTCTTGACGCGCGCGGAAACGCGCGGCTGGCGAATCAGTTGATTGATGGTTGGCATCGGTCTAAATCCAACAAAATGACGACATTAATAATACAAACCCGAAATCGGTTGTCCGGGGACTGAACTGGATATTTGCGCATGAATTTGTCAATTCATTGCGCAGTTCGATTCGGCTATAGGGGAAAAGCGTCGCAGGAAGCGGTAAGCAGACCAAAGAACGCTTAAGCCCAAGAGAGCTTAAATTCGAGAACTCGCGAGTATAGACCTCCGGCCGCAACTCGTCAACCATTGTATGTCGCCGCCGCATTCCGGATTGTGCTGCAACCTGTTGTTTTGCAAGTGCCTTTTCTGTTCTGTGTCGCAGCACCGTCTGCATCCGGGCAAACGGCAAAATCTTCGCGGCGGCCTCGTATTTGGCTGCGCCCGCCGGGTTTTCGCCACTCGGCAGCAAAATAAATTATTGATTTGACAGGGATCACTTACTTGATCCGTTGATGATGCCCGGCTTGCCCGCCTATCGATCTTCGGAACAAACATGGCTTTTAATCGCCGAAATTTAACTGATGATATTAGGCAAGGAAAAATTATTCCGGGATAATGCACGTTTCGCTTTTCGTCCAATTTCATGTATTCCTTGCTGCGCCCCGCCAATTTATTCATCCTGATTACTTATTTGTTGTTGTCGGCAGTACCGTTTTCACCGCTTTTGATGGGAAATACGGTAGCTCAACCGGCACAAATAATCAGTATCGAATTTGTCGCCTGGCTGGTCATCTGGGCGCTCTTCAAGCGGCCCGCCTGGTTTCACTGGTTGTTGATACCCGCTTTTCTTGCGCTGCCGATCGAGCTTTATCTGCAGGCGTACTATGGCCAAGGTATCTCGACCCATCATTTGGGCGTGATAGCTGAAACGAGCCCCAAGGAAGCACTGGAATTCCTGGGCAGCAAAGTCTGGCTGCTTTTGGCCATCCTGCTGGGCATCAGTCTGTGGTGGTGGCTGACATGGAAGGCAGCGCGCCTTACTCGGGCGCTGGATTGGACCGACAGATCGCGCTGGCTGATTCTCGCTTTGCTCGCCATCAGTCTGTATATATGGGTCTACGGCAGACAATTCGGTGTACAGCCGGCGCCTTCTTCCGTCCCGAACAGTGTGTCGGCCGTTACAGCCAGGACAAACGCTGCGTCGGCGAACGCTGCGTCGGCGAGCGGTGATGATGAAGAGGACAGCGAGACAGCGAGCGCTGAAACAACCTCTCTTTCCGCTTCAACCTCAATCGCCGGTGGCGGCGCATCGTCACGTTTTCCGAAGCTGCCTTCATGGGCAAAAATACCGTTTGAGGCTGATTCATTCGGAAAAACCTGGCCGTTCGGGCTGGCAGTGCATGCTTATGATTTCTGGAAAGAGCGTGCTTATCTGTCCGATCTTGCCCACAAAAGCGCCCAATTCAAATTCGGTGCGCACCAGAGCGGTCAGACCGACGAACGCCAAATCGTTGTCATGGTCATCGGCGAATCTTCACGCTACGATCGCTGGAGTTTGAATGGGTACAAGCGTGAAACCAATCCACTGCTGAAAAATGAAGCCAACCTGGTCAGCTTGTCGAACGTCGTCACAGCGGTATCCGCCACTCGTCTGTCGGTGCCGGTACTGGTATCGCGCAAACCGGCAACGCAAAGTTTAAGAGCCGGATTTTCGGAAAAATCATTTTTGTCGGCTTTCAAGGAAGCCGGATTCAAGACGTATTGGCTGTCCAATCAAATGTCATTCGGCCAATTTGACACGCCGGTATCGGTTTTCGCGAAAGAAGCGGATGTTACCCAATTCCTCAATCTGGGCGGATTTACCAATAACTCCAGCTATGACCAGATATTGCTCGATCCGCTCAAGAACGCGATCAACGACCCCGCTCCGAAGAAATTAATTGTGCTCCATACCCTCGGCAATCACTGGAATTACAGCCACCGCCATCCAAAAGAATTCGATAAATGGCAGCCATCGCTGTTCGGCATTGCCGACCCGGCATACACGGATTTGAAATTCAAGCCGCAATTGAATAACAGTTACGACAATTCCATTTTATACACCGACTGGTTCCTGTCGCAGGTGATCGGTACGCTGAAAGCGACCTCGCAGCTGACATCGATGATGTATGTGTCTGATCACGGACAGACATTGTATGACGGCAGTTGCAACCTCGCCTTCCATGGCCACAACACACAATACGAATTTCATATACCGGCATTGATGTGGTACTCCGACCTGTATAAAACGGCCTATCCCGACAAGGTCGAATATCTGCTGCGCCACAAACGCGCCAGGCTCGCCACTGAAAACATCTTTCATTCATTGCTCGACATGGCCGATATCCATTATGGGACGGAACATCTGGAATGGAGCTTTTTAAGCAGAAAATTCCGGCCGCACAAGCGCTATGTGGACAGCTACGGCTGGACCGACTATGACAATGCGACTTTCAAGGGCGATTGCCGCGAAGTGATCGACAAGGGCACGCCGCTCGCCCAGGAAAAATGATTTTCTCAGAGCGGTTTGTATGCGTGTGCGGGTGATGCCGGTTGGTTTGGGGTGCAGTGCAGGGCAAGGCGCGAGGAGCGCAGTGTGGCGAGCCGCACATGCATACGCAAACCGCTCTGATAAGCGAATGAGCAGAGACAAATAAAAACGGCTCCGGAAAATACTTCCGGAGCCGTTTAATTTTGCAGCAACTTCTGGATTTACGCTTCGCCGTCCGGTGTTCCGGTCGTCTCGGCGATTTCCGCTTCCGCTTCCGCCGCACGCGCTGCTTTTTCGGATTGCAGCAATGCGCTGCGCTCTTCCGCTTCCCACGACTCTTTTTCCTTCCGGGCACGATGGAATGCGAGACCGGTACCGGCCGGGATCAGACGGCCGACGATGACGTTTTCCTTCAAGCCGCGCAGGCCGTCGCGCTTGCCCATGATTGCAGCTTCGGTCAGCACGCGCGTGGTTTCCTGGAACGACGCAGCGGAGATGAACGAATCGGTCGACAGCGATGCCTTGGTAATACCCAGCAACACGTTTTCGTATGTTGCAGGAATCTTGCCTTCGGCAATGACACGATCGTTTTCATCCAGCAGTTCCGAGCGCTCGACCTGCTCGCCGGTGATGTAGTTGGCATCGCCGGCATCGACCACTTGAACGCGACGCAGCATCTGGCGCACGATCACTTCGATGTGCTTGTCGTTGATCTTCACGCCTTGCAGTCGGTACACGTCCTGCACTTCATCGACGATGTAACGCGCCAGCGCCTCGATACCCAGCAGGCGCAGGATGTCCTGCGGATCGGCCGGACCGTCCACGATCATCTCGCCCTTGTTCACAACCTGGCCGTCATGCACCAGCACCTGCTTGTCCTTGGTAATCAGGAACTCGTGCTTGTTGCCGTCCATGTCGGTGATTTCCAGGCGCTGCTTGCCTTTGGTCTCCTTGCCGAACGCAACCGTACCGGTGACTTCCGCCAGCATGCCGGCGTCTTTCGGCGAACGCGCTTCGAACAACTCGGCCACACGCGGCAGACCGCCGGTAATATCGCGCGTCTTCTGCGATTCGGTCGGAATACGTGCGAGCACTTCGCCGACCGTTACCTGCTGGCCGTCTTTGACGGTAATCAGCGCGCCGACCTGGAATCCGATCGTCACTGCATGTTCGGTGCCGGCGATCTTGACTTCCTCGCCCTGCTCGTTCAGCAGCTTGACTTGCGGACGCAGTGTCTTGGTGACCGAACCGCGACGTTTCGCGTCGATAACCACCAGGGTCGACAGACCGGTCACTTCATCGATCTGTTTCGCGACGGTCGAACCTTCTTCGACGTTCTCGAATTTCACCGTGCCGGTGTATTCGGTAATGATCGGACGGGTCAGCGGATCCCATGTCGCCAGCGCAGTGCCGGCTTTGATCGTCATGCCATCCTTGACGATCAGGGTCGCGCCGTACGGCACCTTGTGACGTTCGCGCTCACGGCCATGGTCATCGGTAATCAGCACTTCGCCGGAACGGGAAATGACGATCTGGCCGCCTTTGCCGTTGGTGACGTAACGCATCGTCGCGGTAAAGCGGACCGTACCGTTCGACTTGGCTTCGACCGAAGAAGCCACTGCCGCACGCGACGCCGCGCCACCGATGTGGAAGGTACGCATCGTCAGCTGGGTGCCCGGCTCGCCGATCGACTGCGCAGCGACCACGCCGACTGCCTCACCGGAATTGACCAGTACGCCCCGGCCCAGATCGCGGCCATAGCAATTGGCGCACAGGCCATAGCGTGTGTCGCAGGTCAACGGCGTGCGCACCTTGACTTCGTCGATACCGAGACGCTCGATCTCTTCTACCGCGTCTTCATCCAGCAACGTGCCGGCTTCATACAGCGTGGCTTGCGTTTCCGGATTGATCACATCGTTGGCCGCAACGCGGCCCAGGATACGGTCGCGCAATGCCTCGATGACTTCACCGCCCTCGACCAATGCCTTCATCGATGCGCCGTTCGATGTGCCGCAATCGTCTTCGATCACGACCAGATCCTGCGTCACGTCGACCAGGCGGCGTGTCAGGTAACCTGAGTTGGCGGTCTTCAATGCGGTATCGGCCAGGCCTTTACGGGCGCCATGGGTCGAAATGAAGTACTGCAGCACGTTCAGGCCTTCGCGGAAGTTCGCGGTAATCGGCGTCTCGATGATCGAGCCGTCCGGCTTCGCCATCAGGCCGCGCATACCGGCCAACTGGCGAATCTGGGCGGCGGAACCGCGGGCGCCGGAATCGGCCATCATGTAAATCGCATTGAACGATTCCTGCGTCGACTTGGTGCCGTCACGCTTGGTGACTTCTTCGACTTTGAGCTGGTCCATCATGGCCTTGCCGACTTCATCGCCGGCCTTGCCCCAGATATCGACCACCTTGTTATAGCGCTCGCCGGCAGTAACCAAACCGGATGAATACTGCTGCTCGATCTGTTTCACTTCGTGTTCGGCAGTAGCAATGATGGTCGCCTTTTGCGGCGGCACCAGCATGTCGTCCACGCAAATCGAGATGCCGGCGCGCGTCGCGAGACGGAAGCCCGACTGCATCAACTGGTCGGCGAACACGACGGTCGCGCGCAAGCCGCACTTGCGGAACGACGTGTTGATCAGCTTCGAAATTTCTTTCTTCTTCAATGCGCGATTCAGCACGGTGAACGGCAATCCCTTCGGCAGAATTTCCGAAAGAATTGCGCGGCCGACGGTGGTCTCGTAACGCTTGATCGTTTTGACAAACTCGCCGGTTGCCGCATCTTTCGGATATTCCGTGATGCGCACCGTGATACGGGTCGACAATTCGACTTCCTTGTTGTCGTACGCACGGATCACTTCGGACACGTCGGGGAACATCATGCCTTCACCCTTGCCGTTGATCTTTTCACGGGTGGCGTAGTACAGGCCCAGCACGATATCCTGCGACGGCACGATCGACGGTTCGCCGTTGGACGGGAACAGGATGTTGTTGGATGCCAGCATCAGCGTGCGGGCTTCCATCTGCGCTTCGATCGACAGCGGCACGTGAACAGCCATCTGGTCGCCGTCGAAGTCGGCGTTGAACGCGGCGCAGACCAGCGGATGCAGCTGAATTGCCTTGCCTTCGATCAGGACCGGCTCGAACGCCTGAATACCCAGACGGTGCAGCGTCGGCGCGCGGTTCAGCATGACCGGATGTTCGCGGATCACGTCTTCCAGGATGTCCCACACCACCGGTTCCTGAATCTCGACCAGTTTCTTGGCGGCCTTGATCGTGGTCGCCAGACCCATCAGTTCGAGCTTGTTGAAAATGAACGGCTTGAACAATTCCAGCGCCATCAATTTCGGCAGACCGCATTGATGCAATTTCAGTTGCGGGCCCACCACGATGACGGAACGGCCGGAGTAGTCGACGCGTTTGCCCAGCAGGTTCTGACGGAAACGACCGCCCTTGCCTTTGATCATCTCGGCCAGCGACTTCAGCGGACGCTTGTTGGCGCCGGTCATCGCCTTGCCGCGACGGCCGTTATCCAGCAGCGAATCGACCGCTTCCTGCAGCATGCGCTTCTCGTTGCGAGTGATGATTTCCGGCGCGCGCAGTTCCATCAAACGCTTCAAGCGATTGTTGCGGTTGATGACGCGGCGATACAAATCGTTCAGGTCGGAGGTCGCGAAGCGGCCGCCGTCCAGCGGCACCAGCGGACGCAATTCCGGCGGCAGCACCGGCAGCACTTCCATGATCATCCAGTCCGGCTTGATGCCGGAACGCTGGAACGCTTCGAGCACCTTCAGGCGCTTCGCGTATTTCTTGATCTTGGCTTCCGACTTGGATTCCTTCAACTCCTGACGCAGCATCTCGGCATCACGGTCGATGTCGATCGAGCGCAGCAATTCGCGGATGCCTTCGGCGCCCATGAACGCGGTGAAGTCGTCGCCGAATTCCTCATACTTGGCGGCGTAGTCGTCTTCCGACATGATCTGGCACTTCTTCAACGGCGTCATGCCGGGATCGGTCACGACGTAGGCTTCGAAGTACAGCACGCGTTCGATATCGCGCAGCGTCATGTCGAGCACCATGCCCAGACGCGACGGCAGCGATTTCAGGAACCAGATATGCGCGGTCGGCGAGGCCAGTTCGATATGGCCCATGCGCTCGCGGCGCACCTTTGCCAGCGTGACTTCGACGCCGCATTTTTCGCAAATCACGCCACGGTGTTTCAGGCGCTTGTACTTGCCGCACAAGCACTCATAGTCCTTGATCGGACCAAAAATTTTCGCGCAGAACAGGCCATCGCGCTCCGGCTTGAACGTACGATAGTTGATGGTCTCAGGCTTCTTGACTTCGCCATAAGACCACGAACGGATTTTTTCGGGCGACGCGAGGCCAATCTTGATCGCGTCGAACTGTTCATTTTGCTGAACTTGCTTGAATAAATCGAGCAGTGCTTTCATGTATCACTCCAGGTTGGCGTGAATAAATTCTTTAATTACAAAGACCCAAAATCTTGCCGGGCACGCACCCGTCGGATGCGTGCCCTTTGCGGAGCGATCAGTCGCGTTCCAAATCGATGTCGATACCCAGCGAGCGGATTTCCTTCACCAGCACATTAAAGGATTCCGGCATGCCGGCATCGATGACGTGGTCGCCCTTGACAAGATTTTCGTACACCTTGGTACGGCCATTCACGTCGTCGGACTTCACCGTCAGCATCTCTTGCAGCACATACGATGCTCCGTACGCTTCCAGTGCCCACACTTCCATCTCGCCGAAACGCTGACCACCGAATTGCGCCTTGCCGCCCAGCGGTTGCTGCGTAACCAGCGAATACGGACCGGTAGAACGGGCATGCATCTTGTCGTCGACCAGGTGATGCAGCTTCAGCACGTGCATGTAACCGACCGTGACCGAACGTTCGAATGCTTCGCCGGTACGGCCGTCATACATCGTCACCTGATTCTTGGACGGCGTCATGCCGAGCTGCTTGGCGATCTCGTCCGGATACGCAAGGTCGAGCATCCGATGGATTTCGCTCTCATGCGCACCGTCGAACACCGGTGTTGCAAACGGCACGCCGTGCTTCAGGTTGTCTGCCAATTCCAGCACTTCCGTATCCGAGAAGCTGTCGAGGTCTTCCGTCTTGCCTGATTCGTTGTAAATCGTCTTCAGGAATTTACGGAGTTCCGCGGCTTTGGCTTGCGCCTTCAGCATCTCGCCGATACGCAGGCCGAGACCTTTGGCAGCCCAGCCGAGATGCACTTCCAGCACCTGGCCGACGTTCATCCGGGACGGCACGCCGAGCGGATTCAAAACGACATCGGCAGGCGTGCCGTCAGCCATGTACGGCATGTCCTCGACCGGCACGATGCGCGATACCACACCCTTGTTGCCGTGACGGCCGGCCATCTTGTCGCCTGGTTGCAGGCGGCGTTTGACGGCCAGGTAAACCTTGACCATCTTTTGCACGCCCGGCGGCAATTCATCGCCCTGTGTCAGTTTCTTGCGCTTCTCTTCGAATGCGAGATCGAACTGGTGGCGTTTTTCGGCGATCGATTCCTTGATCGCTTCCAGTGCGGAAGCGGCATCGTCATCGGCCGGCCGGATGTCGAACCAGTGATACTTGTCCAGATCGTCCAGATATTCCTTGGTGATCTTCGCGCCTTTTACCAGTTTCTTCGGGCCGCCATTGACGACTTTGCCGAGCAACATTTTTTCCAGACGCTGGAATGCATCGCCTTCGACAATGCGCAACTGATCGTTCAGGTCGAGACGATAACGCTTCAACTCATCGTCGATGATCTGCTGGGCGCGCTTGTCGCGCGGAATGCCTTCGCGGGTAAACACCTGCACGTCGATCACGGTGCCGACCATTCCCGAAGGAACGCGCAGCGAAGTGTCTTTCACGTCGGATGCTTTTTCGCCGAAGATCGCGCGCAGCAGCTTTTCTTCCGGCGTCAGCTGGGTCTCGCCTTTCGGCGTGACTTTACCGACCAGCGTATCGCCGGCTTCGACTTCGGCGCCGATATACACGATGCCGGATTCGTCCAGACGCGCCAGCTGGTTTTCCGCCAGGTTGGAGATATCGCGGGTGATTTCCTCCGCGCCCAGTTTGGTGTCGCGCGCAACGACCGACAGTTCCTCGATATGGATCGAGGTATAACGGTCATCCGCCACAACTTTTTCGGAAATCAGAATCGAATCCTCGAAGTTGTAGCCGTTCCACGGCATGAACGCGACCAGCATGTTCTGACCCAGCGCAAGTTCGCCCAGGTCGGTCGAAGCGCCATCGGCGATCACGTCATGCCGAGCAACCCGGTCGCCGACTTTGACGATCGGACGCTGGTTGATGTTGGTGTTCTGGTTGGAGCGGGTGTACTTGATCAGGTTGTAGATGTCGACGCCGACTTCACCAGCCGTCGCTTCGTCATCATTCACGCGAATCACGACACGGCCCGCGTCGATATAGTCCACCACGCCGCCGCGCAACGCCTGCACTGTGGTGCCGGAGTCGACTGCGACGGTACGCTCGATGCCGGTGCCGACAAAGGCTTTTTCCGGACGCAGGCAAGGTACCGCCTGGCGTTGCATGTTGGCGCCCATCAATGCGCGGTTCGCGTCGTCGTGCTCCAGGAACGGGATCAGCGAAGCAGCGACCGACACGATCTGGCCCGGCGCCACGTCCATATACTGCACGCGCTCCGGCGACACCAGGATCGTTTCACCGGCTTGGCGCGCGGATACCAGTTCATCGGATAATTCGCCCGACTTGTCGATGGTCGCATTCGCCTGGGCGATGATGTAGCGGCCTTCTTCGATTGCGGACAAATAATCGATCTGGCTCGTGATCTTGCTGCCTTCGACCTTGCGGTAAGGCGTCTCGAGGAAACCGTACTCGTTCAGGCGTGCATACAATGCCAGCGAGTTGATCAGACCGATGTTCGGACCTTCCGGCGTCTCGATCGGACATACGCGGCCGTAGTGGGTCGGATGCACGTCGCGCACCTCGAAGCCGGCGCGTTCGCGGGTCAGACCGCCCGGGCCGAGCGCCGAAACGCGGCGCTTGTGGGTGATTTCCGACAGCGGGTTGGTCTGGTCCATGAACTGCGACAACTGCGACGAACCGAAGAACTCGCGGATCGCGGCCGAGATCGGCTTGGAATTGATCAGGTCGTGCGGCATCAGGTTATCCGCCTCGGCCTGGCCGAGACGTTCCTTGACCGCACGCTCGACGCGCACCAGGCCGGCGCGGAACTGGTTTTCAGCCAGTTCGCCGACGCAGCGCACGCGACGGTTGCCGAGGTGATCGATATCGTCGACTTCGCCGCGGCCGTTGCGCAGTTCAACCAGGATCTTGATCACTGCCAGCACGTCTTCGTTCGACAGGGTCATTGCCCCGGTCAACTCGTCGCGTCCGATGCGGCGATTGAATTTCATGCGGCCCACTGCGGACAGGTCATAACGTTCTTCGTTATAGAACAGCCCGTTGAACAATGCCTCGACCGAGTCTTCGGTCGGCGGCTCGCCTGGACGCATCATGCGGTAAATCGCAACCTTGGCTGCCATCTGGTCGGCGGTGTCGTCCATGCGCAAGGTCTGCGAAATATATCCGCCCTGATCCAGATCGTTGGTGTACAGGGTCTGGATATCGGACACGTTTGCTTCGCGCAGGCGTCCGAGCAATTCCTCGGTCAGCTCGTCGTTTGCATTGGCGATCACTTCGCCGGTTTCGGTATCGATGATGTTGGTGGCCAGTATGCGCCCCAGCAGATAGTCTTCGGGCACCGAAATATGCTTGATGCCGGCCGCTTCGATATCGCGCACATGCTTGGAATTGATGCGCTTGTCTTTCGCGACCAGTGCCTTGCCCGATTTGTCGGTGATGTCGAAACGCGCGACTTCGCCGCGCAAACGCTCGGCGACAAATTCCATCTCCGCGCCTTCCGAGCGCAGCGTGAAATTATCGAACACGAAGAAGTTCGCGAGGATTTGCTCCACCGTCATGCCGATGGCCTTGAGCAGAATCGTGACCGGCATCTTGCGGCGACGGTCGACGCGGAAGAACAGGATGTCTTTCGGATCGAATTCGAAGTCGAGCCAGGAACCGCGATACGGAATGATCCTTGCCGAGAACAGCAGTTTGCCGGATGAGTGCGTCTTGCCGCGGTCATGTTCAAAGAACACGCCCGGGGACCGATGCAGCTGCGACACGATGACGCGCTCGGTGCCGTTGATCACGAACGAACCGGTGGTCGTCATGAGCGGCAATTCGCCCATGTAGACTTCCTGCTCTTTCATTTCCTTGACGACCGGCTTGGTCGGCGATTCCTTGTCCAGGATCACCAGGCGCACCTTGGCACGCAGCGGCGACGCGAACGTCAATCCGCGCTGCTGGCATTCCTTGACATCAAAGGGCGGATCGCCCAGTACGTAAGACAAAAATTCGAGACGCGCAAAACCGTTGTGCGACACGATCGGGAAAATAGACGTGAAGGCGGATTGCAAGCCCTCATTCTTGCGTTGGGACGGCACCTTGTCCGCCTGCAAAAAACCCAGGTAGGACTCTAGCTGGGTCGCCAGCAGGAACGGAACATGGTGAACGTTGGCGCGCTTCGCGAATGATTTGCGAATGCGTTTCTTCTCAGTAAATGAGTAGTGCATGGACACTCCGTGAGTGACAGGAAGGATAGAGAATTCAGGATTCGATGGCGGGTCTGCAACCGCAGACCCAAAACCCGCGAAACCTCAAGTCTCAGCCCTTCGCATCTGACTAAACTGCAACCGACTCGACAAACGAATAATCAGGCTGGCAACAGTTTCGTCAAAATTCGAAAACGACAAAGGAGCCAAAGCCGAACCCTTCCTTTCGGAAAGGGTTCCACGCTTTGACTCCGGCGCCAAACAGCCGCGCTGGCAAGTCGAAATTATTTGATTTCGGCTTTTGCGCCAGCTTCTTCCAGCTTTTTCTTTGCTGCTTCCGCATCTGCTTTGGCAACGCCTTCCTTGACTGGCTTCGGTGCACCGTCAACCAGATCTTTTGCTTCTTTCAAACCCAGACCGGTGATTTCGCGAACTGCCTTGATCACGCCCACTTTATTGGCGCCGAAATCGGTCAGCGTCACGGTAAATTCGGTCTGCTCTTCAACAACCGCCGCCGCGCCGCCGCCGGCAGGACCGGCAACTGCCATCGCAGCTGCGGATACGCCGAATTTTTCTTCGAACGCCTTGACCATCTCGTTCAGGTCCATTACGGACATCGCGCCTACGGCTTCGAGGATGTCGTCTTTGCTAATTGCCATTTGAAACTCCTAGGTTCTGATTTGTTGGGAATGGAGTGCGCTTCGCTTAACTCTTCCCGCAATCCAAAAAAATTAACATCTAATCGGTCTGACGCAAAAAACTGAAACCAACGCCGCGAAATGAATCGCTTTGTTATGCGGCTTCCGCTTCTTTTTTCGCTGCAAGTGCAGCGAGCGCACGGGCAAATCCGGAAACCGGCGCCTGCATGATCCCCAACAGCTGGGCCAGCAGAACTTCACGGCTCGGAATGCTGGCCAACGCAGAGACAGCCGCTTTATCAAGCGGTTTGCCTGCGTAGTTGCCTGCCTTGATAACCAGTTTGTCGTTGGTTTTGGCAAAATCGTTCATGACTTTTGCTGCTGCAACGGCGTCCTCGGAGATCGAATAGATCAACGGGCCGGTCATTTCGGAGGCGAGGCCGGCAAACGCGGTTCCCTCGACAGCGCGACGAGCGAGCGTATTTTTCAACACACGCAGGTACACACCCTGGGAACGCGCTTTGGCGCGCAGTTGCGTCATGTGACCAACCTGGATGCCACGGTATTCGGCCACGACGATCGTCTGCGCTGTTGCGACTTTGGCAGAGATTTCGGCGACTACGGCCTTTTTGTCATTCAGATTGAGACTCACGGTCAACCTCCAAAAATGATGCTCGGTCAAAACGCAACCATATGGCTGCTTACCTTGCATCGGTTCGAACACGGCGTCCGAAGTTAGGAGTTCAGTGCTGGCGGACCAGCGTCGAGACTGCAAAACTTGTTCGGGTTCACCATCTGCGTTGGGTGCCGGATGATTGCTCATCCGGCGTTTTAACTTTGTGCATAACCGTCATGCACGCCGCCCAACGGTCTTTGATTGCCTGGACCTTCATCAATCCCGCCGAATCCGGTCCAGCCCAAAGATGCGCCCCGTGTCTTGCTGCCGACACAGGGACTTGATTCTCTTTTACTCAGTTGGGGCCAGAGTTCCCTTCAAAAAGGACCCTGTCCCGCAATACTTCAAGACGACAAGGTTCCCTGATCGATGCGCACACCGGCGCCCATCGTCGAAGACAGCGAAACCTTGCGCAGATATATACCTTTGCTGTTTGCCGGCTTGGCCTTGTTCAGCGCTTCGATCAAAGCCAGCAGATTGGTCTTGAGCTCGGTATCGCTGAACGATTTGCGGCCGATCGTTGCATGAACGATACCTGCCTTGTCGGTACGGTATTGCACCTGACCGGCTTTTGCGTTCTTGACAGCGGTTGCAACGTCCGGCGTCACAGTGCCGACTTTCGGGTTCGGCATCAAGCCGCGCGGGCCGAGAATCTGACCCAGCGTACCAACGATACGCATTGTATCCGGCGAAGCGATGACGATATCGAAAGGCATGTTGCCGGCCTTGATTTGTTCAGCCAGGTCTTCCATGCCGACGATATCCGCGCCGGCCGCCTTGGCTTGCTCGGCTTTTTCGCCAGTTGCAAACACAGCGACGCGCACGGTCTTGCCGGTGCCAGCCGGCAGCACGACGGAACCGCGCACAACCTGGTCGGATTTTTTCGCGTCCACGCCCAATTGCACCGACACATCGATCGATTCGTTGAATTTGGCGGTTGCGCACTCTTTGATCAACACAACTGCGTTGTCGAACGGATACGCCTTGGTGCGGTCGACTTTTGCCTTGAATGCCTTGATGCGTTTGGATAACTTAGCCATTACAGACCCTCCACCGTGATGCCCATGGAACGTGCGGAACCGGCGATCGTGCGCACGGCAGCATCCATGTCGGCAGCCGTCAGATCCGGCCGCTTGGTTGTTGCGATTTCTTCCGCTTGCTTGCGGGTGATCGAGCCGACCTTGTCGGTATGCGGCTTCGGTGAGCCCTTTTGAATACCGGCAGCCTTTTTGATCAGGATGGTCGCAGGCGGCGTCTTCATCACGAAGGTGAAAGACTTGTCTGCGAACGCGGTAATCACCACGGGAATCGGCAGACCAGGCTCGACACCCTGGGTTTGGGCGTTGAACGCCTTGCAGAATTCCATGATGTTCAAGCCGCGCTGACCCAGCGCCGGGCCAATCGGGGGAGACGGATTTGCTTTACCAGCCGGCACTTGCAGCTTGATAAAACCGATGATTTTCTTTGCCATGATGGCTCCATGTTGATTGAGTATTAGCGCCGGTTCACTCGCCTCGCGGCTGGTTACTGGGGCTCCTCTTTCCGGATTTCACAAGCAATGATGCGTGCGACGCTCCAAAGGGCGCTTACTGCGAATAATTCAAAAACAGCAGATCAAACTTTTTCAACCTGCCCGAATTCCAGTTCGACCGGCGTGGCGCGGCCGAAAATCGTGACCGAGACGCGCACGCGCGATTTCTCGTAATTGACTTCCTCGACGTTGCCGTTGAAATCGGTGAACGGGCCATCCTTTATACGCACCAGTTCGCCCACTTCATACAGCACCTTGGGACGCGGCTTCTCGATGCCTTCCTGCATCTGGAGCATGATCTTGTCGACTTCATGCGGCGGAATCGGTGTCGGCTTGTTGGATTTGCCGCCGATGAAGCCGGTCACTTTATTGGTGTTCTTCACCAGGTGCCATGTCTCATCGGTCATTTCCATCTCGACCAATACATAACCCGGAAAGAAACGGCGCTCGGTCACCGATTTCTGGCCATTCTTGACTTCAATGACTTCCTCGGTCGGCACCAGGATCTGGCCGAATTTATCTTCCATGCCGGCACGAGCGATCCGCTCGGTCAACGCGCGCTGCACGCTTTTTTCCATGCCTGAATAAGCGTGCACCACATACCAGCGCTTGTTGCCGCCGGAGTGAGTTGCTGCGGAAGCGCCCGGAGCGCTGTCTTGCATGTTCTCGCTCATTATCTTTTCCAGCCCAGAATAACGTCGTACAACAAAACTTCCAGCAATTTGTCCGTGCCCCACAGGAACAGGGCCATGATCAAGACGAATCCGAATACGACCGCGGTAATCTGCATCGCTTCCTTACGCGTCGGCCAGACCACTTTTTTCGTTTCGCGCACTGCTTCTTTTGCGAAATTGAGAAAGCTTTGACCCGATACCGAAGTCCATGCCAATGCAATTGCGACAATCAAACCCGCAACCAGCGCACCGGCACGCACAATGGCCGGCTTGTCTGCCAGAAAATAAAAACCGACGACACCGGCGATTGCTGCGCAAACAGCCAGCACGATTTTCACTTTATCGCTTGATGTGCTGACGGTTTGAACGGGTTGATTAGACATACTCTTTCATTTTCGATATCCACCTGAACGGTGGCAGGGGCGGAGGGCCTCGAACCCCCAACCTTCGGTTTTGGAGACCGACACTCTGCCAATTGAGCTACGCCCCTACGCTTTAAACTTGCTTGAATTGCCCGTTGCGATGCCGGCGCATGCCGACAGCGCAACGCGAGAACTCATTACTCGATGATTTTAGCCACGACACCGGCGCCGACGGTCCGCCCGCCTTCGCGAATGGCGAAGCGCAATCCTTCTTCCATCGCAATCGGGTTGATCAGCATCACCGTGATCGAGACGTTGTCGCC
>JAQGLW010000132.1 GCA_028292665.1 Herminiimonas sp.
GAGGCAGCATCCGCAACCTGATTCCGATCTATCCTTGATCTCGATACCCGAGGAGAACGCGATGGCAAATCCATTCGTACACGTGGAACTGAACACGACCGATCTCAGCGCGGCAAAGGCCTTTTACGGAAAGCTTTTCGACTGGAAGATGCAAGACATGCCGATGCCGCAAGGCTCCTATGCCATGATCGAAGTCGGCGACATCGCCGCCGCTACGCAGAAAGCCATGTCGCTCGGTGTCGCCGGATGCCGGGGATTCAGGAAGCGCATCTCGTGAATCTGGCATTCATCCTGGTTGTCGGCCTCATTGCCGGAACACTCAGCGGCATTGTCGGTTTCGGCTCTTCCATCATGCTGATGCCCGTGCTTGTCACCGTCTTTGGACCTATACAGGCAGTTCCGATTATGGCTATCGCAGCGATCATGGCTAATTTTTCGCGCATCCTTGCGTGGCGGCGCGAAGTGGATTGGCGCGCATGTGCAGCTTACTCCGCGACCGCCATTCCCGGGGCGGCAATGGGCGCCGGAACGCTGCTCATTTTGCCGCCGCGCTTGATCGAATGCAGCCTCGGTCTCTTCTTTATCATGATGATTCCTGCGCGGCGCTGGTTTGCAGCGCACGGCTTGAAGATCCGCCTTTGGCATCTGGCCCTCGTCGGCTTGCCGGTTGGATTCATGACCGGCATCGTGGTGTCTACCGGCCCGATCAGTGCGCCTGTGTTTTTGGCCTACGGCCTTGTCAAGGGCGCATTTCTCGCTACCGAGGCGGCGAGTTCCCTTGCTGTCTATGTGTCGAAAGTCGTGGTGTTTCGGACTTTCGGCGCCTTGCCGTGGGAGATCATCGTTGAAGGCCTGATTACAGGAAGCTCATTGATGGGAGGCGCATTTCTGGCCAAACGTTTTGTAATCAAGCTCGATCCCGAACGTTTCCGCTTGCTGATGGAAGCAATGATGCTGATCTCCGGCTCCGCGATGTTGTGGGCGGCGGCCAAGGGCGCTCCGTGAATGTCAAACGTATTCACGTCGGACACCTGAGAGCCGATGCCGCTGCAAATACCAAGGGACTGAAATGAAATTACTTGACGGAACATGGCTCTATCCAGGCTATCTTGCAGAAGACCGGCGCCCATCCGCCTGGCTCGATTGTGATACATTCCAAACGGCCGGCCACGGCGAACCAGGCTGCTATCCGGGCTCAGGTTGCGCGCCGGCATCGGTCCACTAATCAATAATCTATAAAGGAAAAGCGATGATGCGAAGCATATGGATATGGGCAATACGTTTGGCTGTGGCGGCTTCCGCCGTGGCGGCTTCCGCCGCGGCGGCCGAGGTCAAGGTGCTGACGGCCGGTGCGTTCAAACCCGTGGTGGTGGCGCTGGCGCCGGAGTTCGAGAAGCGCACCGGCCAAAAGCTCACGGTCGAGTACGACACGGCTGGCGCGTTGATGCGACGCATTGCCGAGGGCGAGACTTTTGACCTCGTGGTGCTGACGCCCGCCGCCATCGAGCAATTGACGAAGGCCGGCAAGGTGGCCGCCGGTTCTTCGGCGCAGTTGGCGCGCGTGGCCATCGGCGTGGCCGTGAAACAGGGCGCGCCGGCGCCCGACATCAGCAGCGTGGCCGCGTTCCAGCAGGCACTGCTCGGCGCTCGGGCTGTGGCCTACATCGACCCGGCGGCCGGCGGGTCGAGCGGCATCTACCTGTCGCAGCTGTTCGAGAAGATGGGCATCGCGCCGCAGATCAAGGCCAAGGCCGTGCTGGTGCCCGGCGGCCTGGTGGCGCAGCGCCTGGTCAACGGTGAAGCCGACATCGCGATCCACCAGATCAGCGAAATACTTGCCGTGCCGGGGGCGACGCTCGTGGGGCCGATCCCGGCGGAGATCCAGAACTATACTGTGTATGCCGGCGGCGTGGCTACAGCGGCGCGCGATGTGCCGGCCGCACAGGCTTTCCTGACGCTGCTGGGCAGCGCCGGCGCGCGAACCGTGCTGAAAGACAAGGGGATGGAAGCGCCGTGAGCCGCACGGATCGCTGATTGTTCCTGCACTCATGAGAGCCTCGGCGCCATCCGCCCTTTCAATCGAGCGGACAGTAAGGCCATCGATATGACATCATGTTCTTTCGTGGCAGGCACCGTCTTGCTGTCCTGCTTCTGCAATGCATCGTTTGCCGGGGAAAGGTCCAACTTCTATGGCGATCCCTTCCTTCAGGTGACGGGCGCCATCCCCGGGTGTCCTGTACCGGAAGGACCGTCGATCACCGAGGTGGAGGCGCGCGCGCAAGCTCATTGGCGCGTCGAGCGCGGGACAAGTTGCTTCCAAACCGGCCGCTGCCGCCTTCCGAATGCCTACCTGTATGACAAAGAGATCATTCCGCGCGTAAAGAAGGCAATTGACGCCGATGGACGCTTTGCTGAAACCAGTGTGTGGGTGGAAGGCCAACATCGGTGGGTTTGGCTGAAAGGTTGTGTTCGCAAGCAGGCCGATTCAGACGCTTTGGAACGGCTTGTGCGCAGCCTGGACGACGTCGAGACCGTGATCAACGAGCTGGTTATTCAAGAGCGTTGATGCACGTCGGAGCGCTCATCCCGTCCCCGGCTTGTCGAATCAACTGCCGCCGCGAGAGAATTTCATGGCGAGCAGTTTCAACTTCTCGGCGCGTTGGCGTGCCGCCTGATCCGCTTCGCGTTGGGCATCTTCTGCTTTACGTTGGGCATCTTCCGCTTTACGTCGAGCCTTGCGCTGTTCGGCATCTTTCTTGACGCGCTCTTGCAGTATCCTGGATGCATGGGTGCGATGTGTTTCCGTGACTTCGCCGGCGGCATTCCCGTCGAGATCAAATCTGACTGTCGCCTTTGCCATTCCCTTCAGATATCGCAATGAATTTGTGTGAATTCCCAGCGCGGCGCGCAGCACCTTGCGCTCCAGCTCCGGGAGCCGCACGACAAGTTGCTTGTCGATGCCGATAGCCAGCGGCATGCATTCGCGGAAAACCGTGAATTTTTCCTGAAACTCCTTGAGGAGCGTGCGCGCGGACTGGAAAGTGCTGGGAACAGGATCGGAAGTATTCATCGACGACAATCGGGCAACTGATGTTCTGGGTTACGGAGGATATCACGGAGCCGGCCCATACCGCGAGCACGAGTGCTTGTTTCCGGCCCGAAGGGCTCTTGCGCCCATGGCAGACGTTCTCCGATAACCGGGATCGCCTCAATCGGCTGAATTCATTGCTGATCTGCCCTCGCAGGGAATAGCACCCTTACACGCAGTCCGGACCGTGTTCGCTCGTCCGAATGCATAAGCTTTACTTCCGCTCCGGCCCGATTTGCAATTGTGCGAACGATGGACAAACCAAGCCCTGATCCGACATCGCGATTGCCCAAGACCCGGTAAAAAGGATCAAACACCCTATTCCGTTCTTCGGGCGGGATGCCGGGGCCCGAATCATCGACCTGCAAAATCACACCGTTGCCGCCGACGTGCACGGACAGGTCGACACGCCCATTGCCGGGCGTATACCGGATCGCGTTATCGACAAGATTTTTCACCATTGTGATCAAATCGATTTCGTTCGCCTGCACCTGCGCATCCGCTTTGCTTGCCACCCCGATGTTGATATTTTTGGCCTCTGCCAATGGAATCAGATCTTCCAGGACGCGCCTGTAAACCTGCTGTACGGACACCATGGTTGTCGAACCGACGCCGGCGGACTGGACACGGGCAAGCGCAAGCAACTGTTCCAGCAGGGTTCGGCCCCGCTCAATCCCCTGCCGGAGCGCTCCAAGCCGTTCCCGCGCGTTATCCGGCATCTCGGCATTGGCGAGCCGTTCTGCCTGCAGCGACAGCGCCGTCAAGGGGGAACGTAATTCATGTGCCGCATCAGAGACGAAACGCCGCTGGGCATCCATCGACTGCGATACGCGGTCCAGCAGGCGATTGATTGCCACCACGAAGGGTCGGACCTCCGATGGCAATCGTTCTGTTTCAAGCGGGTGGAGTTCCTGCTCGCTGCGCAGATCGATCTCCGCGGAAAGCGTTGCGATCGGCTTGAACATCTTGCGCACAAGATTGGCCACCATCAGCAAGAGGATGGGTACAAGGATCAGAAACGGCATAAGCGTTCGCAGCGCACTGTCTCGGGCGATTTCGTCACGTACTTCGGTTTGCTGGGCGAAAGCCGCTCGTTGTCCGGAGCGCAGCGTTTTGACCAGTACCCGGAAGGACTCGTCGCCGGCGCTTACGGTCTGAAGGCCCTCGTGCAATGTGCCGGGCAATGCGAGAGCCTTGGTGGTGCCGGACAGGGAGGTTGCAGAATCCCTGGAAAGAAGCTGTACGAAGACGCGCGAGTCGCCGTCGCTGTCCGCGAGTTTGTCCGCAGCTTGCTCCTTCGCGATGTTCAATTGCTGCTGATTGAACAGTGCGGCCACCTGGCGCAGCACGTCGTCCTGCAACTCGTGTGCCTCCTGGAAAGCGGAGAAGAAGGCGAACGCACCGGCGACCAGGGCGGTGCCCAGAATGGCAAACGAAAGCCAGAACGAGAGGTGAAGCTGCAGGGAGTCCTTCAGCCGCTTCTTGAAACCATCCATCCCACACCTCTTACGTTCTTGATGACGCCGCTGCCCAGCTTCTTGCGCAGCGCATGAATCAGAAATTCGACCGCATTGCTTTCCACTTCCTCGCCCCAGCCGTAGATCCGCTCTTCCAGTTCGCCACGGGACAAGATGGTCCCGGGCCGGACCATTAAAGCTTGCAGAAGCGCGAACTCCCGATTCGACAGTTGTACGGCCTGCGCATCCCCGGCGCATGCTTCACGGGTGGCCGGATCAAGAGAGACATGTCCATTGCTCAAAACAGGATTTGCCATTCCTCCCTTGCGGCGCAGCACGGCCCGCATGCGTGCGAGCAGCTCGGCCATCTCAAAGGGCTTGAGCACATAGTCATCCGCGCCGCCGTCCAGCCCGCGAATACGGTCTTCAAGTCTGTCGCGGGCGGTGATGATCAGGATTGGCGCCGGGTTGTCCCTGGCCCGAATGGCGTTGAGCACTGCCAATCCGTCCTTCCCGGGCAGGCCAAGATCAAGCAGCACGAAGTCATAGTGGTGGCAGAAAAATGTATCCATGGCGGTTTGGCCGTTCTGCACCCAGTCGGCAGCATAGGATGCGTCTTTCAGCGCTTCTTGTATCGCCTCCCCGATCATCGGGTCATCTTCGACCAGCAGTACCCGCATGCATTTTCCTTTCGGTTTTTCCCCGCTTCCATTCATCAGGATAGCCGATAGCGGCGATATGCCGCCGGCGCCCGGAAATGCGTCCGCTTGCATGACAGGCTGCAGATGAGGATAACCGGCAATCCTTACTCCATAACATTCGCCTCAACGTTCGTTAATTGTCATGTGCCGGCGCTTTTCCGCCCTTTGCGGCAGGAACACAAGACAGGCAAGCATGAATACCGTCAAGACTGCGGAGGCTGAATAGCGGCTCATGGCAAGTCCGCCGTGGTCAAGCGGCTTGTCCAGGAAGTCTCCCACTGTTGCGCCGAGCGGCCGGGTAAGAATGAACGCGGCCCAGAACAACAAGGTGCGGGAAATCGCGGTCCAGTAATAGGCCGCCGCCACGATCGCCAGTCCGGCGGCGAAGACCAGCGCGCCGCCTTCATATCCCAATCCGGTCGTGTCGGCCATCCAATCCCCCAACGCGGTGCCCAAGGTTTGCGAGAACATGATCGTCATCCAGTAGAACACCTCGGCCTTGGGCGAGGCGATCGAATTGACCGAGACCGAGCCCTGCGACCAATACCAGAGTCCGAGCGACGCCATGAGAAGACCAAACAGGAGCGATGCTCCCCCGGCATACCCGATGCCCAGGGAACGATCCGCAAAATCGGCCAGAGTGGTGCCGGCAGTGGTGGTTGCGACAATCACGGCCCAGTACAAGTACGGGTGGAATCGCTTCGCAGCGATCTGGCCGCTCACGGCGACAACAAAGATCGCGGCAAAGATGGCTGTGCCGACCAGGTAGCCCAAATTCATCGACATTGTTACCGCGTCGCCGCCGGTCTCTCCCAGTGTCGTTGCAGCGATTTTGATGATCCAGAAGACGAGTGTGACCTCGGGAACCTTGCTCAAACTCCTTTCGGCAATGCTGTTCATAGGGCGTTTCCTTTTCTTTGTGTCGAATTCCGATGTGCGCGGCACGCTATGCTCAGTGCTGCGGTGCGCGGGCTGCTTTCTGCGTAGCGGTCATATACACCACCAAAACCAGGATGGTTATGAGGAAAATGATGCTCGTCCGCATTGTGCTCAAGCCGAGGCCGCCATTACTGGCAGGCAATGCACTCATGGCACGCTCCGGCACATGTTGATTGAAATGAATGACATTCCAGTTTGACCGGCCAAACTTAGGCCAGACTTAGGCCAGACTTAGGCTGGACACAGCGGGTCGCTTCACTTCTGGATCCGGCCGCGTGTATCAACGGGGCGAACAGCGCGCGATTGAGTTCTTCCATGCACGCTCCCGGGCCGGATCGCCGAAACAGCGCGACCCGGCCGGGTTAAAGGAAAATCAGTCTTGCTCGTCGCGGCCATCATCATGGTCGGCCTTGTCTTCAGTAGATGCAATGACCGCCCCTTTTTCCGGATCGATCTTCACATCAAACACCTTGGAACCGCTGACGACTTCAATGTCATATACCCAGCCGTGCTGCTTGCTGTGCTCGAACTCGGCTTTGGCTGCCTTGCCATTGACATGCTGCTCGGCGGCAGTGACTGCCTGGACTAAGGAAATCCTGGCTTTGGCGATAGCCGCCGCGTCGTTTTCGATGGTTTTGGCGGCATAGGCGACGGAACCGGCAGCGCCGAGCGCGACGGCGAGGAGGGAAAGTTTGCTGTAGCGAGACATGGTGGTTCTCCAAAAAACGCAGAAAGTTGCGTAATGGAGAGACTACGGAGGCAGACTTAGCTGATACTGAGAGGAATTAAATTAATAGCCGGTCTCGCCCGGCTATCGGCGCAAGCGTCGCCGGGGTAATTTCCGCTTTCCCCGGCCGACTACGGTTGCCTGGCCGGAGGCGATGCAACCGGCGAAAATGCAGCCTGCTCCCATCCTCCACCCAGCGCTTTATAAAGCTGAACCAGCGATATCAGGTTATTGCGATAGGCCTGCACCAATTGCAACTCCGCCGCCAGCAAGCTGCTATCGGCATCGATCACTTCAAAATAGGATGAATAGCCGACCTCGTAACGGCGCAGCACGCGAAAGCTGGCTGTTCGCAACGCACCGACCTGTTGTTCCTGCGCGCGCAAGAAGCCGGCGTAGCTACGCCGTGCCGCCAACGCGTCGGACACTTCGCGAAACGCCTGTGCAACCGTACTCTGGTATTGCAGGATCCACTGCTCTTGGCGCGCTTGCGCGGCATCCACCTGATAACCGTTGCGCTGCGCGTTTATCAGCGGCTGCAGCAGATTCAAGCCGAATGACCATATCCTGGTCGGGCCGCTGAAAAGCTTAGACAACTCGACGCTCTCCGAGCCGTAATTTCCGGTGAGCGAGATGGTCGGGAACAACGCCGCTTTCGCAGCCCGCACATTGGCGGTTGCCGCAACCAGGTTGAACTCGGCTTGCCGCACGTCGGGCCGGCGCTCCAGCAATGCCGAGGGCAGTCCTGCCGGAATCTCGCGCGGCACCGGCAGCGCCTGCAAGTCGAGGTGAGGACGCGTAACCGGCGCCGGATTCTGCCCCAACAAAATCTGCAGCTGATTTTCGGCCTGTTCGATCTGTCTCTGCAAATCGAACAGGCCGGCGCGTGTAGCGGCCAGGCTCGCTTCGGCGCGGCTTACATCCAGACCGGCCGCGGCGCCCTGGCGGAACCTGCTTTGCGTGAGTTGAAAAAAACGCTCGCGCGAGACGATGGTGCGTTCGATGATGCCGAACTGCTGATCGAGCGCAAGCAGGTTGAAATAGGCGGCGGCAACATCGCTGATCAAGCTGATCTGCACGCTGCTGCGCGCGTATTCCGTCGCCAGCAAACCGGCCCGGGCGGCGTCGCTGAGGCTGGCGAGCCGCTGCCACAGATCGACTTCGAAAGAGACATCCGCAGCGCCGTTGAAAAGGCCGCCGGTCACATATGAACCAGGCTGAAAGACGCGGCCGCGCTGTGCGCTGAATGCAAGATCCACCTGCGGCAGTTGCGCGATGCGATTCACGCCGACTTGCGCACGCGCTTCCGCCACACGGGCGACGGCGATTTTTACATCGCGGTTCTGCGCCAGCGCGGTTTGCAAGAGTTGCTGCAGCACCTTGTCTTGATATACATCCCACCAAGGCAGGTCGGCCAGCGATTGCACGCTCGCCGTTTCCTGCTGTGCGCGAAAGGAATCGGGCACGTCGGATGCCGGCCGCCGGTATGACGGTCCGACCGAACAGGCGGTCAGCGTCATCACGCCTGCCAGGCAAATCGAACGCACATTCATGGACTGCCCTGCTCCGGCGCGGCAGGCGGCGGGATGCCGGGCGACGGCTCGTCCGACCGGAATGGCATTTTGCGCTCGCTGATGCGCTGGATCATCACGTAGAAAACCGGGATCACGAAAATCCCGATCAGGGTTGCGAACAGCATGCCGAACACGACGGTTGTGCCGATCGCCTGCCGGGCGCCGGCCCCGGCGCCGGTCGCGATCGCCAGCGGCACAGTGCCGAAAATGAATGCGAACGAAGTCATCAGGATCGGCCGCAAGCGCAGTTGCGCACCCTGCCTGGCAGCCTCCAGGATGGTTGCGCCGCGCTCGCGCGCGAGCTTGGCGAACTCGACGATCAGGATCGCATTTTTCGCGGCGAGGCCGATCAGCATGATCAGCCCGATCTGCGTGTACACATTGTTGACCGACCCGCGCAGCGTCAAGCCGAGAAACGCGCCGAGTACGCCGAACGGAATGACCAGCAGGATTGCGATCGGCATCGCCCAGCTTTCGTACAAGGCGGCCAGCACCAGGAATACGAACATCAGCGACAGCGCGAAAATGTAGCCGGTTTGCCCGGCGGTTTTCAATTCCTGGTAAGTCGCGCCGGTCCACTCGTAGCCGTAACCCGACGGCAGCGTGCCGGCCACTTCCTGCATCGCCTGGGCCGCCTGCCCCGAACTGTAGCCGGGCGCCGCGCTGCCGGTGATGGTGGCGGCGCGGTAGATGTTGTAGCGTTCATAGAATTCCGGGCCGTTGATCGATTGCGGCGTGAGCGCCACGGACAGCGGCACCATGTCGCCGTTCGCATTGCGCACGTAATAGCGGCTGATGTCGTCCGGACGGGCGCGTGCGTTGGCTTCGGCCTGCATCTGCACCCGGAAAGTACGGCCGAACAGGTTGAAGTCGTTGACGTAGTAACTGCCCATCATGGTCTGCAGCGTGAAGAAGACGTCGTTGAGCGCAATCCCGAAGGTCTTGACCTTTTCGCGATCGACTTCATACTCGATCTGCGGCGTGCGGTCGTCGTAATTGGGAAACACGAAGCCGAGCTCGGGCCGCTTGCGCGCCGCGGCCGCCACATTCTGCAACACCTGTGAAAACTGTTTCGGATCGCCTCCGGTGCGTTCCTGCAGGATGAAGTCGAAGCCGCCGGTCGTGCCCAGACCGCGGATCGGCGGCGGATTCAGCACCAGCGCCTGGGCTTCCTTGATCTCGCCATTCAGGCGGCCGGTCAGTATGCGCACGATATCGTCGGCGCTTTGGCCCGGCGCTTTGCGTTCATCCCACGGCTTGAAGCGGATGAAAGTGGTCGAATTATACGAAGTCGACAACCCGGTCAGCAGATTGAATCCGGACAACGAAGCGACACCCGCCACGCCGTTTGTTTCAAGCGCGATTTTGGTCAACTGCGCGACCGCCGCATTGGTGCGCTCCAGCGACGCCGCCGGCGGCAGCTGCATGACGGCAAACGCATAGCCCTGGTCTTCCGACGGCACCAGTCCGGTCGGACGGGCACGGATCAGGCCGTAGATTGCCGCCAGCAGGACGACGAAGATCAACGTGACCATGGCCGCGTGACGCTCCAGCTTCACCACACCGTTGGAATAGCGATTGGAAAACGCGGCGAACGCATGATTGAAGCGATCGAAAAAACGGCCGAGCAGCCCGTGCGGCCTTTCCTGCGCGGCCGGCCGCAGCAGCAGCGCGCACATGGCCGGCGTCAGCGTCAGCGCAACCACCGCCGACAATATGACCGAGGTAGCCAGCGTCAGTGCGAATTGGCGATATAACTGCCCGGTCAACCCGCCGAGGAAGGCAACCGGAATGAACACCGCCGCCAGCACCAGCGCAATCGCGATCACCGGCCCGCCGACATCGGCAATCGCCGCTTTGGTCGCCTCGCGCGGAGTAATGCGCTCGGCGTCGAGCCGATGCTGCACCGCCTCCACCACCACGATCGCATCGTCGACCACGATGCCGATCGCCAGCACCAGCCCGAACAGCGTGAGCGTGTTGATCGAAAATCCGAGTGCGGCAAATACCGCGAAGGTGCCGACCAGCGACACCGGCACCGCCAGCATCGGGATGATCGTGGCGCGCCAGGTTTGCAGGAACAGGAACACGACGATCAATACCAGCACAAAGGCTTCGCCGAGCGTTGTCAGCACATCCTTCAGCGATTGGGTGACGAAAGGAGTGGTGCTGTACGGAATCGAATACACCAACCCCGGTGGAAAGCGCCGGGCCGCGTCATCCATGGTTTGCCCGACCTGTTTCGCCACCTCCAGTGCGTTGGCATCCGGCTGCAGGAAGATGCCGATGAACACGCCGGGTATGCCATCCTGCTGCACGCTGATGCTGTAGTCGGCGCCGCCGAGTTCAACCCGCGCGACATCCTTCAGATAGACGATCTGGCCTTCGGGCGCGGCGCGGATGATCATGTTCTCGTATTGCGACGGCTGCGACAACCGGCCCTGAATTGTCGCTGAATACTGCATCTGCTGCCCTGACGGCACCGGCGGCACGCCGATGCGGCCGGCCGGCGCCACCACGTTCTGTTCCTGGATTACGCGTTGCACATCGCCTGACGTCACGCCGAGGCGCGCCATCTTGTCCGGGTTCAGCCAGATGCGCATGCTGTAGTCGCGTGCGCCGAAAATGCGCACCACGCCGACCCCTGGAATGCGCGACAGCGTGTCCTGCAGATTGAGCAGCGCATAGTTGCTCATGAACGTGGTATCGAAGCGGCCGTCGGGCGAGGTCAGCGACAATACCTCGAGAAAATCGGTCGATTGCTTGCGGATGGTGATGCCTTGGCGGGTGACATCGGCCGGCAGTGTGCTCTGCGCAATCGCGACCCGGTTTTGCACATCGACCGCGGCAAGATCCTGGTCCGTTCCGATATCGAACGTCACCACCAGGCTGTAGGAGCCGTCATTGGCGCTCTTCGAGTCCATGTAGATCATGTTCTTGGCGCCATTGACTTGCTGCTCGATCGGCGCTGCGATCGACTGGCTCACGACATCGGCATTGGCGCCCGGGAAGTTGGCCGATACCTGCACCTGCGGCGGCACGATTTGCGGATATTGCGAAACCGGCAAACTGAATGCGGCCAGCGCGCCCGCCAGCGTGATGATCAGTGAAATGACCGTGGAGAAAATCGGGCGATCGATGAAGAAGTTGAACATCTACGATCCGCCGGCATTCTGCGCAAGCAGCACAGGTTTCACAGGCGCGCCCGGCTGCACCTTGGAGATGCCTTCGACCACCACCATATCGCCCGGATCAAGGCCGCTTTCCACAACCCAATCGTTGCCCTTCCGTATCGTGGCGCCGATATCGCGGTGGATCGCCTTGTTGTCCGGACCGATGACAAATACCGAGCGCTTCCCCTGCAACTCCTGCACCGCCTTCTGCGGCACCAGGATGGCCTTCGAATTCTGTCGCGCAGGCATCACCACGCGCACGAATTGTCCCGGCCTCAATGCCTGTTCCGGATTCGGCACCGTAAGCCGAACCTGCAGGGTTCCATTTTTCGGATCGACCGCCGCATCCACAAAGTTGAATTTGCCGCTGTATTTGTAATCGCTGCCATCGATGAGTTTCAGCCTGAACGGCGGCGCTTGCCTTTGCCGTCCCGTGAGATCGAATTGCTTTTGCAATTCGGCCAGGTTTTGTTCGCTGATGGTGAAGTTGACATAGACCGGATCGATCGAATACAGCGTAGTCAACAGCGTGCTTGATGCATTGACCAAACCGCCGCTCTTGATCAGCGCCTTGCTCGTGGCGCCGTCGCGCGGTGCCCGGATCTTCGTATAGCCAAGGTTAAGTTCCGCCTGTTTGACTTGCGCCTGGCCCGAGCCAACGGCAGCTGCGTCGGATCTCTCTTTGGCGATGGCGGCATCCAGATCTTGCCGGCTGATCGCCTGATCCGCCAGGAGCGGCCGCAATCGCGCCAGATTCTGCTGCGAGTTCAGATACGAGGCCCGCGCTTGTGCGAGATTTGCGTTGGCCTGCGCAAGCGCCGCGATATACGGCTGCTGATCGATGACGAACAGCAAGTCGCTTCTCTTCACCTTCATGCCGTCCTGGAATGCCTGACGCTCCAGGGTGCCTCCTACGCGAGAACGAATCTCGACCGTATTAACCGCCTCGGTCTGTGCCGCATATTCTTCGTACATGGTAACCGGTGCGGCGGTTACCTTGACCACTGAAACTTCAGGCGGCGGCATCTGCGGCGGCGCGGCATTTTTCTGCGAGCAGGACGAGATTCCCGATAGCGCCGGCAACAGCAGTATCAGCAAGCTTCGTCGTCCGACCGCTATCCTTGCCATGATGCGACTTCCAATACAATTCGCCGTGCCCCGTCGCTATGGCAGCTCCATTGGCCAGCAACTCCCGATTGTGTCCGCCTTGGTATTTAAACCAATTTTTTCGTGTTCAATGGTGAGAAAAATCAAGGCCTGCGGTCTTGATTTCGACAACGGCTTTCCGAGCAGGAACGCAAGGTCCATGCATTGGAAGCTCGATAAGCCTCTCTTGATTCGAATCGTGAGAATAAACGTACGGCGTTTGCCGCTGCTGCGGACCGTTCGAACGATCTCTACTTGCAAATAGAGAAAGCAAAGCGCAGCCGCAAGAGTGTTCGATGCGATTCCGGCAAGCACCGGAATCCGTCAAGCGCGAGCGAACTCTTGCTTCCCTAAAGAATTGTATTTACGGAATGCAGATAGAACCTCTGCAATGCAGCGCCTGTGTATGCCTGTAGAAGCAATCCGGCCGCAACGGCCGGCGGAGCCGACGTTGCGGATCCGGCTGGCAAGGGTCAGGCATTTTTTTGCGCTTGCTCCAGCAGCGATATATCGATCTTCTTCATTTGCATCATTGCCGTCATCGCTCTTTGAGCGCGAGCGGCATCGGGGCTGGTCAGCATCGTCACCAGGACAGTTGGAACAATTTGCCACGACACGCCGAATTTGTCCTTGAGCCACCCGCATTGGCCTTCTTCTCCGCTTGCGGAAAGTTTCTCCCACAAGTCGTCCACTTCCTGCTGCGACTCGCAATTGACTACAAAAGAGATGGCAGGCGAGAAAGTGAAATGCGGTCCGCCATTGAGCGCCACGAATTCCTGCCCTTCGAGCAGAAACCGTGCAGTCATTACCGTGCCTTTCGGGGCCGGAGATCCTTCTCCGTAACGAGTAATGTCGACGATCCTTGAGTTGTTGAAGATAGAGGCATAGAAATTGGCGGCTTCCTCGGCCTTGCCGTCGAACCATAGGAACGGGGTGATTTTCTGCATGCTGTGTTTCTCCTTGCGGTGAATGAATCAAATCGCAAATGCCTTGCGTCTGCCATGAGTGCCGTCGGATCGTGCAGCAGGGAACAGCCCGGCAGGCCTGCGAGGCGAACCGGGTCAGAGTCGCGCGACGAGAGCCGCAAGCTGGTCTGTGCACTGGCCCCAGCCTTGATGGAAGCCCATCTTTTCGTGAGTCTCGCGATCGGCAACCGTCCAGTGCCGTACGCGGGCGGTGTATTTTGTCTTGCCGCCCTCGTCCTCGAAAGTCAGGATCACCGTCATGAACGGTTTTTCCGACGGTTCCCAGGCCTTCGTGTAGGCATCGGTGAAGACGAGCCGCTCATTCTTGACGACTTCGAGATAGACGCCGCTGTTTGGAAAGTCGTTGCCGTCGGGGCCGCGCATGACGATCAGGCTCGAGCCGCCCGGCCGGACATCGGTTTGCGCCGCAGGCGTCGTCCAGGGGGCGGGCGCGAACCATTGCTTGAGCAGTTCGGGATCGGTCCATGCCTTGAATACTTTTTCGCGCGGCGCATCGATGATGCGGGTCAACACAAGCTCGCGATCCGAGGCCGGTGTGGTTTTGTTGGTGCTGGTCATGTTGTTTTCTCCTTTCGATACTGTCCATTCACATGGAATGTGTTGTCGTTAGTTGCACATTTTCTGCATCGCCTGTTGCATCTCTTCCATGCTCACATCGCGAACATGCGTGGCCACTGACCAATGATGACCAAACGGGTCTTCGAGCACACCATAACGGTCGCCCCAGAACATATCCTCAACTGGCATCGTAATCTTCGCCCCGGCAGCAGCGGCTTGCCTGACCACTGCGTCGACATCCTCGACCTGCAAGTGGATCGTGACCGGTGAACCCTTGAGCGACTTCGGACCGAATGAACCCCAGTCGGGGAATTCGTCCACGAGCATGACGGCCGAATCACCGATCCGGATCATCGCATGCATGAGTTTCCCGCCCGGCCCCGGCAGTCGCGACAATTCCACAGCACCGAAGGCCTTCTTGTAAAACTCGATGGCTTCGGCCGCGCCCGCGCAAACCAGATGGGGCGTTACGGAGTGCATTCCATCCGGAATGGGCTTTACTTGAGAATTGGTCATGTTTTTTTCTCCTTCGGGTTGATGTTTCGTGGCTGGTTGAAAAGTGTTTCCAGATAGCGCCGCAAGTGCTCAAGACACTCGAGCGCGACCTCCGGACCTTGCTTTGCCTTCGCAAAGATGAATGAACCTTGCAGAACGGACTGCATGAAATAGCCGACGCTCTGTGCGCTCCACGGTGCGTCCGGCGCGTACAGTTGCTTTGCCGCCTCGATGTCCCGCACCAACTCGGTCACATGCGCAGACATGCCCTGGTCGCAGGCAGCGCGAATGTCCGGATGCGTGGCATACACCTCCTGCACCGATGTGCCCAGCAGGCATGTGTATTGCGCAATATCCCCATCAAGCAGCGACGCGCGGAAATCGATATAGCCCAGCACCCGGTCACGAGGATCTGGCAGTTCGTTGTACGGTGCGGAGCCGAAGAGCGACGCAGCCATCGCTCCGAACTGCTCGATTGCCGCAATGCCCAGCTGCTCTTTGCTTGCGAAGTGATGGAAGAAACTGCCCTTGGTCACCCCTGCCGCCGTACAGATGTCGTCCACCGTCGTTGCCGTGTAGCCCTTCGCGCGAATGACATCGCGCGCAGCATCGAGGAGACTTGTCCGCGTTGCAGTACTGTCTTTGGTTCTCATCATCTATTCCATACCAACTAGTTGGTATGTATATTAGTCAAGCCTGAAATCTCTGTCAAGGCTGATTTCTGACCCTCGGGAGGCTGGGGAATGCGGATACGATTGACTGCTTTGCCGCCTGTCCGCTGACCGTCCGCATATGGTTGATTGCGTTGAAAAAGTCGGCAGGCAATGTTTCGCTTCGACCTCCGCTTGTGCTTTATCCCGTCAGGCGATTCATTGCGGGCGCAGCGCACACCGCTTTTTCAAAATACGATCCAATAGTGCGTCGTCTTCGGAATGGCCGTTATCGAACGGACTCGTTTGTGATGCAATGAAACTTCCAGGATATTGCTCTCCGACTTTTCAACACAATCGGCCACAAGCCTTCTTCCGATGGTGTTGCCCAATGCGAACGTCGAAGAACACTTTCGGCACCAGGTCAAATGACTCAACGACCTCGCACGACGGCTTGCCTGGACGTCATCGAACTTGAATTGGTTCACCCCGCAGCATAGAATAAATTATCCCTTGCCGCCGCAAGGCGCGGCGACAAGTCCGTGTTCGTGTGGCTTCAACGGAGGTTCGTATGAGCTATCACTTGGAAGGCCGTCTGCTCGAGGTTTGCAATTGCAACGTCCTATGCCCCTGCTGGATCGGCGAAGATCCTGACAACGGCACCTGCGACACCATCGTCGCGTGGCGCATAGACAAGGGAACGGTCGGGGACCTCGATGTGGGCGGCAACACCATTGCTGCCGTGGCCCATATTCCGGGCAACATCCTGGAAGGCAACTGGACCGCCGCGATCTATGTCGACGACCATGCCTCCAAGGCGCAGGAAGACGCGCTGCTCAAGGTCTACACCGGGCAGGCGGGCGGGCCGATCGCCGATCTGGTCAAGCTCATCGGCCAGGTGGTATCCGTGGAGCGGGCGCCGATCCGGTTCACCGTGGTCGACGGCAAGGGCGAACTCGAGATCGGCAAAAACTGCTACGCCGAACTCGAGCCCTATCGCGGCGCGATGGGCGGCCTGACAACCCTCTCCGACACCGTGTTCTCGACGGTGCCGGGGGCTCCGGTGTTTGTCGGCAAGGCCCCGACCTATCGATCCAGGAATGCCGCCCTCGGCATCGACCTCGACATCAAGAACCACAACGCCTTGCAGAGCACGTTCGTCTTCGATGCATGAGCCCGATGGCAGGCGCAGCGCCTTCCCTCATCATCGCGTGTTCTTGCTGGTCCTGGCCGCGCTGATCGTGCTTGCGTGGGTGGCATTGTGGGCGTGGGCGCGCAGCCCGTACGGACGCTATCTCGAGCACGATGACTGGACAGCGTCAGGACCGGCGGCGTTTCTGTGCCGTGCCGTTCCCGCCGGCGATGTGGTCGTGCCCATGGTGCTCTACGCCGCCGCGTGGATACTCATGACGGCGGCCATGATGCTGCCGACCACCTTGCCGTTGTTCAACACCTTCGACCGGTTGACGGCACAACGCCCGGACCATGGGCGCCTCCTCATGCTGCTCGGCCTGGGTTACATGACGGTGTGGGGAGCATTCGGGCTCCTGGCGCATGCACTTCACAGTGCAGTACTGTCCCTGCTCGCCGGCGTACCCGCACTGGCTTGGCATGGCTGGCTGATCGGTGCCGCGACCATTGCGTTGGCCGGCGCATTTCAATTCAGCAGGCTCAAGTACCGGTGCCTGGAAAAGTGCCGCACGCCCTTGAGCTTCGTTATCGAGCATTGGCGCGGGCATGCGCAAGCACGGCACGCGTTCGCGCTTGGCGCGCAGCACGGCCTGTTCTGCGTCGGGTGCTGCTGGGCGCTGATGCTGCTGATGTTCGCGCTCGGCGCCGGCAGCCTCGGCTGGATGCTCCTGCTTGCGGCCGTGATGGCGATCGAAAAGAACGTTCGCTGGGGCCGGCGTCTCAGCACGCCGCTCGGTGTCGCACTGCTGTCCTGGGCAGTCGTCCTGGCGGCGGCCCATGCATGAAGAGCGCCGCAGCCTGCCCGCAATGCAGACGATCGTCCTCACCGCCGGTATTGCGTTGGTGCTTGCAAGCAGGTCGCAGAAGCCGCGCCCGTAGCGTCCGTCGTAAATCCGGCGCACCGCGTTCCCGATCACCTTGGTCGGTCATGCCGCCCGCTTGCGCTCCATTTCGATTGAGGCAGACTTGAATAGGAGCGGCGCAGGTCTCGTTGTCCAGGAGACCCGTCGCTAGAAAATCTCGCTCGCAATATGTTTCCTGCTGACCGCCAGCGCCGCCGCGGCCGAACGCGTCTCCACTCCCAGCTTTACAAAAATGTGCTCGAGGTGCTTGTTTACGGTGCGCGGGCTCATGCCGAGAATCTCGGCGATATCCCGATTGGTTTTCCCTTTGGCCAGCCATGCAAGAACATCGCTTTCGCGCGGCGTGAGCTGATAGCTTGCCATCGGCTCCGTGCTGATGGATTCTTCAAGAACAAGCAGCAGGTCCCCGCTGCGTTCACCTTTGGAAAATCGAATGCTCAATTCGGTGCCCGGCCCTTTGACCCGCAAGGGAGCAACCGGACAGGAATTTTCCGTTACGGAAGCGAGATGTTCATTCACCCAGTCATACAGCAACAGAGGCAATACGGATACCTTCAAATCGGCATCGGGAAAATAAGCGTCGATCCATTCAACCGCCTTGCTGGTTTGCCAGATCGGCACGCCATCCCGATCCAGCACGATCACCGCGTGGGCAGCCGCTTCGCTCGCTGCGGTGGCAAGCGAGATCATGCTGGCGTTGCGCAAATGCGATGCGATCCGTGCGATGACTTCCCGCGGCTCGAGCGGTTTTATCACATAATCATTGCCGCCGACTTCAAAGCCTTTCACCACATGTTCGGTCTCGGTGAGACCTGTCATGAAAATCACCGGTATATGGCTCGCACCCGGAAGCGATCTGATGCGGCGGCAAGTCTCGAAACCATCCATGCCGGGCATCACTGCGTCCAGCAGAATCAGATTCGGCGTGACATAGCCGAGCCGCTCGATCGCGCCGAGGCCATCGGTGGCAACCAGCACCATGTATCCGGCTTCGTCCAGTGCATCCGACAGCACCGCAAGGTTGTCTGGCACATCGTCGACGATCAGGATCACATGCTTATCGGACGTTATCCGTGACATTGCGGATGGCCTCCTTGAGTCGGATCGAGTATTCGTTCAGGCGAAAGCGTTTCACCAGCCGGCGCAGTTCCGTGGCAAAGGCCGTATGCGATGGAGTTTGCCGTTCCAGCTCGGCGAGCTTTTCCAGAATGCCTTTGATGTAGCCCATCGATCCCAACTCGAGCAATACCATCAGATCCTCCACCGGAGGAATCGTTTCCGCCCTGGACAAGACGCCGGCCGGCGCCGGCAACACAGGATCGGCGATCCAGTCAAGGCGCAGGTGCAGCTTGATCTTGGCCAGCAATTCCGGCAACGACACCGGCTTTACGATAAACCCGTCATGGCATGGAAATTCGGCGCGCCCCGCCGCCATGTCGAAGGCATTGGCGGAGACGATGATGATCGGCAGCGCCGCGTAGCCGCGATCGCGAATTGCGCGGCTGACCGCCCAGCCATCCATCACCGGCATCGCGATATCCAGCAGTACGAGATCCGGCGGGTGCGAAGCAATTTCGGCCAGGCAGGCGGCGCCGCTGTCGGCTTCGAGAATGTCAAAGCCCATCGGTATCAGCATCCCCGCAAGAATCTTGCGCTGCGGCGCCTGATCATCGACTATCAGAATCCGCCTTCGCATGCCCGCATAGCCGGACATCTGGTCTTCGAGTTTCAGTTGATGGCGCGGCGCATGGACTTCAGGCAGATAGAGCTTGAGCATGAAGGTGCTGCCGCTGCCGAGCCGGCTTTTTAGCGATAATTCGCCGCCCATGATTTGCGTCAGCATGCGGCTTATCGTCAGTCCGAGACCGGTGCCGATATCCTCTCTCAGATCGGCGCTGGCGCTGCGCTCGAATGGCAGAAAAATTCGTTCGGCGTCGGTCTCTGAAATGCCGATGCCGGTGTCTTCAATTTCAAAATGCGCCATCTCGCGCACGTAATGCAAGCGCAGAATGACCGATCCGGCATCGGTGAATTTGACCGCGTTGGCTAAAAGATTGATCAGGATCTGGCGCATCCGCTTGTGATCGGCGCGTACCACTTCAGGAATGCGTCCGGCCGGAATGAATTGAAAAGCCAGCCCCTTCCCGGCGGCCAGCGGCGCAAACATCCGGATAATCTGCTCCAGAAAATCGCCGAGAGGCAATTCGTCCGATTCGAGACGCATTTTTCCTGCTTCTATCTTGGCGATATCGAGCAGGCCGTCGATGAGGCCCAGCAAATGATTTCCGCTGTTGTGAATCACGTCAATCGCATCCTTGCGGCTGGCCGGAATCGCAGGGTCGAATTGCAGGATCTGGGCGTAGCCGAGGATGCTGTTGAGCGGCGTGCGCAACTCATGGCTCATGCCGGTTACGAAGCGGCTCTTGGCGAGGTTGGCGAACTCCGCCGACTCCTTGGCGCGCTGCAGTTGCGCATCGGTTTGCTTGTGCGCCTCGATTTCCTGCATCAACAGATGGGTCTGACGGTCCGATTCTTCATGCGCGACGCGACGGCTGTCATTGGTAAGCACCAGCCACCACGTACCGACTCCGGTCAGCAGAAGCAGTGTGCAGAAAAGTTTGACGAAGATGCTGCGCAACGATTCGGGTCCGTAAGCCGGCAATGCCGCGAGCCCCGTGATTTCCTGGTAGTACAGCAGCCACAGCAAAAGAGCCAGTCCGGCGGCAAACAAGCCGAGAACAACCAGATAGTGCCCGATGCGGGTTTGCAATTTCAATGCGAAGCGTTGCGGCAGCACGGTCCGCAGCAGGTCCATGATCTGGTCGGGCAGCCGGGCGGAGACTTTGCAGCGGTCGTTGCAACGCACGTCGAGCGAACAGCACAGCGAGCAGATCGCCCCCTGGTACGCCGGACAATGCGCCATGTCTTCGGATTCAAACCGGTTTTCGCAAATCACGCAGCTCAGCGGTCCGGGGCCGGTCTGATGCAGACTGTCCGAACGCGCGATGTAGTAGCGGCTGCGGGTGGCAAGCGCGATTAGAGGCGCCATCGCGATAGCGCTGCCCAGCGCAATGAACGGCGCCAGCGCCTGCGCAACGGCCCCCATGAAGCCCGATAATGCGATTGCCGACAGCAGCGACGCCGACACCATGGAACCAACGCCGACCGGATTGATGTCGTATAAATGAGCGCGCTTGAATTCAATATGCGCCGGACTGAGCCCCAGCGGTTTGTTAATGACCAGATCCGCCACTACCGCCCCGATCCAGGAAATCGCCACGAGCGAGTAAAGTCCCAGAACATGTTCCAGCGCCTTGAATACGCCCAGCTCCATCAGGAACACGGCGATCAGTACGTTGAAGACCAGCCACACCACGCGTCCCGGATGGCTATGAGTGAGGCGCGCGAAAAAATTCGACCAGGCGAGCGAACCCGCATAGGCATTCGTGATATTGATTTTAATTTGCGATACGACCACGAACAGCGTCACCGCCCCCAGCACCCAGGCCGGGTCCGAAAACACATAGCTGAAGCCGACCAGATACATCTGGGTCGGCTCAACCGCCTTGGCGAGCGGCACCTCGTGTTGAATTGCGAGGAATGCCAGCAAGGCGCCGCCCAGCATTTTCGCGGCGCCCGGGAAAATCCAGCCGGGCCCGGCGAGCAAGAGCGCCGACCACCAGCGCACGCGATTGTCGCGCGTTTTTTCCGGCAGAAAGCGCAGGAAATCGACCTGCTCGCCAATCTGCGCGATCAACGAAAAGGCTACCGCCGCCGCAGCGCCGAATAGCGCCAGATTGAATGAGCCGCCCTCCTCGGAACGTCCGATAAAAGTCACCATGCCGGTGAGCGCGCCTGGCTCTTTCCAGAACACGCACGCATACGGCAAAACCAGCAGCACGATCCATATCGGCTGTGTCCATAACTGCAATCGGCTGATCCAGGTGATGCCGTATGCGACCAACGGGATGATGACGATCGAACAGACGATATAACTCAGTGCCAGCGGCAAATTGAAATAGAGTTCGACCGCCTGCGCCATGATCGACGCCTCCAGCGCGAAAAAAATGAAGGTGAACGATGCGTAGATCAGCGAGGTGATGGTCGAGCCGATGTAACCGAAACCGGCGCCGCGCGTGAGCAGGTCCATGTCGACGCCGTATTTCGCAGCGTAATAGCTGATCGGCAGGCCGGTCAGGAAAATCAGCACGGACACGCAGAGAATCGCCCAGAAGGCATTGGAAAATCCATAACTCAGCGTGATCGCGCCGCCGATGGCTTCCAGCGCCAGAAACGAGACTGCTCCCATTGCGGTATTGGCAAGGCTGAATTCGGACCATTTGCGGAATGCGCGCGGCGTAAAGCGCAACGCATAGTCCTCCAGCGTCTCATTGGCGACCCAGGTGTTGTAATCGCGCCGGATTTTGATGATGCGCTGAGGGGCGGCCGCGGTCACAATTTTCTCCGGTTGATGGCAAGCGATTTGATAACGCATGACGGGTGAACGTGAGTTGGCAAAAGCAAATTCCAAGCCAAGAGACTTTTTGCTGCCGATGCGATGCTAGTCATGCCGTTTGCAACTGCACATACGTCAATTAACGTATCGAATGCGCTTGCCGGCTCTCCGCTCGCTCCTCCCTGTTACGGTGCGCCGGTTGCGGCCGCCTATTGCGCAACCGGCCCCGCTGCACACTCGTAAAGCGCAGGCGGCACAAAGCAGTGCGCTGCAGTTCAATCCGCATGCAGTGCTTACGTCAAACAACGTATTGCTGCGCCGCAACGCAGCTTCTAATCTCCTTCCCAGAGCGAACAACTTCCCAAGCCGATAGCACCGGACTCCGGTACTAACACGCAGACGAAAGCTGAGCGTTACCGATCCGCTTTTCCGAAACATCACAGTCTGAAAGGAGTACCGCATGTCTCATCGTTCACCCTCCGATATCAAGTCGGCGCAGCGTCGCAAGGTTCTCATTGGATTGGCAGTCGCTTCTGCGATGACGCTCCCGTCGTTGAGTTTTTCTCAACAGCTTCCCACCGCAAAGATCAACACGACCAAGCTTGCAGTAACGGATACCGAAGTCATTGTCGGCCAGTTGCATTCGGCAACCGGCACGATGGCAATCAGCGAAACCGGTTCGATCCAGGCCGAGCGGCTGGCGATCGACCAGATCAATGCGATGGGCGGAATCCTCGGCCGCAAGATCAAGATCATTCAGGAAGACGGCGCCAGCGACTGGCCGACCTTCGCGGAAAAAGCCAAGAAGCTGCTGGAAAACGATCACGTCGCGGCGGTATTCGGCTGCTGGACTTCAGCCTCCCGCAAGGCAGTGCTGCCGGTGTTCGAAAAGGATAACGGCCTGTTGTACTACCCGACTTTCTACGAAGGTCTGGAACAGTCCAAAAACGTGATCTACACCGGTCAGGAAGCCACGCAACAGATTCTGGCAAGTCTCGACTGGATCTCCAAGGAGAAGAAAGCCAAAACCTACTTCCTGGTCGGCTCCGACTACATCTGGCCGCGCACCTCGATGAAGATCGCGCGCAAGCACATCGAGAACTTCCAGAAGGGTTCGGTCAAGGGCGAGGAGTACTACCCGCTGGGCCAGACCAACTTCAACTCGCTGATCAACAAGATCAAGGTGGCCAAGCCCGACTGCATCTTCGCTGCGGTGGTGGGCGGCTCCAACGTGGCCTTCTACAAGCAGCTCAAGGCCGCGGGCATCACGGGCGACAAGCAGTTCCTGCTGACGCTGGCCGTGACCGAAGACGAGATGACGGGCGTGGGCGGCGAGAACTTCGCGGGCTTCTACTCGTCGATGAAGTACTTCCAGTCGCTGGACAACGAGAACAACAAGAAGTTCGTGGCGGCCTTCAAGGCCAAGTACGGCAAGGACGCGGTGATCGGCGACGTGACGCAGGCCGGCTACCTGGGGCCCTGGCTGTGGAAGGCGGCCGTGGAGAAGGCCGGCAGCTTCGACGTGGACAAGGTCGTGGCCAGCTCGCCGGGCATCGAGCTGAAGACGGCGCCCGAAGGCTACGTGAAGCTGGACGCCAACCACCACCTGTGGAGCAAGGCGCGCATCGGCCAGGGGCAGGCGGATGGGTCGTTCAAGGTGGTGGCGGAGTCGGCGGAGTTGATCAAGCCGGATCCGTTTCCGAAGGGCTACCAGTAACGTTGTCTTTCTCCCCTGACTTGCTCCCTCCCCTCCCTGGGGAGGGTTGAGGTGGGGGCAAGCGGCCTCCCACGAAGCCTTGCGCTTTCAGGCGCCGCGCAGCCCCCATCCCAGCCTTCCCCCAGAGGGGGAAGGGGCCAACACCCAATACCCAACAACGG
>JAQGLW010000159.1 GCA_028292665.1 Herminiimonas sp.
TCGTATTGGGCGGAATGTAGATCACGTCGCCCGCTTCCCATTCATACCGCTTGACTTCGTCCTGCGCCTTCCAGTGGTACGTGTCGGTGATTTCCACATCGCAGTCCTGATGCAGGTCGTAGCCGCGCCCTTCCAGCACATACACGCATTCTTCGGCCAGATGACGGTGCTTGCCAGAACGGCTGCCCGGCGGAATGATCTGCATGTACGCATTGACCGTTTCCATCCGCGTGTTCATCTGCTCGTGCAGCAGGTGCTTCAACAACCCCTGGCGCGACATTTCCCACGGCATCTCGTTCGGATGCACCACCTTCTTGCGCTTGCCGTTGCGCGCCGGCGCCGCCGACGCGTCGTCCAGCAAGTCCTGATACAGCTCCTGATGCGCGGTACCGTTCATCCATACCTTCGATTCACCCCATGCCATGATCTACTCCTTTATCCTGTTGTCCGTTTGCGTTCCCATCCGATCACTTCGGATGGTTGTAGTCTTCTTCGGCTTCGCGCACCGTGAATCCCTCGCCGCCAGGAGCAGGTTCCGTGGATCGCGGTTCAACCTGTTGCTGGAACAGCATGTTCATGAACAGGTACATCGGCTTGGTCTTGATCACCAGCGCACGGGCCGGCTTGGTCGAGCTGGCGTTGAAGTGCTGATGCACGCAGTTGTTGTGCACGATGGCAATGTCGCCGGCATCCCAGTCGTAGCGGATGCCGTCGTGGATTTCATAGCCGGTGCCGTCGAGAATGTAGAACGCCGCTTCGTTGACGTGGCCGTGCTTTTGCGACTTGCCGCCCGGACCGTATTCTTCCATATGGAAGTGGAATGTCTGCGTGATGCCGTCCTTCGGCTCGACGTAATGCCGGCTGAACGCCTGCGGACCGTCGACAAACTTGATTTCCTTGGCTTTGCGCACGCGCGGCATCGAACGCAGCCGGGTCAGTTCATCCTTCAGATTGTAGGGGCCGGCGATGGCGCGCACGAACACCCGGTCTTTTTTGCTGTGGTAATGCGATTCGGTACCCATAATTGAAAACACCTTTCTGCAAAGTTTTGTAATTGCTTGCCTCTGTATAGAGGAAACGGCTGTATCAGTCACTGTGTTACTCGGCTTGCGGCATGCACCGGCTTCCTTGATTTCACCCATAGCCAAGGGGCGTGGAAATCGCATCAGCGGCCTGAACCAGATCGGGTTCGAAAATCTCGAGCGCGTTCTTATTCAGGCGCTGTGCCGGGCCGATGGCTCATATTGCTGCCATCGCTTTTCCTGTTCAGAACGTGTGGCGGATGCCTGTCAGCAGCACAGTCTGCGCATTGTCGCCGCCGGGTGCGCTGTAGATGCCCGGCGCCGTCATGCCCGAAGTATGCTGATTACCCAGCAGCGTGTAGACGTCGGTGCGCTTGGAGAGGTTGTAGTCCAGACCGAGGTTGTACTGCGTCACCCGGCCGGAAGCCGCGCCGACGAACGAGGCGTGGTCCTGCACGGCGCTGACGAGCAGGCGCAGCGAATTGGTCAGACGATAGTTCACGCCGACATCGAACAGGTCGATCTTGTCGTTGGCGGAACCGCCCAGAGTCCGGGCGCCGGTGGCGCCGGCCAACGGCTGCTTGACTTGCGACCAGGACGCGAACAACAGCGCCGGGCCGGCCTGATAGCCGGTGACCAGCGTCAGCGTTTTCAGGCAGGTGTCGCCAGCATGCCCGATGGCGTTGGCGCAGGCGGTGCCGGTATCGCTGGACGGCGTCGTCGGCGTCACGCCGGCTGCCGCGGCGGCCTTGACCTCGAAGTAGCTTGCGCCCACTGTGAACTGTCCCGCCGAATACATGCCCGCCACACCGCCGGACTGGCCGGCCGACGCGTTGCCCGCCTGCTCGCCGAGACCGTAGATCGCGCTACCCTTGAAGCCGCCCAGGGTGGACGGCGTGTCATAGCGGATCGAGTTGTTCAGGCGCGAGCCTTCGGTCCGGTCGAGATTCATCGCATGCACGCTATTGACCAGCGTCGAGAATCCGAACGGGCTGGCCGAGGTAAACATCGCCAGATTGGTGTAGGCGAAATCCGCCTGGCGTCCGACAGCGGCCTGACCCAGACTGCCGGCCAGTCCCACGGTCGCGGTCCGGCCCATGAACACGCCTCCCTGGCCGGAGGCGCCGGTGTCGACATTGAAACCGCTCTCGAGCACGAACATGGATTTCAGACCGCCTCCCAGATCTTCAACGCCCTTGAAACCGAGCCGGGACCCCTGCAGGGTGCCCGAATTGATGGTCAGGCTGTTGCCGCTGGCGGCGCCGGCGGCAACCTTGTTGCTGTACGCCACCGCGGCGTCGATGAGGCCGTAGACCGTCACGGAGGTTTGCGCATAGGACGGACTCGCCGTCATTGCCATCAATGCGAATGCGCCGCCGGCGATTTTTCCTGCGCTTCGGCATAGACGCCCCCTTGCGGACGAATGGGCTGTGGATAAAACGGATTTCATTGATTACTCCTATGTCAGTAGTTGATATGGACTGCATGAAACGGGCGCGGCTTGTCTTGCCGTCTTCACCGCCGGCGCCTCAAGGCCGACGCGGTACGAAATTCGGAACGAACGAATCCCCCCGCCCATTTCAAGGGCGGTGCTTCCTGCAAGCGGGGGAATACGGGCCGGTATTGCCGGTCGATCTTCTAACGGTTGCTGCTAACGGTTGCTGCTGCTTTGCCGGGCCGGCGCGTCAAATATCAAACATCGAATCAAACATCAAACATGTTCATGCAATACCGATTCGCGCACATCGTGCTCGATCATCTTCCAGATCTTGTCGACATAGGCGACGAACTTGGGCGTGCGCTTGATATCCAGCGGCCGCGGGCGCGGCAGATCGATATCGATGATTTCCTGGATCCGGCCCGGACGGCGCGCAAACACGAACACCCGGTCGGAAAGGAAGACCGCTTCATCGATCTGGTGCGTGACGAACAGCACCGTCTTGCGGCCTTGCTCCCACACCCGCATCAATTCGGTCTGCATGATCTCGCGGGTCTGCGCATCGAGCGCCGAAAAAGGCTCGTCCATCAGCAGGATTTCAGGGTCCACCGCCAGTGCCCGCGCCAGATTGAGGCGCTGCCGCATGCCGCCGGACAATTGGCGCGGATAGTAGTCTTCGAATCCCGAAAGTCCGACCAGCTTGAGCAGGTCGAGCGTGCGTTTGCGTTCGGCCTCGCCGACGCGGCCGGCAATCTCCAGGCCGAGGATGGCGTTGTCGAACACCGTGCGCCACGGCAGCAGGTTATCGCTCTGAAAGACGAAGCCGCGGTCGGCGCCGGGCTGGCGGATGACGCGGTCCTTGAGCCGGACTTCGCCGCTGCTGGCTTCGTCCAGACCGGCGATGATGCGCAGGAAGGTCGTCTTGCCGCAGCCGCTGGGGCCGATCAGCGAAATGAATTGGCCGCTGTCGATCCGGGTATCGATCCCGCGCAGCACTTCCAGGCTGCCGAAACGCTTGCTCAGATTCGATACCACCATATTGTTCTGCGTCATTGCATTCTCCATCGAGGGTTTGCTCGCCATGTTCATTCCTTCGTCCATGGCACCAGCTTGCGTTCGAGTTTGCTGAAGCCGGCAATGATCGCAATGCCGGCGATGGCGAAAATCAGCACGCCGACAAACAGATTCGGCATGTTGAAGCTGTCCGCCGATTCGCTGATCAGCAGCCCCAGGCCGGCGCGCGAGCCGAACAGTTCGGCCACCACCACGCCGATCAGGCCGCGCCCGATGCCCAGCTTGAGGCCGGCCAGAATGAAGGGCGTGGCAGACGGCAGCGACAGCTTGAAAAAAATCTGCTTGCGCGTGGCGCCGAAGCACCGCAGCGTTTCCACCAGCCTTTCGCTGGTGGTGCGCAAGCCGGCTTCGGTATTGATCGCCACCGGAAAGATCACCAGCAAAATCACCACCACCACTTTGGACCAGATGCCGATCCCCATCCAGACGATGAACAGCGGACCCAGCGCAATCGTCGGCGTGGCGTACAGTCCCGATACCCAGGGCTGCAGGGCCTGCTTGGCGCGTTCGCTGCTGGCCATGACGAGGCCCAGCACGATGCCCAGCAGCGAGGCAATGCCGTATCCCAGCAGGAATTCCACCGTGCTCACGCCGATGTCGTGGCCCAGCCGTCCGCTTTTCGCCAGTTGCACCATGGCGAAAAAGATCTGCGACGGCGCCGCCAGGAACAGCGGATTGGCGACCAGGAAGCGGCTGACCACTTCCCACAGCACCAGCCCGCTGACCACCGACACCACCCCGATGCCGCCATTGCGCCACCAGTCGATTCCGCCGGTCGATGCCGCCACGGCCTTCGCAGCCGCTTCGGACTGCTCCGCCGGAGCAGGCTTGGCCGGTGTTGCATCGGCAGGGGCGGCGTTTACAATTTGCGTTTTCATTGCCTTCATTCCTCAGGATTGTCGTCGCGCGGTGTTCTGCGCAAGATAATGGCGGGCGATCTCGCTTCCGGTGGCGTGCCATACGCCTTCGTGCCGGCAGATGTACTCCAGTGCTTCGTCCAGCGCGCCGATGCGGTGCGGCTGCCCGGTCAGATACGGATGCAGCGCAATGGCCATCACGCGGCCCGATTCGGCGCCTTCGCGATACAGGACATCGAACTGGCGCCGGATCATCTCGGCGAATTCGGCGGCGGTGTAGAACTTGCGTTCGAACGCGGGCTTGTCGTTGATCTCGGAACTGTACGGCAGCGACACGATGCTGCGTCCGCTTTCCAGCGAAATGAGATACGGCTGGTCGTCGTTGACCCAGTCGCAGACGTATTCGCAGCCCTGTCCCGCCAGCAGATCGAGCGTATGCCATGTTTCCTGCATGCCGGAACCGAGCCAGCCGGTCGGGCGCTTGCCGCTGGCGCGCTCGATCGTGGTAAAGACGTTGTGGATGATGCGCTTCTCTTCCTCCGGCGCAACCGCATTGAGGCGCACGCTGTTGGTCTCGTTATGGCCCATCCATTCCCAGCCGCGCTTGACGCCTTCCTCGATGATGCGGGGATGCTGGCCGCAGACGTCGCTGTTGAGCGCGACCGTGCCGCGGATGCCATAGCGGTCGAGCACCTCCATCATGCGGAAGACGCCGATGCGGTTGCCGTAGTCGCGCACGGCCCAGTTGGGCACATCCGGCGCCTTGGAATTGGGCACGCCCGGAATCTGCTCGTCGAACGGGAAGAACTCGATATTGGGAATGACCCAGAGCGCCACGCGGGCGCCGTCCGGCCATTCAAGGCGCGGGCGCTCGATGATTGGGGAATAAGGAAAGGGGCCGTAGGCGTTTGGCTTCACGTTACCCGACCTTTCTTGCAAGCGTTTCGAGATGCCCGACGACGGTATCGATATCGAGCACGTCGGCGTATTTATGATGCATATCGAACAGATTGAATTTGTGCGCGAGGAGATTGCGGTCGAAACAGCATTCTTCGACCAATGTCACGTGCAGGCCATAGGAATACGCCTCGACGGCGGTGGCGCGGACGCAGCCGGAAGTGCTTTCGCCGCAGATGATCACTGATTGCACCCCGCGCTGCACCAGTTGCGCGATCAGCGGCGTGCCGAAAAAGACGCTGGCGCGCATTTTTCGGATCACCACGTCGCCCGGCTGGGGCGCGAACTCCGGCCGGATGGCGTAGGCCGCCGGGTCGCGGGAAGAAGCGCGCCGCTTGGTCGCCTTGACCTCGCTGCCGTTGTCCGGACGGAGGTCGCCGGTCGAGTAAAACACCGGAATGCCGGCCGCGCGGGAGGCCGCGAACAGACGTTCGGTGGGGGCAATCGCTTCCCAGGCGAACGCGCCGCAGGAACTCGGGTAAGTCTTGCTCACTTCGGACACCGGCTGCGGCCCGCCCTGATAGGCCAGCTCGTACAAGTCGATCGCCAGCAGGGCCGGATTGGGCCCGACGAATACGTCGCGGCTGTAATGCGAATACAAATCCAGGATATCGGCCGGAACGACATCCTTCCAGCAATGGTCTTCAAACTGCTTTGTCATGTGGCGTTTTCCTTATTTAACCTGCGCGGCCAAGCCGCTCAACTCCGGATCGATGAACCGGGCCGCATCGGGTGTGCCTTCGACGTCGCCCAGCTCCTTCAAGGTCTTGATCAGATTGCCCATGGTGGCGCTGCTGACGACGCCCTTGTGGTCATAGATCTTGATCTTGCGGAACAGGTCGTAGGTGGACGCGACGTCGCTGCGGTCGATCGACGACTGCGCGGTCATGATGTCGATCGCTTCTTCGCGGTTGGCGTCGTTCATGAACCAGTCGACGCTGCGCGCCATGCCGTTAAGGAAATTGAGCAGCAGCGGCTTGTTCTTGCGGGCCCAGTCGGTGTTGACGACATAGCCGGTGAACGGATAATCCTTCACATAGTCGGCGGCATAGCCGATGTTGGTGAACTTGGCCGCGGCGGCGCGGAAGCTGAACGGCGGCTGCAGGATCGCCGCGTCGACCACACCGGATTGCAGGGCGGCAAAGCGCGCCGCGGTAGCGCCCGCGTAGATCGGATCGTAATCGCCGCGCTTGATGCCCTTGGTGGCGGCCATGCGTTCAAAGTAGATCCGCGTAATGTCCTTGGCGCCGCCGAGAGAAACCGACTTGCCGCGCAGATCGGCGAAGCTCTTGACGCCCGGCTTGGCTATCACGCTGTAGGGCGCGGTCTGCGCTTCGATGCGCAGCAAGGACACCTTGGCGCCTTTGTCGATCGCCCGGATCGGGTCGGCCAGGCCGCTGATGCCGATCATCATCGAGCCGGACGCGAGCCACTGCTGCACCGCCGCGCTCGAAGGCGCCGCAACCAGATCGAGCTTGATGCCGTTATCGGTGAAGAAGCCCTTGGCAATGCCGATGTACAGCGGCCATTGCAGCGACGAACCCTTGCCCACCGTGGCGAAATTCAGCGTTTCCGCCGCTTGCACGGTGCCGCCGAAGCTCAGCGCCGAGGCCAGCGCGGACAGCGCCAGCGACCATTTGGCCAGTGTCGAAGCCCGGCCCGGCATGTTGATCGATTTCATTATTGCTTCCCTCCCTGTGTATTGCTCCCGACGGAATCGCGCAAAGAGCATGCATTACATTAAAAACAAACCTGTTGATGACTGCCTGATGGCGATTGCCTGAAATCAAGCACCGGACCAGCCAGCGCCACGATGGTGCAAACATGCACTGAATTCCCGCGATACATAACCTGATTTGTGCATTTCTTTTTGCGCCGCCGATAATATCAGGGGGTACATGCTGCCGCCAAAGCCGGAAGAAAAGCCAAGCCTGCCGTCGCATGCCGCCCGCCGTGCTGCTATCTGCCTGCGTTCAGCTGCCAGAGCGGCGGCCGGGCTCTCATTTCATGAAATACATAAAATAAATTCAGTGCAACATTAGAGCTTGTAAAAAGCAAAGTACACTGATATTTTGGACCGCTATCCATAACTAATTCGTCATACATAGAATGATCAACAGCCGCATCAAGTTTCGTCATCTGCAATGTTTCCTCACCGTGGCACAGCAACGCGGCTTGCAAAAGGCGGCGCTGGCGCTCTCGATCACGCAACCCGCGGTCTCGAAAACGATCAAGGAACTGGAAGATATATTGCAAGTACGCCTGTTCGACAGGAGCCGCAAGGAAACGGTGCTGACTCCGCGCGGCGAGATTTTTTTCGTGCATGCCGAAGCCAGCGTGAATTCCCTGCAGCAGGGAAGCAATCTGATGCAGGGCAGCGACTGTGCCGAACCGGTCATTCGGATCGGCACCACGCCCACGCTGGCCGCCTCGTTCATTTCGCATGCCCTGCAGCGATTCCGCGCGCAGGCGGCGAATATCCAGGTGAGCGTGCTGACCAGCACGACCAACCATCTGCTGACGCAACTGCGGGAACGCAAATTCGATCTGGTGTTGTGCCGGGACGTCGACGCCGAGCAGATGATCGGGCTATCGTTCGAATATCTGTATGCCGATCCACTGGTGCTGGCGGTCCGCCCCGGCCATCCGTTGCTGCAAGACGCGGTGGTCAGGACCGACGATCTGCGCCTGTACACCGCCATTCTGCCGATCAAGGGTTCCGTCAGCCGCCACGCCGCCGATACCTACATGATGGCGCACGGCCTGCCGTCGCCTGCCGACTTCATCGAAAGTCTGTCGATCTTCCTTGGCCGCAGCTTCACGGTCAATACCGACGCCATCTGGTTCGTGCCGTGGGGTGTAGTCAAGCACGACGTGGAAAGCGGCGCTCTGGTCAGGCTGGTGCTGCCCGCGACCGACCGCGAAACCTCCGACCGCATAACCTTGCGCCCGACCGGCTTGATGATGCACATCGGCAGCGCGCTGACGCTGTCGATGCAGACATTGATCAATGTCATCCGGCAGTGCGCGCTCGAGCGGCGGGCGGAGATCGACTAAGGCCGGCGCTTTTTTCTTTTCCGAATTTCAATTTCCCGTTTTTACACTCACAATTGCGTTGGTATAGAAACTCCGGACCGGTCATGACGTCTTTCACGATTATCTGGTGCTGTATGACTAAACAGCATCGCGGCAAAGTCAAGCTTGAAGCGGTTTGTCGAGAATCAAACAAATGTGGGTGGATACCGTAAAGTAGTCGCCGTGCATATCGTACACTTTGAGTATGCATAAGTTATGGCGCAGGAGGAAGTCTGTGAAAGATCTATTTCCCATTTTCTTCGGAGTGCTGTTTGCTTCAGTATTTTTGTGGTTCGCACTTTGCCATCGACTGTTCAAGGCGCCAGAGACCAGGCATCCTGAAAAGTACAGTGCAATGGGGAAGCCGGGCTTGATAATGAATAACTCGCTTTCCAACAATATCTCCTTCATGAAATTCCTGTGGAAACGGGAATACCTTGATCTCAATGATTTTGCAATTGCAAAGCTTGCTCAGTTCATGTCGGTGTTTTTAGTCGTGTGCCTTATTGGATTTTCGTTCCTGTTCTATCGCCTGCTTCTTGGGTATGCCCCATAACTCGACAATCAACAGGAACGCTTTGCGCCCGTTATCACAACGTTAAACGTCCGCTTTCCGGAAAGCTGTACTTCCGGTTTGAGCCGTGAAGCACCTGCTGGTTGACAGGCGCTTCACGATCCAAAACAGTCGGTCAGGCTCCAATTCCAAAGCCGTCATTTTAGGCATTTGTCGTTTGGTTTTTCTTCAACAGGAGGAGTGTCATGTCTGATAAGAAGATCATTGCGGTGGTGGGCGCTACCGGCGCGCAAGGCGGTGGACTGGTACGCGCAATTATGGGCGATCCAAGCGGCGAGTTCATCGCGCGCGCAATCACCAGAGACGTCAATTCCGAGGGGGCCAGGGCGCTCGCGAAGTCAGGGGCCGAAGTTGTGGCCGCTGACATTGACGACGAAGCGAGTCTGGCCGCAGTTCTCCAGGATGCTTACGGTGCCTACTTCGTGACCTTCTTCTGGGCGCACTTTTCGCCCGAGAAGGAGAAGGCAGAGGCTCGCAGCATGGCGAGGGCAGCGAAGGCCGCAGGCCTCAAGCACGTCATTTGGTCCACGCTTGAGGATACCCGCCAATGGGTGCCGCTCTCGGACACCCGGATGCCCACGTTGATGGGCGAGTACAAGGTTCCGCACTTCGATGCCAAGGGCGAGTCCAACAAAGTCTTCGCCGAGTTGGGGGTGCCGACGACGTTCCTGTTCACGTCGTTCTACTGGGACAACCTGATCCATTTTGGCATGGGCCCGAAGAAAGGCGCCGACGGGAAGCTCGCCTTCACGATACCGATGGGCGACAAGAAACTGCCTGGCATGGCCGCCGAGGACATCGGCAAGTGCGCCTATGGCATCTTCAGGAAGGGTTCGGAATACATCGGAATGAGCGTCGGCATTGCGGGCGAACAGCTGACCGGCAAGCAAATGGCCGACGCTCTGTCAGCGGCATTGGGGCAAGAGGTGCACTACAACGCAGTGAGCCCGGAGACGTATCGCAGCTTCGGTTTTCCGGGGGCCGACGATCTGGGCAATATGTTCCAGTTCAACAGCGACTTCGAGCAGGACTTCTGCGGTGCGCGCAACGTTGACCTCTCCCGGACCCTGAATCCCTCGCTCCAGACGTTCGAGACCTGGCTCGACCGGAACAAGAATCGCATCCCGCTTGAGTAGAACGAAATGCGCTAAGCCGCTGTCCCGTCAATAATATTTACTTATCTCTTGAACGGTCAAAATCAATCTGATGCCGGCCTCTTTAATTATTTAATCAGGAAACCATGCCGCAGCGTTTTTCCAGGTCTGCTGCGACCTTCGAGAGAAGATTATTGAACGCATAGTTCAGCGTAACCATGAATTCATCATCAGCGCCCCACATATTCGTTTTGTCGCCGTTGGCACGGAACGTTTTGCTTTCTCTGGCCCCCGAGGGAAAAAAATAATCCACTTTGACCGCAACCGTTCCAAACAATTTCATTCCTACTTGCCATGTATAGGCGCGAGTAATCCTGGGGACAATCGTGATGCTGCCCGCCTGTGGATTGGCTGCGGTTATCATTTCAACCGGGAAGCCGAACGCCTTCAGATTTTGCAGCCCGGCAGTGGCCCATGGACCGGCATCGCCGCTCAGCAAGGGATTTGCGAAGTTGGTGCCAAGCGTGTCTTTATTCATCCGGGCATCGACAACCGATACAAGTTTGACAGGGCAGTTCGTCTTGGATCGTACTGGCGGCACATCGAACGTCTGAGCGTTGTACTTCATACTCAATGGTTCTATTGCCTGCGTTTGTGCGTGAGCGGATGCTATTGCGAACATACCGATCAGGATGCCGCCATAAATGAGTTTGTGCATGGTGTTCTCTCCTCGATCAAGGCAATAGTGAGTAAAGCTGACCGGCTGCATCACGGATGATATAGCGATCGCCCCGTTTTTCTATCAAAGTGCCTTGCACACTATGCCGTGAAGCGGGAACCCCTTGACCGAAGTTGTAGTTGACATTCATTTGTTCCTGCTTTGTCTGGACAGGCATGCTGGGTTTGGCGTCGAGCGACAGCATGGCCAGCGTTTCACGAATGCCTTCCTTGAGCTTATCGTAGAAAGGTTTGCCATTGTCTGTCGCCCAGGCTTTGGCGGCTTGTTCTCCGTCGACGGACAAGGCCTTCGATTGATAAGTCATCCGATTTTTGTATACCGGGGACTCCTGGCCTTTGACCCAAAGATTAGCGACGGTCGATACGTTCAGCGAACGTAAATCCGTCGACAAATAATAGTCGGTCAGCAGCAACAGATAGGCCTCCTCCGGTTGCAGGTTCGGCGCAATCTGCTGGCGCTCCTTGAAAGACAGGGTGCGGGGAGTGGTCGTGATCTTGACCACCTTGAGAGGATAGCTCTCCTGCAACAGCCTGGTCAGCTGCGGCCAGTAGTCGGCCCGGAAGTCATAGTCTTCGACAGTGGCATAGAAAACCTCCATTGCGGTTTGCAGGCGTTCCTGCCGGGCGCGGGTAATCGATGCGTCGATCAGCGCCGGAATAAGGCCACCGCCCATCGCAGCAGAAACCATCGACGGATCTGCCTTCGCAATGACCTCATCTTGAACGACCACGCTGCGCACGTTCACCTTCTTGATTTTGGCGGCGTTGTCCTGGCTCAGCGGAATGTACTGTGGCGCCGCACAACCGACCAAGCCAAGCACTACGCCCACTATGGCTACTATGGTTCTTATCATTGCTCCCCCCTGTTTATATGTATCGGTACTGCATGGATATAGCCCGGCTTTATTTTTTTGTCCACCAACATAATCCGGCGTTGTCCCTCCTTTACTTCACTTCTATCCAAAAGTCTTAACCGCATCAATCGATGCGGTGTGCCGCTCCAATCGGGATTCTACTGTTGCGTCTTCCTAATTAAAAGGGGTCAGCATAGTTAAAATAGTTAAAAGGGGTCAGCATCGCATAGTTAAAAGGGGTCAGCATCGGATTGTTCTCATCGCTTGAACCATTAAAATCAAACCGATGCTGACGCCTTTAATTGCTGACCCCTTTAATTGATTTACCTAAAGCTATCGATTTTTTTGCCGTAAAGGAGATGGATATGGAATTCTGTATACGTGATTGAGGCGCTTTATGCGCCATTATCGGAAAAAAGGACAAGATGGATTTTTTTAAAAATTTCAAGTTGTCGCACCGCTTTGCCCTTCTCATAGGTATCTTTACACTTGGTTTTGCCGTATATGGCGCCTGGTCTTTCAAGACGCTGAATGAGCTCAAGATCAACGGCCCGGTTTACAAACGCATCGTGCAGGGCAAAGATTTGGTCGCCGATATCCTGCCACCTCCCGAATACATTATCGAGTCCTATCTGGTCAGCCTGCAAATTTACGGTGCGGCAGAAAAATCCGAACAAAACACCTTAATCGAACGACTCAAAACTCTAAAAGCCGACTACGATGCTCGTCATGAATTTTGGCTCAAAGAAGGCCTCGAAAATGAACTGGCCGAGATATTCCTGAAGCAAGCGCATGAGCCTGCAGTTGCTTTCTATACCGCCGCATTCAATCAGTTCATACCCGCCGTGCAAAATCAGGACAAGGAGGCAGCTACCGCGGCAATGAGCCATATGAAGCAGGCGTATGAAACGCACCGCAAGGTAATTGACCAAGTGGTACAGCTCACCACCAAGCGCGGCGAAACCGATGAAGTCCAAGCCAAAGACCGCATTCAAGCGGCCAGTTGGCTGTTGCTGGTAATTCTCGGGGGCTCTTTAGCGGCTGGAGTCGGGTGTGCAACAATGATTATCCGTGGTGTTCTGTCCAGCCTGGGCGGCGAACCCGACTATGCAGCAGAGATTACCCACCAAATAGCGCGCGGCGACCTGACAGTGAAAATTGCCATCAAAGAGAAAGATCAGCGCAGTTTATTGTTCGACATGAAGATCATGCAGGAAGTGCTGGCCAAAACAGTCACTGATATCAAAACGGCGGTTGATTCGGTAAGCGCCGGCTCCCATCAGATTGCTGCCGGCAACCATGATCTTTCCTCCCGCACCGAGAAGCAGGCAAGCTCATTGGAACAGACCGCATCTTCGATGGAAGAATTGGCTACTACCGTTAAACAAAACGGCGACAGTGCGCGCCAGGCAAGCCAGTTGGCGATTTCTGCCTCTGAAGTCGCGACCAAAGGCGGTGCGGTCGTGGCACAAGTGGTGGACACCATGGGTTCGATCAACGCCTCGGCCAGGAAAATCGCCGACATTATCGGCGTCATTGACGGCATCGCATTTCAAACCAATATCCTGGCATTGAATGCTGCGGTGGAGGCCGCTCGTGCTGGTGAAGAAGGTAAAGGTTTTGCGGTGGTGGCGGCAGAAGTTCGCAGTCTGGCGCAGCGCTCCGCTGGGGCAGCGAAGGAAATCAAAGCCTTGATCAGTGACTCAGTCGAAAAAGCCGATGTCGGCGCCAAGCTGGTCGATCAAGCGGGTGTTACCATGAATGAAGTTGTTACCAGCGTCAAGCGCGTGACCGACATCATTAGTGAAATTGCCGCAGCCAGCTATGAACAGAACAGCGGGATCGAGCAGATCGGTCAAGCCATAAACCAGATGGATCAGGCCACACAACAAAACGCCGCTCTGGTGGAACAGGCGGCGGCCGCATCGGAATCTCTGCAAGAGCAAGTCGATAATTTGATACAGCTGATCAGTATATTCAAGCTCGATGGTGTACAAGCTGCGACGGCAGCGCCACCTGCGCATGCTGGTAGCATCTCGCAAGCAAAGTCGAGCGTTGCTCTGATCACCAAAAAGACTCCTGTAAAGACGATCGCTGTTATTCCGTCAAAGCATGGTGCAGTTGGGTAAGCCCACTCAAATCAGCTGATTTGCCGCAATGCGCTTGCTGTATTCGGCAACGTCGATATTGGCCTGGTGAATCAGGTTTTGCAGTACGCGTGCTTCCTTATTCAGGATCGCCACTAGAATTAAAAGGATGAGCATCGGATAAAACAAACCGATGCTGACCCTTTTAATTTTTTTAATTTCTTCTTTTAATTCCTTTTAATTCGGAAGTGGGCATTCGACAGCCATAAGGCTTCTACATCGGTGAACGGATCACGGTTCAAGCGTCGAAAGGTAGGCTGCGGCCTGCTTGATCTGCGTATCGTTCAGCGTGGCCGAAACTGCCGTCATCGATCCTGGCGCCGGCGGCGCCTTCT
>JAQGLW010000066.1 GCA_028292665.1 Herminiimonas sp.
GCGAAGCGATGGATCCGTCGACGATCACGCCGACCTCGTTCCTGGTGTCCGATGCCAACGGCGTGCATTTGTCGGGGCCGCTGGTGATCGATACCGCGACCAACACGGCGACGTTCTCTCCGGTCGATCTGGCGCCGAATACCCGGTATCACATGGTCGTCACCACCGATGCGATGGATATCGCCGGCAATGCAATGGATAGTTTCGTTGCGTTTTTCGTGACGGGTGCGAAGTAAGGGCGGAATGACGAAGCGCTTGATGCCGATGCCGGTCAGTAAAATGAAAACCTTTCGCCTTGACCGGCATTACCCGATGCACCGCAAATGAAAACGGCCGATCCCGGATGAAGCGGGACGGCCGTTTTACTGCATGCGGCATTTGCATCCCGTCAATGCTTCCTGTGCCGCGCTTCAACTTCACTCTTGCACCCGGACGTGCGTGCACCGACGTCGATCGCACCGAATCGATTCATGATGTGGCATGCGAGGGCGGCTTGGTCATCGTCGTCCGCATCGACGGTCATCAGATAGCTTGCGCGCTGTACCGTTCTGGAATAATCACGCTCGTAGGTTTGATCGTCGCCGCCTCTCAACGAGCGGAAAAACCCGCTGATGCCACCAGCAGTGCCCGCATCCTTGTTGCCGACAGTGAAGTTGCCTTCTACAGGCCCTGCTTCGTCTTCCGTCGAACTGAGGTGCACGCTGGAAGGCGGAAATCCGACAGAGAGAAGCGCATTGCGCGCATTCTCCGCATCTGAAAACCGATCGTAGACTCTTACCAGAGTATTTGCCATGATCATTCTCCATTCGATGATCCGATTGATAAAGACGAAAAATCCCGATTGAGAAAATTCGCCTGTCTCATTGACAGGTGAGACCGAAGCAGGATTGATAAGTGCCTTCTAGCGGGCGAATCTCTGCTGCCGATATGCAAGCGGCGCCGGACCGGCCGCCGCTTTTCGCATCTCTGCATATCTCGTTGCGCCCGTCGGGTTCATGCATATCATCAACTTTGTCCGCGAATACCGTCGATTGTTTTCGCGCAGGCATGTTCGGCATGCATGCTGATCGAGAAAATTCATTTGCCTGATGTAATTTTGCCTCTCTTCAATATCGTTCGCCGAATACCAAATTTACATTTCATTGTAAAAGTGGGCATCGTCAGAGCCGGAAAACGCCCGATTAAATTTACTCCATTCAATTAAATCAGGCCTGACGGCAAACGCCTTCCCATAAAGCCGGGTTTTCCGCTGCTTGGCATGGTCTTTGCGAATATCATTTTTTTGAATTTTCAACGGAGGAAATATGAAGAAATTATCATCTACACTTTTGATCATGCTTCTAAGCACTGCAGGATTTGCATCGGCTCAATCAACCGGCGGATCGAGCGGTTCATCGGGGATGTCCGGTTCGGGCAGTTCCGCCGGCTCAGCCGCTTCGCCGAGTTCCGGTTCCTCCGGCACTTCCGGCAGCGATTCCTCGGGGGCAAGCGGTACATCCGGCGCCACGGGCAGTTCCGGTTCGAGCAGCATGGGCAGCAGTCCGTCGGGTAGCTCAGGAACGAGCGGCAGTTCCGGTATGGGCAGCGGCTCTTCAGGAGCAAGCGGTACGGCTGGCAGCACCGGTTCGAGCAGCATGGACTGCCCTCCCGCAGGCGCCAGCACTTCATCCGGAACAACCGGCTCAGCCGGCACTTCCGCATCCGGCAACGTGAATTGCGGCCCGTCCGGATCGAGCGGCACGTCAGGATCGACCGGCAGCTCAGGCATGGGCAGCAGTCCGTCGGGCAGTTCGGGTTCCAGCAGCATGGGCAGCAGCCCGTCGGGTAGTTCAGGTTCCAGCGGCATGGGCAGCACGCCGGGCACGTCCGGCGGATCGACCAGCGGGACCAGTAAATAACGAGCCGGGCTTGCCGGTTCACCTGATCAGGCTGCGGCCCGTTTTATCGATGCCAATCGGGGTTAATGCTCCGGGCCGTCATCTGATCGGGAAAGCTTGAAGCGCCGCCGGGTTCATTGCGTTCAGCGCAGTGTGCCCGGCGCGTTTACTGCTGCGGTCGACGCAATCGCGGTCGTCACGGCAAAAATCTTTTTGCCGTGCGATTCATTGATCGCCTGAGCGCCGTATTCAACCTCCCCGGAAAAGCCGGAGCGTTTGCTTCGCTTTGATCTTTTCCCGCAGCCATTCATATTTCATCGCAACGGAATAGCAGGTACGATGCCTGCAGGTTCCATCAGCCGGCCGCACGGCAACTTTGCGGATGCATCGAACATCGCAAGCCCGTTCCATGTTTAAATGCCGTTTTCCTGAAATTTGATACCCATGGCCGTCCTCCATCCATACGCGCTTTTCCTTGCTGCGGCATCAGAATGCGATCGATGATTTATTCTTCCGCGATATCCGCGGCACGGCGCGATATTCTTTTCTGCAAGCGCAAAGGCTGCCCGTGAGCGGGCATCCGGTCGTTCACTGGACCGAGGACGATGCGCCGCGTTCCGCCCGCTGGCGTTCCGAAAACGGAATGCCGCCGCCCGCGCGCCTGGTCGTCGCCGACGACCGCATGACGGCCGACGCCGCGTACCGCCTGGCCTGCGAGGGGACTGCGCTGCTGTGGCGAGGGGATTTTCAGAACGCGCGCCAGCTGTTGCAGGCGCTGGCGCGGCGCGTCGACCGCAAGCCGAAGAAAGCACGCAAGCCGGCTGCGTCGCCTGTCGAAGCCTTCCATCTGCATCGCCAGGCTCAGTCCCAGCGGGCGCGCGTGCTGGCGATGCTGTTGCTGCCGCTCGATGGCGACTACGGCATTCCGCTGCGGCGCGCACCCGACGTGCGGCAGGCTTGCGTCGAGGCCTACGGTCCGGGCGACGGGCCGTCCGTGGTCTCGCTGCGGGAATTGCTCGGTTTGATCGGCGCGCACGAATGGCGCAAGAAAGGCGTGGAAATTCCGGCGCTCGGCGGCCGCATCCATCCGCACTACGGCGTGTTCTCGCCGGTCCGCGGCGAATACGTGAGCCTGGTGGCCGAGGCGCCGTTGCCCTCGAAAACGCTGGCCTTCGATATCGGCACCGGAACCGGTGTGCTGGCTGCGGTGCTGGCCCGCCGCGGGATCGCGCGCATCGTGGCTACCGATCAGGATGCGCGTGCGCTGGCATGCGCCCGCGAGAACATTGCGCGGCTGGGACTGAACGGACAAGTGGAGGTAATGCAGGCGGATCTGTTCCCGGAAGGACGGGCGCCGCTTGTGGTGTGCAATCCGCCATGGGTGCCGGCACGGCCGAGTTCATCCATCGAACATGCGGTGTACGATCCCGACAGCCGGATGCTGCGCGGCTTCCTCGACGGACTGGCTGCGCACCTGGAGCCGGGCGGCGAAGGCTGGCTGATACTGTCGGATCTGGCCGAGCATCTCGGTCTGCGGCCGCGTGCCGAATTGATCGCTGCGATCGATGCCGCAGGATTGAGGATCGCGGGCCGGATCGATATTCGTCCGCATCATCCGCGCGCCTCCGACGACACCGATCCGCTCCACGCCGCACGCGCGGCGGAGCTGACCTCGCTCTGGCGCCTGGCAGTGCGTTGATCGCGCGCCGGCTCTGCCCGCGGCGCGCATCCGTCACGGCATTCAGGCCGCTTTGCGCCGGACTTCCATCATTTCTGTCAGCAGTGCGAACACTTCATCCTTGGACAGGACATAACGTTCGAGCAGCGTGCTTTTCAGCGCCACGATCAGGTCCTTGTATCCCTTCACCGCGTCCAGCGTGCGGGTGTAAAGCTCGTCCGCCTTGGTCTCCACTTGCTTCATGCCTTCATCGCTCGAACCCTGCCGCTTGAGCTGCGTGTAGTCGAGCTTGGAGCGCGAGTACATCGACAGGCGATTGACCATCAGGTCGAGCTTCGAAGTGACTTTCTGGATATCGTTCTGGCTGCCCACCGAAATGCCGCGCGCGCCGTAAAAGAGCTCTTCAGCCGCAACGCCGCCGTAAAGCTGCATGACATCCTGTTCCATCTCCTCGAGAGTCTGCAGCGATACGTCGTCGGCCGACGAAAGCACATAACCCAGCGCGCCTATCTTGGAAACCGATTCGGTACTGATCTTGAGCAGCTTGGATTTTTCTTTCACCTGTTCCAGCGTAAGGCCCTTGCGCAGGTACGGATCGATCTGCATGAAGAAGTGCCCCAGCTCATGCAACGCCACCCGTTCGCGCTGCAGGTCTTTTTCCGCAGTAGTGGCGCGATCGGTCAGGCCGATCGATGCGCGCTCGAACGCCCGGAACATCAGGTCCGTGTTGATTACCGCGCTTTCCTGGATCGCGATCATGCTGGCGCGGTCGACCACGGTTTCCAGCAATGCGGGACTGAGGTTGGCGGTGATTTCGGCCACGTAATCGAGGTTCAGATTGTTCCAGTCGACACAGCCATCCGCTTTCTTGGACAGGAACACCTTCAGCAATTCGCGGCGCTCGGTCTTGTTCGGCAGCCGGAAATTGATCTTCACCGAAAAGCGGCGCAGCATCGCCTCGTCCATTTCGGTCGTGGCGTCGTCGAAATTCGAAGCGACCACCCAGATCACGCCTGTTCCCTCGTCGCTCTTGATGCCGTCGAGCAGACCCAGCAGCGTATTGGCCGTATCGTCTTCCCATTTCTTTTCGCCGCGTCCGCGCGGCATGAAAAGACTTTGCGCTTCGTCGAGAAAAATAATGCACTTGCCTTGTGCGCAAGCCTTTTTATAGATCGCGCCGAGCGCCTTGGAGCCGCCGCCGACAAATCCCGATTCCAGCCCGGAACCGGATGCCTGGATCAGCGGCATGTCCAGTTTCTTGGCGAGATATCCGGCAAGCTTGGTCTTGCCGGTGCCGGCAGGACCGGTCAGCATCACATTGAAAGGCTTGTCGATGTTGTGCGAACGGTAGAGGCTGCGATTGCGGATCATCTCTTCCAGATGCGCCACTTCCTGCTTGATGTCTTCCATGCCCACCAGGTCGTCCATGCTTCCCTTGAGATTTTCGGGCTTGATGACCGACGCTTTGGATCCCATTCCCGGGATGCCGTTTTTCAGGGTCAGGAAAAGGAAGATCAGCATGGCGATGCCGATGGCGTTGCGCGCCAGGAATATGCCGACGTCGGTCATCATGCCGTTTTTGGATTCTTCGTCCTGCAGCACCGCTTTATGCGCATCGAGGAAATCGTCCTTCGCGATGGCGTAGGGAATCGCGTTTTTCAGCAGCACCTCGCGCTCGAGATTGGTGTGCGAAGTGCTTGGCACCTTCACGACATGAATCCGGGTCTCATCCTTGTACTTGAAAACATAGCGCGGAAAATCCGATAAAGGTTTTGCCAGCAGCATGTATTCGAGGCGGTCCCGGTTTGCCACCAGTCCGGTGATTTCGGAGATGTCTTGCGATTGGACGACAGTATTGGCGTCCTGCAAAGTTATCGGTCTGTAAGCCACTGCAATTGCGACCAGCGCTGCCAATAAGATAAGTGCAACGCGTACATAAATATTCTTGGAGGATTGATATATTTTTGAAAAACTGGGCATTTGAAATCTCGTTAACTGTCGGTTAGCCGCTACAGCAATGTCTTTGCACTTTGCTATGAGCAACGTTTCTAATGTGCATTCTTAGGACAAGGCGTCTCGGTATTGGTTGCCTCGATCCGGAATTAATTTGAGATTTCATGCCGCGCAGCAGGTAAGTCTGCATTCCGGCCCGGAATTTTGTCATCCCGGCACTAGTAGTGCGCTGGAAACGGCAACCGTCTCCATTCATTGTATTGTGCAAAACCTCCGCCGTTCCGGCAGGCCGGCGCTTTGCGCCGGCCTGCCTTGCGCTTCCCTGTTGTTATTTATGAAGCCATACCCGCATCAGGGACAGCAGCTGCGCAATATCGACCGGTTTCGTGATGTAGTCCGAAGCGCCGGCCGAGATGCACTTGTCGCGGTCGCCTTTCATCGCCTTGGCGGTCAATGTGATGATCGGCAGCAGCTTGAACTTTGGAATGCGCCGGATAGCGCGCATCGTATCGTAGCCGTCCATCTCCGGCATCATGATATCCATCAGCACGATCTCGACCTCCGGATTCTGTTCCAGCACCTCGATGCCGTTCCTGCCGTTCTCCGCAAACAATACCTTCATCTGCTGACGCTCAAGCACCGAACTCAACGCAAAAATATTGCGCACGTCGTCATCGACGATCAATACATGCCGCCCGGCCAGTCCGCTGTCGGCGGCGTGGATTTCGTCCAGCATGCGGCGTTTCGATTCAGGCAGATTGGCATGCGTGCGATGCAGGAACAGCGCGGTCTCGTCGAGCAGCCGTTCCGGAGAACGGGCGTCCTTGACGACGATCGTTTTCGCGATGCGCTTGAGCCTGATTACTTCCTTGCGGTCAAGTTCCCTGGCGGTATAGATGACAATCGGCAAATCGCGCAAGCCTTCGTCCTTGCCTATCCTGTCCAGCAATTCAAAACCGCTGATGTCCGGCAGGCTCAGATCGAGCACCATGCAGTCGAACCGGGAAGCCTTCAATGCTTCCAGCGCTTCGCGCCCGGTTCCGACTGCGACGATATCCACATCCGAATCGCCGATCAATTCGATCGTGGCGTCGCACTGCATTTTATCGTCTTCGACCACCAGCAAACGGCGCTTGTTGCCGATCAGGAATTGTTGAATGCGGGTGAATTCCTCCTGCAGCCGTTCCATGCCGACCGGTTTCGGCAAATAGGAAATCGCACCTTCACGCAGGCTGCGTTCGCGTTCCTTCTGGTTCGACAGCACATGGACCGGAATGTGGCGCGTGCCCGAATCGCGTTTCAGGCGATCCAGTACCGTGAAGCCGTCGATCTCCGGCAAATCGATATCGAGCAGAATCGCAGTCGGCGAATAATCGCGCGCCAGCGTCAATGCGGAATCGCTATGAACGGTAACGATGCCCTTGAAGTTGTTTTCGCGCGCAAAATCCAGCAGCGTTTTTGCAAGTGCCGGATCGTCTTCGACGATCAGCACGGACGGATCGCCCGAAGCGATCAGCGCCCGGTCATCCATGCTCGCCTCGTCCGACAGATCCGATAATGCCTGCCGGCCGTTTTGCACGGATGCGATGCCGTCCGGCTGCTCAATCGACGGTTCCTGTGAATAGATCACGTTGGTGTTCACGACCGGCGTTTGCGGATGCGCTTGACGGGTCAGATCGTAATTCACGAAACCGCCGCGGTTGTATGGCAGGAACAGCGTAAATGTGCTGCCCGCGCTGACTTCGCTTTCCACGCGGATTTCGCCGCTTAACAGGCGGGCCAGTTCGCGGCTGATCGACAATCCGAGACCGGTGCCGCCGTATTTGCGCGCGGTGCTGCCGTCGGCCTGCTGGAATGCTTCGAAAATCAGTTGCAGCTTGTCCGCCGCGATGCCTACCCCGGTATCGGTCACCGAAAATGCCACGACCGCATCGGCATGGCAAAGATTCGGATGGTCGGACGTCCAGCCGGACTGCACCAGGCCGATCTTGAGCGACACGTGGCCGTGCCCGGTGAACTTGAACGCGTTGGAAAGCAGATTTTTCAGTATCTGCTGCAGGCGCGTCGTGTCCGTCATCATCGCCGGCGGCAGATCCTCCGCAAGCTCGACCGAGAAGCTGATGAGCTTGGCTTCGGCCATGTGGCGGAACGTGCGTTCCACGTAATTGCGCAGATTCTGGAAACGGTACTCGCTGACTTCCAGCGTCACGGTGCCCGATTCGATCTTCGACAGATCGAGAATGTCGTTGATCAGCGTCAGCAGATCGCTGCCGGAACCGTGAATGGTTTTGGCGAATTCAACCTGCACATCCGACAGGTTGCCGTCCGGATTGTCGCCCAGTTGCTGCGCCAGAATCAGCAGGCTGTTCAGCGGCGTGCGCAATTCGTGCGACATGTTGGCCAGAAACTCGGATTTGTATTTGGAGGACAGCGCAAGCTGCGTCGCCTTGTCTTCCAGCGCCATCTTGGCCTGTTCCACCTCGCTGTTCTTGCGTTCCACCTCGATATTCTGCTCGGACAGCAGGCGCGCTTTCTCGGCAAGCTCCTGGTTGGTTTGCTGCAGCTCCTGCGCCAGCGACTGGGATTGCGTCAAAAGACTTTCGGTGCGGCTGTTGGCCTCGATGGTATTGAGCACCACGCCGATCGACTCCATCAGCTGATCGAGGAACGACAGGTGCGTCTCCGTGAAACGGTCCAGCGATGCAATTTCGATCACCGCCTTGACCTGCTGCTCGAACAGGATCGGCAGCACGACGATATTGCTGGGCGGCGCCGCGCCAAGACCGGAAGACACCGAAATGTAATCGCGCGGCACATTGGTGAGCCAGATGCGCTGCTTCTCGAGCGCGCACTGCCCGACCAGGCCGTCGCCGGGCAGAAACGCCGTCGGCAATTCCCTGCTTGACCGGTAGCCGTAGCTTGCGATCATTTGCAGGCGGGCATCGAGACCCTTCGAATCCATCATGTAAAACACGCCGTGATGGGCGGACACGAGCGGCGCAAGCTCGGACAGAATCAGCGCGGTGACCGCTTCCAGATCGCGCTGTCCCTGCAGCAAGCGGGTAAAGCGCGCCAGGTTGGTTTTAAGCCAGTCCTGCTGCGCATTTTTCTGCGTGGTTTCCTTGAGGTTGCGGATCATCTCGTTGATATTGTCCTTCAGGTAGGACACCTCGCCGCGCGCTTCCACCTGGATCGAGCGCGACAAATCGCCGCGCGTCACCGCCGTCGCGACCTCGGCAATCGCACGCACCTGGTTGGTCAGATTGGCGGCCAGCTGGTTGACGTTTTCGGTCAGGTCTTTCCAGGTTCCGGCCGCGCCCGGCACGCTTGCCTGGCCGCCCAGCTTTCCTTCGACGCCGACTTCGCGCGCGACGGTGGTTGCCTGATCGGCGAACACCGCCAGCGTATCGGTCATCTCGTTGATGGTATTGGCCAGCGTTGCGATTTCGCCGCGCGCCGCAACCGTCAGTTTCTTCTTGAGGTCGCCGTTCGCGACCGCGCTCACCACGCCGGCAATGCCGCGCACCTGCGCGGTCAGGTTGGCGGCCATGAAGTTGACGTTGTCGGTCAGATCCTTCCAGGTGCCTGCCGCGCCTTCGACTTGCGCCTGGCCGCCGAGCTTGCCTTCGGTGCCGACTTCGCGCGCGACCCGCGTCACTTCCGACGCGAACGAGCTCAGCTGGTCCACCATCACGTTGATCGTGTCCTTCAGTTCCAGAATCTCGCCCTTGACGTCCACCGTGATCTTCTTCGACAAGTCGCCGCGCGCCACCGCCGTCGTCACGGCAGCGATATTACGCACCTGGCCGGTCAGGTTCGATGCCATGAAGTTCACGTTGTCGGTCAGGTCTTTCCAGGTGCCGGAAGCGCCCGGCACGTTGGCCTGGCCTCCCAACCGGCCTTCGGTGCCGACTTCGCGCGCGACCCGCGTCACTTCCGATGCGAACGAGCGCAACTGGTCCACCATCACGTTGATCGTGTTCTTCAATTCGAGAATCTCGCCCTTGACGTCCACCGTGATTTTCTTCGACAGGTCGCCGTTCGCCACCGCGGTCGTCACATCGGCGATGTTGCGCACCTGGCCGGTCAGATTGCCGGCCATCGAGTTGACCGAATCGGTCAGGTCTTTCCAGGTGCCCGCAACGCCCGGCACGTTCGCCTGTCCGCCGAGCTTTCCTTCGGTGCCGACCTCGCGCGCGACACGGGTCACTTCCGACGCGAACGAATTCAATTGGTCCACCATCACGTTGATGGTGTTCTTCAGTTCCAGAATCTCGCCCTTGACGTCCACCGTGATCTTCTTCGACAGGTCGCCGTTCGCCACCGCGGTCGTCACGTCGGCGATGTTGCGCACCTGGCCGGTCAGGTTGCCGGCCATCGAGTTGACAGAATCGGTCAGATCCTTCCATGTGCCTGCGACACCTTTCACCTGCGCCTGTCCGCCGAGCTTGCCTTCGGTGCCGACCTCGCGCGCGACCCGCGTCACTTCCGATGCGAACGAGCTCAGCTGATCCACCATCACGTTGATGGTGTCCTTCAACTGCAGGATCTCGCCTTTCACGCCCACCGTGATCTTCTTCGACAGATCGCCGTTCGCCACCGCGGTCGTCACCTCGGCGATGTTGCGGACCTGCCCGGTCAGGTTCGACGCCATGAAGTTCACGTTGTCGGTCAAGTCTTTCCAGGTGCCGCCCACGCCCGGCACATAGGCCTGTCCGCCGAGCTTGCCTTCGGTGCCGACCTCGCGCGCGACCCGCGTCACCTCGGACGCGAACGAGCGCAGCTGATCCACCATCGTATTGATCGTATCCTTCAGCTGCAGGATTTCGCCGCGCACGTCCACCGTGATCTTCTTCGACAGGTCGCCGTTCGCCACCGCGGTCGTCACGTCGGCGATGTTGCGCACCTGCGACGTGAGATTGCCGGCCATCGAGTTGACCGAATCGGTCAGATCCTTCCAGGTGCCCGCG
>JAQGLW010000014.1 GCA_028292665.1 Herminiimonas sp.
CAACTTTACAAGTCATGCCTGATGACCATAGCGAGTTGGTACCACCCCTTCCCATCCCGAACAGGACCGTGAAACGACTTTGCGCCGATGATAGTGCTGCAACCAGTGTGAAAGTAGGTCATCGTCAGGCTTTTATCTAAAAAACCCCCCAGCTCAGGCTCGGGGGTTTTTGCTTTGGGCGATCGCTTTTGGCTTCTTTGCAGGACTCGGCCGGTATCGCTAGCCATCAAAAAACTTTTGGCTGACTGAACTGCCCCAAATTTAGTCGGCCCATGCCTGTGCGCGTTGCACTGCGCGGCGCCATAACGCAAGCCGTTGCGCCTGCTCTTCTGCAGGCATGGCAGGAATGAATCGACGATCCATTCGCCACTGTGCCTGGATCTCTTCCTGTGAAGACCAAAATCCGACAGCGAGGCCGGCCAGATAGGCTGCGCCCAATGCTGTCGTTTCGATTACCACCGGGCGAACAATGGGCACATTTAAAATATCGGCCTGGAATTGCATCAGCAAATCGTTGCATGAAGCGCCGCCGTCCACGCGCAGTTCCTGCAACTGAATTCCGGAATCTTTTTGCATCGCTTCGAGCACGTCCGCGGTCTGATAGGCAATGCTGGCCAAAGCTGCGCGTGCGATATGCGCTTTTGTCGTTCCGCGCGTCATGCCCACTATCGTGCCACGCGCATAAGCATCCCAATAAGGCGCACCGAGGCCTGCAAAGGCCGGCACAAACACCACGCCGCCAGTGTCCGGTACGCTGGCGGCAAGCGCTTCGACGTCGGCGGATTGTTTAATGATGCCAAGACCATCGCGCAGCCACTGTATCGTCGCTCCCGCCATGAACACGCTTCCTTCGAGCATGTAGTCGGTCGTGCCGGGCAACTGATTGCCCACGGTCCAGCCGACTGTGGTCAGCAGGTTGTTATGCGATGGGGTCGCCTGTTGTCCGGTATTCATCAGCATGAAGCAGCCGGTGCCGTAGGTATTTTTAGCCATGCCCGGATGGTGGCAGGCTTGACCGAAAGTTGCCGCCTGCTGGTCTCCGGCAATACCTGCGATTGCAATAGCGTTGCCGAACAAGGCGGGATAAGTCTGACCGACGATGCCGCTGCTCGGCACGATCTGTGGCAACAATCCATAAGGCACATCAAGCATGCTCAATAATTCTTCATCCCACTGCAGCGTTTGAATATTGAACATCAGCGTGCGCGATGCGTTGCTGGTATCGGTGACGTGGGCGCCGCATAGCTTGAAAATCAGCCAGCTATCGATAGTGCCGAATGCAAGTTCACCGCGCTCTGCCCTTTCCCGTGCACCCGCAACGTTGTCGAGCAGCCATCTCGCCTTGGTGCCGGAAAAATAGGAATCGATTACCAGGCCGGTCTTTTTTTGAAACAGTTGCGCTTTATCTTCATCTCGTAATTTGTCGCAAAACACGGCAGTGCGCCGGTCTTGCCAGACGATTGCATTGGCGATCGGCTCGCCGGTGCCACGGTCCCACAAGACCGTTGTCTCGCGCTGATTCGCGATCCCGATCGCCGCAATATCGGAAGCACCGACGTGATTGTCTTTCAAAACCTTTTGTGCAACCGCGAGCTGCGACTGCCAAATCTCATTGGCGTCATGCTCGACCCAGCCCGGTTGCGAAAAAATCTGACGAAACTCCTGCTGCGCGGAGCCATGGATACGGCCGGCGCGATCGAACAGGATCGCGCGTGAACTGGTCGTACCCTGATCGAGAGCGAGAATGAATCTGGTCATGCGATTTATCAGTGATGGTTATTGGAGATAAGCAGTTTCCGGACATCCCGGTACATCGACATCCAAAGCCAGCACGCAGCCGGAGAGGGGAAATCGAGCCAGTTCCGCTTGCGGACGGTTATGGCGTGCAGAAGTGATGTAAAGCGTACGCAAATCCCGTCCGCCGAATGCGATCATGGTAGGGCACCGCAAAGGCAACTCGATTTCACGTAAAATTTCGCCGCTTGGCGACAGACGCAATATGCGCCCGCCTTCATACATCGCGCACCAGTACGCGCCTTCGCTATCGACAGCTGCGCCGTCAGGGCGACCGCCGTAGTTCAAAGACTTGTCCATTGAAAACTGCTTGAATACGCGGCTGCTTCCGATATGTCCGGTCGCTGCATCAAAGTCGTAAGCCGTAATCCGATGTGCGGTCGTGTCGGCGTGATACAGCGTGCGATTGTCAGGGCTGAATGCAACTCCATTCGACACCGTGACGCGGTTGCCGCTATCTCGTATCGAGCCATGCTCGACACAAAACAATGCGCCCAGCGGGCGGTCGCGCGGCTCATACATCGTTCCGACCCACAATCGTCCGGCGATATCGCAGCGGCCATCATTAAAACGCGCCTGGGCGGGGTCGTAGGGCGGATCCGCGAGCGGCGTCAATTCGCCTGTCACGGTATCAAGCAGCGCCAGACCCGATCGCAAGGCAACAATCAGGCCGCCCGATGCGCACCAGGCGATGCAGCCCGGTTCGGACGGCATTGGCCAGAAACGATGCGTCCCGGCAACAGGATCAAGCCGGTGTACCAAGCAGCCGTGAATGTCTATCCAGTACAGTGCCGCTTCTTCCGGATGCCACAATGGGCATTCGCCTACTTGCATCGGGACATCGAATACGATGTGCAGTTCATTAGTCGACATGGGAGTTGCTTTTTATGACGAGGATGCGCCATTATGCAATGAAAATGTTTTAGCAAAGGACCTTGATTTGAGTCTTATCGCACCGCGCCCGACGCTCGCTTTCCTTGGCATAGGTTTGATGGGCAAACCAATGGCCATGCGCCTGCTGCAAGCGGGCTATTCACTGGCCGCATGGAACCGTACACACAGCAAGGCCGAAGCGCTCGCCGCCTTCGGCGCACGGATCGCCGGCACGCCCGCCGATGCAGTGCAGGGCGGACCGGCGCCGGCGGACATCATTGTCGCCATGCTGGAAGCCGGACCGATAGTGGCGCAAGTAATTGATCTGGCATTGCCGGGCTTGCGGCCGGGAGCGCTGGTGATCGATATGAGTTCGACCCGGCAATCCGAGGCGCAGGACTTGCATGCAAAGCTTGCGGCACACGGCGTTGCCTTCATCGATGCACCGGTGTCGGGCGGCGTGGTCGGTGCCGAAGCGGGCACACTGGCCATCATGGCCGGCGGCAGTGCCGCAGATTTTGCACGGGCCGAACCCATCCTGAAAATCCTGGGACGCCCGACCCTGGTCGGCCCGGTCGGCTGCGGTCAGATAGCGAAGCTGTGCAATCAGTTGATCGTCGGCGGTACGCTGGCGATCGTTGCCGAAGCATTGTTGCTGGCGCAAGCCGGCGGCGCCGATCCGGCCGCGGTACGAGCTGCCATTCGCGGCGGCTTTGCGGAAAGTCGTATCCTCGATGTGCATGGTCAGCGTATGCTGGAGCGTAACTTCATGCCCGGCGGACAAGTGAAGAGCCAAGTCAAGGATATGGAAAACATATTGATTGCCGCCGCTGCCGCCGACGTGCATCTGCCGCTGACCGAACTGGTCAACAAATGTTTTTGCAGTATTCTGCAGGATCTGCCGAATGCGGATCAATCGGCAGCCTTGCTGGCGCTGGAGCGGTTGAATCCAGGCAAGCGGGTCGGCAATGGCGTGGACAAGCTGCCGCGATGAGTTGGCGCACCGGCCTCTTATCAACGCAAATGGAAAAACAATTTGCCGCTGCTGGCGAGGCCGTCGATCAATAATCATAAAAAAGGAAGAGACGACATGAAATTCAAATGCTGGTTATCCGTTGCGGCTGCTGTAGTCGTCATGCTGGCAAGTGGAGCAAGCCAGGCTCAAAATTACCCGGTCAAGCCAATCAGGATCGTTGTTCCATTTGCGCCCGGGGGCACGACCGATTTGCTGGCACGTGCAGTAGGCGCGGAGTTGAGCAAGGCGTGGAACCAGTCTGTCGTCATCGACAACCGTCCGGGTGCAGGCGGCAACGTCGGTTCGGACATCGTTGCCAGATCCGCACCGGATGGCTATACACTGCTGATGGGCACAGTCGGTACGCATGGCATCAACCAGGCGCTGTATGGGCAATTGCCGTTCGACCCCATCAAGGATTTTGCGCCGGTGACGCTGGTCGCCGCAGTGCCGAACGTGCTGGTATTGAATACCGCTTTCGCGGACAAAAACAGGATTACCGACATCAAGAGCTTTATCGCCTATGCCAGGGCGAATCCGGGCAAGCTCAATATGGCGTCCAGCGGCAACGGTACGTCAATTCATCTGGCCGGCGAATTGTTCAAATCGCTGACCAGGACCTACATGTTGCACATACCGTATCGCGGATCTTCCCCGGCCATCACGGATTTGATCGCAGGCCAGGCCGATCTGATGTTCGACAATTTGCCGTCCTCGCTGCCGTTCATCAAGGCGGGTAAACTGCGCGCGCTTGGCTTGACCAGCGACAAACCGTCACCTGCACTGCCGGGAATTGCACCAATTGCGCAAACAGGCGGGGAGCTTGCCCACTTCGAGGCAAGTTCGTGGTTTGGGATTCTGGCACCGGCCGGTACGCCGAAAGACATCGTCAACAAACTCCAGCAGGAGATCGCCAAGGCGCTATCCAGTCCGGCAGTTAAAGAAAAGATGGTTTCACAAGGCGCTGACCCGGTAGGCAATACGCCTGAGCAGTTCGCGGCGCATATCAAGTCGGAGAGCCTGAAATGGGCGAAAGTTGTCAAGGATGCAGGTGCAAAAGTAGATTGAACCAACAGTCGCCGCACGATATCCTACTCTATAAATTTTGACTCACACAGGACAGCGACGTTTCATGACAAGCAAGCCGTATAACCGTACCGACTGGCGTTCCGTATGGCGCCTTGTTAAACCGTATTGGAGTTCGGAAGATAAGTGGAAGGCGCGCGGATTATTGCTGACGGTTGTCGTTCTTGCACTTGGCATGGTGTATCTCAATGTGCTGTTCAATCAATGGAACCGCGATTTTTATAATGCTCTGGACAACAAGGATTTCGCGGTGTTCAAGGCGCAGTTGTGGCGGTTTTCCTATCTTGCGTTCATCTACATCGCCGTTGCGATTTACAAGATATATCTGACGCAGGCGCTTGAAATCCGCTGGCGCGCGTGGATGACGCGCCGGTACATGGACGATTGGCTTGCCAATCAAGCCTATTACCGCATCGAGCAAACGCGCACTGCGGACAATCCGGACCAGAGGATTGCCGAAGACTTGAAATTCCTGACCAATGGATCGTTGACACTGTCGCTTGGATTGCTGTCGAGCGTTGTGACGCTGGTATCGTTCATCGGCATCCTGTGGTCCGTCAGCGGGCCGCTGTCGTTCGCGCTGGGCTCGCAGCAATGGACGATTCCCGGCTATATGGTGTGGTTCGCGATCGCATATGCAGGTATCGGGTCGGTGTTGGTGGCATGGGTCGGCAAACCGCTGGTGCAGCAGAATTTCAATCAACAGCGTTATGAGGCGGATTTTCGTTTCGGGCTGATCCGCATCCGCGAGAATGCGGAAGCCGTCGCGCTGTATCGCGGCGAGCATGAAGAGCAGTCGCAATTAAGCGAGCGCTTTGGGCGGATTCGCGAAAACTGGTGGGCGATCATGCGCACTACCAAACGGCTCAATGTTGCATCCACCTTTTATGCGCAATTCGCCATCATTTTCCCGTTCCTGGTCGGTGCGCCGCGCTATTTTGCCGGAACCATCAAGCTTGGCGGCCTGATGCAAATCAGCTCCGCATTCGGTCAGGTGCAGGATGCGCTGTCATGGTTCATCGATGCATTCAGTTCGCTGGCAGAATGGAAAGCGAGCGTCAACCGGCTCTCCGGATTCCATGCGGCGGTCGATGCAGCGCGCACGCAAAGCTCCGGTATTACCGTTGTTCGCAATAACGTCGGTGCGATTCTGCTTGACCAATTGACGCTGCACCTGCCTTCCGGTTTGCCGTTGACGCAGCCGCTGTCAACTGAAATCCATGTCGGGCAACGGATCCTGGTAACGGGTCCTTCCGGTTGCGGCAAATCGACGCTGTTTCGTGCAATCGCCGGTATCTGGCCGTATGGCTCCGGCGGTATTGAAATTCCCAAAGAGGCAAAACTGTTATTCCTGCCGCAAAAGAGTTATTTGCCTATTGGGTCGTTGCGCGCCGCAGTCACTTATCCCGCTGCCGAAAATGCTTACAAGGATCTGGCGATCAAGCATTATTTCGAATTGTGCAAATTGCCGCATCTGGCGGATAAACTCGATGAATCGGATAACTGGAGCCAGCGCTTGTCGCCGGGCGAACAGCAGCGGCTGGCCTTCGTCCGGGTATTGCTGACGCAACCGGAAATTCTTTTCCTGGATGAAGCCAGCAGCGCGCTCGACGCCGACACCGAAGACGCGCTGTACCAGTTGATACTGGAGGAATTGCCCGATGCCGCGATTGTCAGCATCGCGCACCGGGAGGTGATGGCGAAATATCATCAGATTCGCTGGCAATTCGTTCAGGACAATGCGGAGTCTCATAAAATAGAAGCTGCACAACACACGCCGCGCTATATCATCGAACGTTCCAGGCTGACCAGAGTGTCATCAAAAGCAGCGGCGGATGTAATATAGCGATTTCGCAATCGCCGGCCTCCGATACTGCAGGCGCCGCATGATTTTTAGAGACATGAATCGACTTTTAATTGTTGCCGTTTTACTGCTTGCAGCCGCCGGATGCGCGCACTCCCCAAGCGGAAAATCTCCCGATGCCGCGGCTCCTCAGGCGCATGCCGATGAAGCAATCGCTTCTTTTTCCGCCGGCACGCCAGGCGGTTTGCCAAGCCGATGGGCACCTCTGATCATCCATCGCAACAAGAAGCAAACCCGGTACCGGCTGGTAACCGAGCATGGCAGAACAATCCTGCATGCGCGTGCAGTAGGCGCTTCTTCCGGATTGATGCAGCGTGTCAGTATTGACCCGATAGAACAGCCCTGGCTCAACTGGCAATGGAGGATCGGCAGTTTGATTGCAACCGCAGACAACTATCAACGCGATGCGGAAGACTCGCCGGCGCGCATTATTCTGGGATTCGACGGCGATAAGGATGCGCTGCCATTCGCCGATCAAATCCTGTTTGAGACCGCGCGAGTCATAACGGGCCACGACTTTCCCTATGCAACGCTGATGTACGTATGGGAAAACAAGGCACCGGTCGGCACCGTCATTGCGAGTACCCGCAGCGGACGCATCAGGATGATGGTCGCGGCCAGCGGTCCGGACGGCATCGGTCAATGGCATGAATTCACCCGCAATATCGCCGAGGACTACGAAAAGGCTTTCGGAGAAAAGCCCGGCAGGTTGATCGGTGTAGGGGTAATGACCGATACCGACAATACCGGTGAAACGGTGGATGCATGGTATGGCGATATTCGTTCGTTCAGCGACAGGCGCGTGATTTCAAACGGCAAGTGAACCGGCTATGGGCGAACCTGTTGCCGTGACGGACTGCTAGCGTGCGGCGAACAGCAGAAAAAGTGCAATCAACGCCGGCGATGCCTGCACAACCAGGATCGAACGCTTGACGGTTACGCCGCCGTAAATTCCGGCAATGAACACGCATGCGACAAAAAAGAATTTGATCGGCCAGTCGCCGCTGATCAATCCCCATGTTGCTGTTAATGTCCGGTCAGAGCCAGCAGCGCAAAGCTGGCAAGCCAGTGCGTGCCGACATATTTTCCCGTCGCGGCATGCGGCAGCGAGGCAGCAAGATGGGCATGGATTGCGGCGCTGACCGGCGCGCGCAATGCTGCGGGTAATTCGTCGGCAAGCATCTTCCAGCACCATGCGCGCGACAGATTCAATCCTTCCAGATGCACCAGCCTGGCGTCGCTGCGATCGGTTGCCTGCACCGGCGACAGCCATGTCTGCAAGCCTTGCGGCGCTGGACAGAATGCATGCCACCAGTCTGCGTAACCGCCGCCGATCACGCGCAGCATCAGCGCCGCTTCGATCAGTCCGCCGGACAGAAAATCGTCGCCGCCCGGCTCATACGCGGCAGGATAGCGCCGGTCGCGGCCGAACCATGCGTCGGCTTTTGCTGCAATCAGCTTCTGCAATGCAATGTGCCGGATGCATTCAGCGTAATCCAGTGCAAACAGCAGGCCAAATGCGCTGTTGGCATGGGTGCCCGAACGGATCGGGAATTGCGAGAGCGGCAGGAATTGAAGATAGCGCTCGGCAAAGACATCGGCCAGCGGCTGCAGCGCATTGCGCCATGCTGCTGCATCGGTGCCGGTCTTTGCCGATTCGATCAATTCCGTTTGCAGCTTTAACAGCCACGCCCAGCCATAGGTGCGTTCGAACGAACCGCTCGATGGTTGTCTCAGATAGGCGACTTCGGCGGCAATATTGCCGCCGGTGAAATGCGCGTCGAGCGTTTGCCGTATTTGCACGGCTTCCGGCATCGCCGGGAAGAGCCGCAGCAACCGTACCAGCAGCCAGTGCATATGCACTGCCGAATGCCAGTCGTAACTGCCGTAGAAAACCGGATGCAGCTCCTGCGGCGAACGTACATCGTTCGCTGCATGCATGACATGGTCAAGCTTGTTCGGATATTCCCGCCGGATATTGGCAAGCGCAATGCGGGCAAACAACGGAGCGTACTGTGCGAGCTCCGGATGTGTTTGCAATTCGGTCATCGGATTATTTTCATTTGAATATGCGGCATATCCGCCGCAAGCGACGATGCTTCATGTCCGGCAATTGAAAGGCATGCCTGCCGCTTGAAAGCCGGCGCTCTTCAATTTGTCATGCCTTGCGCAGATACGCCTCCGCCAATCGTACCCAATAGCTTGCGCCGATCGGCAGCAATTCATCATTGAAGTCATAACTCGGATTGTGTAAATTGCACGGGCCCAGTCCGTGCCCCATATCACGATGCTCGCCGTCGCCGTTGCCGATGAAAACATAGCATCCGGGTTTATGCTGCAGCATGAATGCAAAGTCTTCCGCTCCCATGGTCGGCTCTACTTGCGCATCGACTTGATCGGCGCC
>JAQGLW010000031.1 GCA_028292665.1 Herminiimonas sp.
CGAAGATGACAAGGTGGTCGTGACCGGCCAATCCATATGGTTGGTAAAATCAACCGGTCAGAGATATGAAAACCCCTGGGTTCATGTCTTTACCATCCGGGATGGAAAAGTGGCCCGATTCCAGCAATACAACCATACGGCTGCCGCAGATGCGGCTTTCAGGCCGTCACAAACTTCCTCGCAGCAAAAAGATGCGCCTGTGCATCACTAGAACTCATTTCATCAATATCCATCTGTGCGTTCGAGCCGAAAAAGCGCCGGCTCGAACCCTTCGGGAACGGGTCTGGACGGCGCAGCGCGTTGTTGCGCCGCTTGCAAAGGGGACCACCCTTTGCTTCGCGCCGCGCCTAGCGCTGCATCCGTCCAGACCACGTTCGCACAGATGGATATTGATGAAATGAGTTCTACAGAGTCTGTACGTAAAGTGCGTTAGTCCACAAGAATTTTCTCATTATCCTTACATTCCTTTTGGAGCGATCTTTTATTACGGACCGCCATCTCGTGTTCGAATGGATGATGCCATCTTTATCTTCGCCGCTTCATTTGACGAACTTCATCATGAGAGCATCGGCGGCGGTGAAAACCGGATCCAGCCAATGCGATATCGCATCGGCCGATTGCCTCGGGTCCTGCCACATGGTTGCAAGTTCTAAAGTCCGTCAGACCGGAGCGGCAAAATGGAAAAGAAGCCTATTTACAAGTCCCTGTATATTCAGGTGCTGACGGCGATTGTCATCGGCGCGCTGCTCGGACATTTTTACCCCGAAACAGGCGCGGCGATGAAGCCGTTGGGCGATGGCTTCATCAAGCTGATCAAGATGATCATCGCGCCGATCATTTTCTGCACGGTAGTGATCGGCATTGCCGGCATGGAAAACATGAAAAAGGTCGGCAAAACAGGCGGACTGGCTTTGCTCTACTTCGAGATCGTCAGCACCATCGCGCTGATCGTCGGTCTCGTCATTGTCAACCTGCTGCAACCCGGCAGCGGCATGAATGTCGACCCCAAGGCACTCGATACCAAAGGGGTCAGCGCCTATACCGGTCCGGGCAAGATGCAGTCGACAACCGAATTCGTGCTTAATATCATTCCTAACACCGTCGTCGACGCATTCGCCAAGGGCGAGATCCTGCAGATACTATTGTTTTCGGTGCTGTTCGGCTTCGCTCTTCACAGATTCGGCGGCCGCGGAAGCATGGTATTCGACCTTGTTGAAAAGACGTCGCACGTCCTGTTCGGAATCGTCGGCATCATCATGAAACTTGCGCCGATCGGCGCGTTCGGCGCAATGGCATTCACCATCGGCAAGTACGGGGTCGGTTCCTTGCTGTCGCTCGGCAAGCTCATGGGCACGTTTTATCTGACCTGCCTGGTTTTCATCTTTGGCGTGCTGGGCACCATCGCGCGCCTGCATGGCTTCAGTATCTGGAAATTCATCAAGTACATCAAGGAAGAGCTGCTGATCGTGCTGGGCACCTCTTCGTCCGAATCGGTGTTGCCGCGCATGATGGCCAAGCTGGAAAACCTCGGGGTCAAAAAATCGGTGGTCGGCCTCGTGATTCCAACCGGCTATTCCTTCAATCTGGACGGGACGTCGATTTACCTGACCATGGCGGCGGTGTTCATCGCGCAGGCCACCAACACTCAAATGACCTTCGGCCAGCAGATTACCCTGCTGGCCGTGCTTCTGTTGACATCGAAGGGAGCGGCCGGCATTACGGGCAGCGGCTTCATCGTATTGGCGGCATCGTTGTCCGCGGTCGGCCACGTACCGGTCGAGGGACTGGCGCTGATTCTCGGCATAGACCGCTTCATGTCGGAAGCGCGGGCATTGACCAATTTGATCGGCAACGGTGTGGCGACCATCGTGGTGGCCAAATGGACCGGCGACCTCGATCCCGAACGGATGCAAAAGCATCTCAGCAATGAAACCGAGGATGAAGCGGAGGAGCCTGAAGCCGTCCTCGATACGGTGAGCAGCATACGCCTGGAAAAGTAGCAGGCAGAGAGATAATCCTTCTTCACTCTGATGAAGAGCCTGGAAGCATTTACGCTCTTTCAGCCTGATGAACTTTTGCCCCGTCGGATTGCACGGGGCGTTAATTCTTTTTAGTGATGTACGGGCGCATCTTTTTGCTGCGAGGAAGTTTGTGACGGCCTGAAAGCCGCATCTGCAGCAGCCGTATGGTTGTATTGCTGGAACCGGGCCACTTTTCCATCCCGGATGGTAAAGACATGAACCCAGGGGTTTTCATATCTCTGACCGGTTGATTTTACCAACCATATGGATTGGCCGGTCACGACCACCTTGTCATCTTCGGCGATGAAGGTTTGGGGCTCGAATTGAATCGCTTCCTGCGCCTGATCCATCTTGGCGAAAAATTCCGCCACCTGATCCTTGCCCCGGTATGTGCCGGAAAATGGTATGTATTCGGATTCGGTTCCTATCCATTCAATGTCATCCGCATTCAAGGCAAGTAATCCCTGGATATCCTTGTTCTTGTACAACTGATATGCCTGCATGACCAATTGCTTGTTTTCCTGAGTGTTCATCGCTGTCTCCTTTGCGTAATCAACGAACTGCTGCAGAAAAATTTTTGCGAGGCGCAGGTCGGTGTGTAATGAATGATAGAGCGCCGGCCTATCCAGGGAAATGTCAAGCCAAGGCAGTGACTTTATCAATCCTGACGGAGATCAAAAGCGACTCGGTTTCGTTTGCCTTGTATCAGCATTGGTTTTGTTTTGGAAAGAAATGAATCTTCCCTGACCGCATTGAATAAATTAAGTCTCGTTTAAGTATCGGCTTCTATGATGGATTTCATGACCGAGCATCTTGCCATTGAGCAGGGCAACCAGAAAGGAATTCGAAATGAGAAATTCATTTATCGCAATCGCAGCACTAGGCTTCGTCACGACTGTTTCTGCATACGCGTATACCGGTGCGGAATTGGCAAAAGACGCCAAAGTAGGAATATCAGAGGCTCGCGCTATTGCAATAAAAGCCCATCCCGGAAAAATCGTAGACGAAGAACTTGAGCGGGAAAAAGGTGGAACCGGCTTGCGGTATTCTTTCGACATCCTCAGCGGCCGGATTACGCAGGAGGTCGGAGTGGATGCGCAAACCGGGAAAGTGCTGGAAAACAAACCAGAGGGCTCCAACCCGGACTAACCGCAGGCAGGAAAGTCAAACTCCCTGAGTATCAGGCATTATCAGACAGATAAATTCACAACCCATCGGAACAGCAATCATGAATCCACAAGAGAACCAAACCTTACAAGATTTTCTGAATCAACTCACGCAAGTCAAAGGTATCGCAAAAGATCCGCAGGCCGACGCCCTTATCGGGAGCGCCGTAGCGCAACAACCGGACGCCGCCTATCTGCTCGTTCAGCGCGCCTTATTGATGGAACACGCACTCAACGCTGCAAAGGCACAGATAGCCGCGCTGCAGAATCAGTTGCAGGCAGCGCAGTCTTCCGGTTCCAGCGGGTTTCTCGACTCGGCGAATGCCTGGGGAAATAGTCCCGCGTACGCGTCCCGGCCGGCTGCATCCGCCATGGCGCCTAATAGCCCGATGCCGTCGATGCAAGCTCCCGTGATGCAGAGCCCGGCGCCGTCGACAGCGCCCGGCTTCCTGAGCGGGCGCGCCGGAGGCATGCTGGGCAACATTGCCGCTACGGCTGCCGGTGTGGCCGGGGGCGCATTCCTGTTTCAAGGGATCGAAAATCTGATGGGCCACCACAGCGGCTCGGGTTTCTTCAATCAGCCGGGAATGGCGCCGTTAGCCGCACCGGTCGAGAATACGACGGTCAACAATTACTTCGAAGGTGATACAGCGACGGATGAAAGCAGCGTTGCCGACAACACTTCCGATGACAATTTGTTTGACGACACCGGCGCGGATGACGGATCGTCGTTTATCTGAAATCAGCATCATCGTCATGGTCGATTCGAGAATGGCGGCTTGGACTCTTGAAGTTCAAGACCGCTGCGAATGATTCAACATATTGAGATAAAGCACGAAAAGATCAGCTCCGTTCCGTTACGAAAATGAACGAACGTTTTTCTTGATATGTTGTCAGTCATTTGAGCAACTCCGAGTTCTAACCTTACCTTCAAGGAGAGACCGTGAAGAAAATTACCTTGTTACTTGTTGCGGCCTGCAGCGCCTTGTTTGGTTGCGCCGTGTATGACGCGCCTTTCCGCGGTGACGGAGGTTATGGCAGGGGCGGAGGTTACGGCAGAGACGGCGGTTATAACGCCGATCGTGATCGAGGCAGAAGTGACCGGGATAGAGGCGATCAAGATCAGCGGGGCGAACAGGATAGAAGCGACCGGGGCGATCGCGATCGTTCCGGCGATCGTGGTTATCAAAGATAGCGCGTCCACGGCGGATTAACAGTCTCATCTAGCGGCGAGGCTCGACCCGGTGCAGCCGTCGCCACTCTTGTCCAGGACTTCCGGCTAGATCCCCGGCTTGAAGAAATACGTGAATGCCTGTTTGTGGTCGAATACGAACAGGCGTTTTGCGCCGCGCGCCCTGGCGCTTTCCAAATCTTCCCCCAGCCAGTTGACCGGCGCATGTCCCCCGTTGCCGACTGCGAAATGGCGGCCGGCAAAATCAAATGAAAAGCTGAGCTGCGACTGGTTGGTCTGGATCTCGTCCGGGCCGCCGATCGCCGGGGCATTGAATGGGCAAGCGGTTCGGCCATGACAATAGTCCCCGCAAAAAATGGCGCAATGCTAATCCCGCAATGTGATGACGGCATGACCGGCAAGCGAAAGCGTGACGCGCGGCCAACTGCATGTTTTTGTCATCGACAGGTCATATTCATCTTTTAGACTCCGCGCAGTTTCAAAAACATTATACAAACCGCTTCCAGGAAGAACACTACACGGATGGCGGCGACGTCCCTGCCGGTTTCGGTCATACTGCTGCCGTCGCTGAGCTTCGTTCGTTCATTGCTGGCGGCGGTCGCCATTGAATCGGCATTGCTGCTGTGCGCCGCCGCGCTGATCGTGCAAACGCAGCCGCTGAACGAAGCGCCGGCGTCACAGAGATCGGGTTGGCTTGACGGGGCCGGATCAATTCGCACATTCATTACTCAAGGAATACCGCATGCTGTTGTCATCGTTTGCTTCGTATAGAC
>JAQGLW010000076.1 GCA_028292665.1 Herminiimonas sp.
GCATCATTTCAGAAAATGCCCCGTGCCGAACAGTCCGATCAAGCCGATGACGATCAGATAAATGGCGACAATAAAATTCAGCAGCCGCGGCATGACAAGAATCAGAACGCCAGCGACCAATGCTACCAGCGGGGCAAGGCTCAGGTGAATATTCAAGACGGCATCCTTTATTGGTTGAAAACGATTGGAATCTGGATTCCAGGCCGCTGCCTGCGCGCGCATTTTAATTTAATTCCGTCGACCGCTGCAATTGAAAAGCCTGCTGACTGAAAAACGCCATAGGCACTTATCTCCCATCAGCCTAAAGCCGCTGTAATCCGGAAAGCATGCTCATTGCAGCTACCGGCTTCCGGGAACGCAGGCGATCGATTGCATGATTGGTATTGCGAAAAAGAACCTGTGGGTCGTGGGACGAAATCAAGGAAAGGAAGGAAGCAATTACCAACCGCCATTTTCCATGGCGGCATGCCTAATGCGAAATTTCATTGCTTCGCACCGCTTTGCACTTTGTCCCATCCCACGGCCGGCAGGCTCTGAAACGAAATTTACAGCAATCCTGATTGATGCGTTTTGATGACTGTCAAGCCTGCGGTTCCGGATATTTTAAAATGGAAATTGGATTATGCGCAAACGGCATGAAAAGCTGTGGCGGATCGATCGTTCCGCCACAGCTTGAAAAAGAAATGAAGCAAGCCGATAGGCCGGATTCTGTTACGGCGAAACAGGATAAACCTGCGCGCTATGACAGCCATTCCTCTAGGCCGTGAATTACTTCACGGCTCAAGCTTCCTACCCGCACGCTCCGCGAGCAACATCAACGCGTGCCTATTTGGAATTGCTCCGGGTGGAGGTTACCGCGTTTCACCCTTCGGGACGCAAGCGGACGGCTTTCGCCATTCGCACATCCCAAAGACTCGTCTCTGTGGCCCTATTCCGCGTCTCGCGACGGACGGCCGTTAGCCGTCACCCTGCTCTATGGAGTCCGGACCTTCCTCCCGCCATCGCTGTTGCCAACCGAAGTTGCAGCGACGGCCAGCGGCTGTCTGGCTTGCTTCAACCGTCATTGTACAGCCTGATCTCCGTGCGTGCCCGCGGCGGCGCACTCGATGCGTCGCGCAGATCAACCGCGCCGGGTTTTCTGGTACGTTATCGTTTTATCCAAAAACGGCGGCAATATGCTTACCGCACGAACCGGTGGCCAAATATTGGTCGATGCCCTGCAAACGCACGGCGCCGACATCGTGTTCGGCGTGCCCGGCGAAAGTTACCTGGCGGTCCTGGATGCACTGCACGATGCGCCGATCCGCTTCATCGTCAACCGGCAGGAAGGCGGCGCCGCTTTCATGGCGGATGCCTACGGCAAACTGAGCGGACGCCCCGGCATTTGTTTCGTCACACGGGGTCCCGGCGCAACCAACGCGTCGATCGGCGTGCATACCGCATTTCAGGATTCGACGCCGATGATCTTGTTCATCGGCCAGGTCGGCAACGAATTCGTCGAACGCGAAGCATTTCAGGAAATCGACTATCGCCGCATGTTCGGTCCGATGACCAAATGGGTCGCGCAAATCGATCGCGCCGACCGCATCCCGGAATATGTCGCCCGCGCGTTTCAGATAGCGACCAGCGGCCGCTGCGGTCCGGTGGTGCTGGCGCTGCCGGAAGACATGCTGAGCGAGAGTGCGACCATAGCGGACGCCCAGGCTTACCGGCCGGTCCAGGCATCGCCCGGCGCGGCGCAAATTGCGCGGCTGCGAACGATGCTTGCCGCGGCCAAGCGGCCGCTGGTGCTGCTCGGCGGCAGCGGATGGGATGATGCCGCATGCGAAGCGATCCGCCGCTTTGCCGAGGCGAACCGACTGCCGGTCGCATGCGCATTTCGCTTCCAGGATTTGTTCGACAACAGGCATCCGCACTACATCGGCGATGTCGGGATCGGCATCAATCCCAGGCTGGCCGCGCGCATCGGGGATGCCGACCTGATCATTGCAATCGGCCCCCGCCTCGGCGAGATGACGACCGGAGGCTACACGCTGCTGAATGCGCCGCAGCCGAGGCAACGGCTGATTCACATCCACAGCGGCGCTGAAGAACTGGGCCGGGTCTATCAGGCCGACATGATGATCAACAGCGGCATGCCGCAAATCGCAGCTGCGCTGGCGGACATGCCTGCAGTCGACAGCACGGCATGGCAGGCAAGCGTCGCGCATGCACGCGCCGAGTTTGATGCGTGGCAGGCGGAGCCGCCCGTTTTCAAGGATGGCGCCGCGAAACTGAATCTGTGGCAAGTCGTTCAAACGCTGCAGGCGGCGCTGCCGGCCGACACGATCCTGACCAACGGCGCCGGCAATTTTGCCACCTGGGCGCATCGCTTCTGGCTGTACGGCGACAAATCATCCGGTCTCAGGACACAGCTTGCGCCGACTTCCGGCGCAATGGGCTATGGTGTGCCGGCCGGCGTCGCCGCCAGAATCGTCGAGCAGCATCAGGGCAGGCAGCGCGCTGTATTGACCTTCGCCGGCGATGGCGATTTCCTGATGAACGGACAGGAACTGGCGACCGCTGTCCAATACAAGGCCGGCGTGTTGTTCATCGTTTTCAACAACAGCATGTATGGCACGATCAGGATGCACCAGGAGCGCAATTTCCCGGCGCGGGTATTCGGCACGCAACTTCGCAATCCCGATTTTGCAGCGCTGGCAAGAGCTTATGGCGCCTATGGAGAAATCGTGGAGACGACCGCCGCTTTTCCGGATGCATTGCAGCGGGCGCAGTCGCATATACAGGTGACAGGACTGCCGGCGTTGATCGAATTACGCTACGACGGCAATCTGATCACGCCGAATACTACGCTTGATACGATCCGGCACACCGCGCAAAAGGCAAATTCATCGAAATGAAATGGTCGCTTGCAACGCCGGAAATTTTTAGGCTGACAGGGACCATTGCCCCTCGCCTCGGGCATGGCAGCGGCGCAACGATAATTCAGCAAATGCCGCAACTGTCCTTGCACTCACGTGCAATCCGGAACGGCAATATCTATTGCGCACGCTGCGCACGGGTAGAGAAAAAACGCATCATCTCCTGTGACGCATCCGGGCCCTTTGCGTCGGTATATGATCCGAGGCTGCTGCCGCCGAACCATGCGTGGCCGGCGCCATGCACCAGCCACTGCTCCGCAATCGCATTGCCGCTTTCATCGTGATGGCTGGTGCGGGTGTACGCATGTCCGTCCGGCGTCCGGCCATGCTGTACTGTGGCCTCTGGTCTTGTTCCGGACGCGCCGCCGGCGGCAGCGGGCATCGATTGCGCCATTATCTGATCGCCGTTGCTCGGATGAACCGTCCTGTCCTTGTCGCCATGAAACAGGATAATCGGGACTGCCTGCGAACGAGACCCCGGCGCAGAAGCGCGTGCGTTTCGTTGACGTCCCATCATGCCCATGCCGCCTTTCATCGCAGCCAGCGCGGAAGGCAGATCATCGGCAGCGGCGTACGGCAATCCCGAATGAATACCGACGGCTGCATAAAGGTCGGGATAAGTGGTTCCCATGATGACAGCCATTGCGCCGCCTGCCGACAAGCCGGCGATATAAACCTGCTGCGGATCCACATGGTAAGTGTCGATAATTTCGCGCGTGATGCCTGCGATGATCGACGGCTCTCCCTGATCGCGCTGCTGGTCGATTGCGTTGAACCAGTTCCAGCACTTCGACCCGTTGGCGGACTGTGACTGCGCGGGATAGACCACTAGGCACGGTTTTTCCTCGGCGATGGCATTCATCCGCGTGCCGGCGGCGAAGTCATCCGGATTTTGCGTACAGCCGTGCAGCATCACCACCAAGGGCAACGGCTGGCCATGATATCCGGCAGGAATATACAATTTGTAATTGCGCGTGCCGGCATGATTGGTATAGGAACCGGCCAGGAACTGTGCGCCGCCGGCATTGGGAGTCCGCGCAGCGCGATCGAATCCCGGCGCAGATGCCGGCATGTCGGATTTTGTTCTTTCAGACGACGGCCTGCCTGATTCCGGCCGCAGTTCCGGCGCCAATCCGGCGAACGTATCCACACCGCCTACCCGTCGTGCCGGTGCAGGATTGATGTCTCTCATCGAACCTGCCGCAGGCGCCGCTGCGGACTGCGCCTTGCCTGCATCCGCCGGCTCTGCCGGCAACGCGTCCTTGAGCGTGCGCTGTATAACTTCGGTAGCGGCGCCCGGCCCTTTTGTTTTTAACAAATGCATTGCGTCGCGCATGACCGCGAACATTTTTTCATTCATTTTCATTTGATTCTTTCGTGTTTCAGACGATTTATCGAATTCGCCCGGCCAGTGCGTTTTTGACGGCGGAGCTGGCATGCAACGCGCCTAATACGGCAACCGAGTCGATCGTATCCAACGCCAGTTCGGGCGTGACATCCGCATCGATACTGGCCAGGCCGAGAACCTGAATTTGCAATGTCTGTCCCGCTGCCTTCACTGCTTCGAGATCGGCGCGCGAGTAATGCTGCAAGCCGAGCACCAGACTTCTGCGAGCGACTGTCTGCCTGACCACTTCCGCATGTGTCGTCAATTGATTACGGATTGCCGTACGGATCAGATCGGTACGGTTTGAATAGAACCCTTCCTGCACCAGCAGGTCTATCTGCCCAAGGTCAACCAAGCCCAGGTTAATGGTGATTTTTTCGGTTTCGCCGATTTTGGCGCGAATCTCATGCATGCTCATTTACCATCCTATTGGAATCCATATACCATCCATATGGAGTATATTATAAAACAGCTCAGTGGATTGTCAAGCAGGCAGTGACATAACCAAGGCATCGGTCTCACAGGCCGGGATTGACCGCCCATCCGATTTTCACCCGGGCTTCAAACACGGAAAATGAATGACGAATACCCGGACAATGATTGATGTGGATAGAAGCGCGGTGCAAGCCTTTCTATATCATGGGTATCCATCGCGGAAAGAACGCGCCTGCTGCAGGCCACAGAGACCGCAAGCAATTTGTTGCTTTCGCATCCGTTGAGACGACGGCATTTCCCGACATCAGTGAATGAGTGCAATGCCATCTCCTTGCTTGCCGGATAGTCTTTGGCATCTCATTAAACATCGGAAGGTTCAAGCCATGCGCATGAGTGATGAAGAATATTTCCGAAGCTGCGTTGCAAAGGAACGGCATCTGGCGCAGTTGCTTGGACACCATAACATTGAAGAATGTTACGAAAGCGCCGGAACGTTATGGGAAAACACGCAAGCGCTGCCGAAGTGGACGCGTAACTGGAATGCCTGCGGGCCTTTAATGACTAAATACGATGTCACGATCAACTACGGCAAAGACCCGGAACATGGCGGCTTCGTGACCGCCGGGTCTATCGTCACTCACTTTTCGGATCATCCGACGAAAGATCGGGCTGTCATGTACGCGGTCGTAAAAGCGGTGATCTTCTTTTTGGAACATAACAAAGCCGGCAAGTCGAAATAGCTTGCCGCAAGAGCAGGTAAAGTCCGAGCGCAGCCGCTGCATGCCGCCCTTCAAGGAGAATCCGGAATGAGTTTATCGACAGCTTCTCCGTGCGACGAAGGCGTGATCCAGGGAACAAGCGCCGACTTTCCGTGCAGCCCGAGCGCTCGTCCCTGGATCCTGTTGACCGCGATACTGGCGTCAAGCATGGTTTTTATCGACGGGACGGTAGTGAACGTGGCGTTGCCCGCCTTGCAGCATGAATTCAACGCCACTGCGGCAAATGCGCAATGGGTCATCGAGTCCTATGCGTTGTTTCTGGCGGCGCTGCTGCTGGTTGGCGGAAGCGCGGGCGATCGATTCGGACGGCGGCGGGTGTTTGCCGTCGGCGTCGGACTATTTGCCATTGCTTCGGCCTGCTGCGGCATGGTCGGCAGCATCGAACAATTAATCTATGCCCGCGCCGTGCAAGGCGTAGGCGGCGCATTGCTTGTGCCTGGAAGCCTTGCATTCATCAGCGCGTCTTTTCCTGAAAATATTCGCGGCAAGGCGATTGGAACCTGGTCCGGCTATACCGCCATCACAGCCGCGCTTGGCCCGGTCATAGGCGGTTTCCTGATCGAGCATCTTTCGTGGCGCTACGCTTTCTGGATCAACGTCCCGTTCGCGCTGATCGTGCTTTTTCTGACCTTCAGATATGTGCCGGAAAGCCGCGGCACATATCGCTCCGTGCGGCTGGATTGGCCGGGCGCCGCACTGATCAGCGTTGGACTGGGATGCCTGGTGTCCGGCTTGATCGAATCGTCGTCCGCCGGATGGAGCGACGCCGGAGTGGCCGGTGCACTCGCGCTGGCCGTTGTTGCGCTGGCCGGCTTTATTTTCGTGGAAATGCGGCATCCGTCGCCGATGCTGCCGTTGCATTTGTTCCGCTCGCGCGATTTCAGCGGCGCCAATTTATTGACATTGCTGCTGTATGCAGCGCTTGGCGGCGGCATGTTCTTTTTCCCGTTGAACCTCATTCAGGTACAGGGATATTCCGCCGCGGCAGCCGGTGCGGCTCTATTGCCTTTCATTCTTACGATGTTCGTGCTGTCGCGCTGGGCCGGCGGACTGGTCGATCGCTATGGGGCAAAGCGCCCTCTGGTGACCGGTCCGGCCATTGCCGCGCTCGGTTTTGTTTTACTTGCCGTCCCCGGAATCGGGAAAAGTTACTGGACAAGCTTTTTCCCGGCTGTACTGGTACTTGGATTCGGCATGGCGGTCAGCGTTGCCCCGCTTACGACAACCGTCATGAATGCGCTTGGAACCAGCCTGGCAGGAGTGGCGTCGGGAATCAACAACGCGATTTCGCGTATGGCGGCATTACTTGCGATTGCAGTTCTCGGCATCGTCATGAGCCAGGCGTTCAATCGAGAACTCGCGCGGCGCACCAATGAATTAACCGTGTCGCCATCCGTCCTCAGACAGGTTGTCTCGCAACGGAGCAAGCTGGCAGCGATAGAACTTCCTGCCGAGGCGACCGAATCTGAGAAGACCGCGATAAAAGCGGCAATCGGCAATTCGTTCGTATACGGTTTCAGATGGGTCATGCTGCTTGCTGCGCTATTGGCGCTTGCGAGCTCCTTTAGCGCATGGTTGATGATCGGGAGTGGCCGTGACGAATCTTCAAAGTGACAGTGCTCGATGTTTTGTCGACGGCCCGCTTCTCATAGTCTCGGACCAATCGTTTCCAGTGCATCATCCAGCGGCGGCAACTATCATGTCGAACATCTCATCTTACGCGGCACTTTACGAACAGGCGCGAAAACCCCGGAACTCAAAAAAATTTCCCGAAATCCGGCCTGCGCTTCTGAAAGAAAGCATTAAACGCCTCCTGCGCTTCCGGCGCGGACAACATCTCGCTGAAGTACTTCATCTCTTCCGTCATCTTTGCCTCGATTGCCGCGGTTTGATGGCCTTTCATCAGGCGCTTGACGGCGCGGATCGACGATGCCGGGAGCGCCGCCAGTTTGGCCGCCTGCGCCTGGGCAAAGACAACAACCTGATCGAGCGGCAGCACCTTGTTCACCAACCCTATCTCACGCGCCTCTTCCGCCGTGAATGCTTCGCCCAGCATCAGTTTTTCCGCTGCGCGCTGATAGCCGGCGATTTGCGGCAGCAGCATGCTGGATGAAAATTCCGGGCACAGGCCGAGCTGTGTAAACGGCATCGAAAATTTCGCGTTGTCGGCTGCATAGACCAGATCGCAATGCATCAGCAAGGTAGTCCCGATCCCGACCGCCATTCCCGATACCGCCGCGACCACCGGCTTGGCCGCATGACTGAGATGCCACATGAATTGGTATACCGGGCTGCTCATGCCCTGCGGCGGATTCTTCAAGAAATCTTCCAGGTCGTTGCCCGCCGTGAAAATTTCCGGCTTGCCGGTGATCAGAATCGCGCGCACTGCCGTATCGCTTTCAGCCTCTTTCAGTGCATCGGCCATCGCCTGGTACATCGCTGCGGTGATCGCATTCTTCTTGTCGGGCCGATTGAATTCGATTGCGAGTATGCCGTTCGCCTTGCTGGTTAAAATGTCCATGCCGTCTCCTGACGATGTTCCGGTTCCGGTTCGTAAAAAAGCCGCACGGCTTGCGACCGTACGGCTTTTTTCTTGTCCGGATTACAAACTTACATCCGCTCGAAAATACCGGCGGCGCCCATGCCGGTGCCGACGCACATCGTGACCATGCCGTACTTCAGATTCTTGCGGCGCAGCGCGTGGATCACGGTGGCGGAGCGGATTGCACCGGTTGCGCCAAGCGGATGGCCCAACGCGATCGCGCCGCCGTACGGATTGACCTTGGACGGATCGAGCCCGAGGTCCTGTATCACCGCCAGCGCCTGCGCGGCAAATGCTTCATTCAATTCAAACCAGTCGATCTGATCCTGCGTGATGCCGGCCGCGCGCAATGCGGCAGGGATCGCTTCTTTCGGGCCGATGCCCATGATTTCTGGCGGCACGCCGCGCACCGCGAACGATACGAAGCGCGCAAGCGGGGTCAGGTTGAACTGCTTCAGGATCTTTTCGCTGACGAGGATCAGTGCGCCGGCGCCATCGGATGTCTGCGAACTGTTGCCGGCAGTGACAGAACCCTTGGCGGCGAACACCGGTTTCAGCTTGCCCAGCGCAGCCAGGCTGGTGTCGGCGCGCGCGCCTTCGTCCTGGTCGACAGTGCGGGTCCTGATATCGATCTTGCCGGTTGCCAGATCCGGAAATTTTTCGACGATCTCGACCGGCGTGATCTCATCGGCGCGCGCGCCCGATTGCTGCGCGGCGATCGCTTTCTGATGCGATTCCAGCGCGAACCGGTCTTGCGCCTCGCGCGAGATTTTCCATTGCTGCGCGACCTTTTCGGCAGTCAGGCCCATGCCGTATGCCATGCCGATGTTTTCATCCTTGAAGATGCCCATGTTCATCGATGGATGGTGGCCCATCATCGGCACCATCGACATCGACTCGGCTCCGGCGGCGATCATCACATCGGCCTGTCCGACGCGAATGCGGTCGGCCGCCATTGCGACTGCGGTGATGCCGGATGCGCAATAGCGGTTGACGGTCACGCCGCCGACGGTCTTCGGCAGCCCTGCGAGCAGCACCGCCATGCGCGCCAGGTTCAGGCCTTGCTCCGCTTCCGGAAACGAGCAGCCGACGATCGCATCCTCGATCAGGTTCGGATCGAGATTAGGCACCTGCGCCAGCGCCGACTGCATTGCGCGCACCAGCAGGTCGTCCGGACGGATATGCTTGAACATGCCGCGCGGCGCCTTGCCGATCGGGGTGCGGGTCGCTGCGACGATGTAGGCGTCTTGAAGTTGTTTAGTCATTTCAAAATTCTCCTGATCTCACTCTTTCGTTGCATCTGTTCGGGTGTCTCCATCGAAAGGAGAGAAAACTGATTAGTTGCGAACTGGTTTGCCGGTCTGCATCATGCCCATGATCCGCTCTTGCGTTTTGGGATTGTTCAGCAGTTCCATGAAGGCCTTGCGCTCAAGATCGAGCAGCCATTGCTCATTGACCATGCTGCCCGGCTCGATGTCGCCGCCGCTGACAATTTCGGCAATCATCGCGCCGAGCTTGTAGTCGTGGGCCGAGATGAACCCGCCGTCGCGCATGTTGACCAGCTGCGCCGAGATGGTCGCCATGCCGTAGCGTCCGGTCACCGGCACCAGCGATTTCAGGGGCGGGCGATAACCGGCGTCGAACATTGCGCGCGCCTGGATTTTGGCGACATGCAGCAATTCATGAGGATTGAACACGATCACGTCGTCGGCCGACAGGTAACCCATTTTCTGCGCTTCGATTGCCGACTTCGATACCGCGGCAGTCGCCGCGTTGGTGAAATAATTTTTCAGGAATTGCAGTATGTCGTTGCCCTTGGCGTCGGCTGCGGCGCGCGCTGCCGCTTCCTTCAAGCCGCCGCCTGCCGGGATCAGCCCGACGCCGACTTCGACCAGACCGATGTACGACTCGATCGATGCGACGCGTTTGGCAGCATGCATCATCAACTCGCAACCGCCGCCCAACGCCAGGCCGGCCACTGCCGCGACGACCGGCACGTTCGCATATTTCAATGCCTGGTGCGCCTGCTGCAACTTCGCGACTTCCGGCTCGATCGCCTTGACGCCGCCGGACATGAACAGCGGCAGCATCGACTGCAGGTCGGCGCCGGCGGAGAACGCGCCGCCTTCGGCGGCATCCGCATTCCAGAGCACCAGGCCCTGGTAGTTTTGCTCCGCTTCGGCAATCGCCCTGGCCAGGCCGGCGATCACACCGGGGCCGATGACGCGCATCTTGGTTTTCAGCGACAGGATCAGCACATCGTCGTTCTGATGCCAGATGCGCACCGATTCGTCTTCGAATACGGTGGTCCCCGCAGTCGTGCCGTCCACGGCGCCTTCGCCGAACAGCGGCGCGCGGAATGCCTGGCGCCGATAGACCGGCAGTGCTGAACGCGGCACATTGGTTTTCCTGGCGGGCGACCAGGAACCGTCGGCGGCATGCACGCCGGTGCGGCCATCGAATACCCAGGCAGGCATAGCCGCATCGGACAGCGCCTTGCCGGCATCGATGTCTTCCTTGATCCAGCTTGCGATTTGCTGCCAGCCTGCGGCTTGCCAGGTTTCGAACGGTCCGCTTTTCTGGCCGAATCCCCAGCGCAGCGCGAAATCGACATCGCGCGCATTGTCGGCAATCGATTCCAGATGCACTGCAATGTAATGGAACGTATCGCGGAAAATCGCCCACAGGAACTGGGCTTGCGGATTCTTCGATTCGCGCAGCGCTTTCATCCGTTTGGCCGGATCTTTTTCTTTCAGAATGCGCACGACCAGGTCATCGGCCTTCCCGGTGGAAGGCACATAATCGCCCTTCTCCGCATCGAAGCGCAGAATATCCTTGCCGACCTTTTTATAAAATCCGACGCCGGTCTTCTGGCCGAGCGACCCGGCAGCGATCAGCCCGACCAGGATTTCCGGCGTCTTGTAGATCGGAAAAAACGGATCCGAAGCCAGATTGTCCTGCATCGTCTTCATCACGTGGCCCATTGTATCGAGACCCACCACGTCCGCGGTGCGGAATGTGGCGGACTTGGCGCGGCCCAGCTTGGCGCCGGTCAAGTCATCCACCACATCGACCGACAGGCCGAATTTCTGCGCCTCATGCATGGTGGCCATCATGCCGAAAATGCCGACGCGGTTGGCAATGAAGTTCGGCGAATCCTTGGCGCGCACCACGCCCTTGCCGAGCGTAGTGGTCAGGAATCCTTCCAGTTGATCGAGTATCTCCGGCCTGGTCGAGCCGGTCGGAATCAGTTCGACCAGGTGCATGTATCGCGGCGGATTGAAAAAATGCACGCCGCAGAAGCGCGCTTTCAATTCGTCGTCAAAGCCTTCGGACAATGCGGTAATCGACAGGCCGGATGTGTTGGATGCAAAGATCGCATTCGGCGCAATGTACGGCGCAACCTTTTTATACAGATCGTGCTTCCAGTCCATCCGTTCCGCGATCGCTTCGATGATCAGGTCGCAGCCTTTCAATACATCGAGATTGTCTTCGTAGTTCGCGACCTCGATCAACGCGGCATGCTCCTTGTCGCCGAGCGGAGCCGGACTGAGTTTTTTGAGGTTTTCGATCGCGCGCTGCACGATGCCGTTTTTGGGGCCTTCCTTTGCCGGCAGATCGAACAATACGACCGGCACCCCGGCATTGACGCAATGGGCCGCGATTTGCGCGCCCATCACGCCGGCGCCCAGCACGGCGACTTTTTTGACGATGAAATTGGACATGTGTTTAACCTTTTAAAAATTCAATGGCCGCAGGTCGGATTGAGCATGGTGAATGAAACCCGGCCGGCCGCTGTTTAAAGCAGATCGGCGTCGAGTTCCATCAGGTTCGCAGCACCCGAACGTGCCTGCCGGATCAGCATCGCCGTTTCAGGCAGCAGGCGCGCAAAATAGAAGCGTGCGGTCCCCAGTTTCGATTTGTAGAAATCGTCGCCGGAATCCAGCTTCTCGAGTGCGATCTTCGCCATCCGCGCAAAGAAATAGGCATACACCAGATGCCCGGCCACACGCAGATACGGCACGGCGGCAGCGCCGATCTCATCCTGATTCTGGAACGCCTTCATGCCGATTTCCATCGTCAGCTTGGTCACCTTGTCGCCCAGATCCGCCAGCGGCGTGATGAATTCGGACATCGCCTCGTCGGTGCCGTTTTCCTCGACGAATGCCTGCACCTGTGCGCCGAACTTGCGCAGTTTGGCGCCGTTATCCATCAATATCTTGCGGCCCAGCAAATCGAGCGACTGGACCGTGTTGGTTCCTTCGTAAATCATGTTGATGCGCGCATCGCGTACGTACTGCTCCATGCCCCATTCGGCAATGTAGCCGTGGCCGCCGTATACCTGCATCGCTTCCGACGTCGCGATCCAGCCGTTGTCGGTCAGGAAGGATTTGATGATCGGCGTCAGCAGCGCAACCTGGTCGGCGGCATCCTTGCGCACTTCTTCATCGGGGTGATTCAATTCCCGGTCGATCTGCAGCGCGACATACGAGCTGAAGGCACGGCCGCCTTCGGCATAGGCTTTTGCCGTCAGCAGCATGCGGCGCACGTCGGGATGGACGATGATCGGATCGGCCGGCTTGTCCGGCGCTTTGGGACCGGACAGGCTGCGCATCTGGATGCGGTCCTTGGCGTATGCCAGCGCGTTCTGATAAGCGACTTCGGTCAGGCCCAGCGATTGCATGCCGACACCGAGCCGCGCGGCATTCATCATCACGAACATCGCATTCAGGCCCTTGTTCGGCTGACCGATGATCCAGCCGGTCGCGCCATCCATATTCATCTGGCAGGTCGAGTTGCCGTGGATGCCCATCTTTTCCTCGATTGCGCCGCAAAAAATCGGATTGCGCGCACCGGGCGAGCCATCCGCATCCGGAATGAATTTCGGCACCAGGAACAGCGAGATGCCTTTGGTGCCGGACGGTGCCTCCGGCAGGCGCGCCAGCACCAGGTGCAGAATGTTGGCGGCCATGTCATGCTCGCCGGCCGAGATGAAAATCTTGCCGCCGGTGATCTTGTACGAACCGTCCGCCTGCGGTTCCGCCTTCGAACGCAGCATGCCGAGGTCGGTGCCGCAGTGCGGCTCGGTCAGGCACATGGTGCCGGTCCATTCGCCGGATGCCAGCTTCGGCAAATACAGTTTTTTCTGTTCGGGCGTGCCATGCTCGTGCAGGCATTCGTATGCGCCGTGCGACAACCCCGGGTACATGGTCCAGGCCTGGTTCGCCGAGTTGAGCATTTCGTAGAATGAATTGTTCAGCACCAGCGGCAACCCCTGGCCGCCATATTCCGGATCGCATGACAACGACGGCCACCCGGCCTCGACATACTGCCTGTACGCTTCCTTGAAGCCTTTCGGCGGTGTGACTTCATGCGTTTCCTTGTCCAGGCGGCAGCCTTCGCGATCGCCGGAATGATTGAGCGGAAACAGCACTGCAGACGTAAATTTGCCGCCCTCTTCCAGCACCTGATTGATGATGTCGGCATCGATCTCCGCATGCGCGGGCAGTTGCTTCAATTCATCTTCGACATGCAACAACTCATGCAGTACGAACTGCATATCGCGCAATGGAGCGATATATTGGCCCATGGTTTTCTCCTGACGGCTAGGCTGTTTTCTTTACAGCGGATTTGGAATTCTGTTTTACGATCGCTTTGACATTTGCATGGGCTTGCGGACGGTAGCTTTCAATCAGGCGCTCGAAGCCGGCCTCTGCCCGGGTTACGCTGCCGGGCCTTTTAATGAAACGGGCATCGTGATGCAAGGCAAGAATCAGTCCGTACATTTCATAGACCAGTTGCTGCGGATCGGTATCGGCGCTCAGATGGCCCATTTCAATCGCCTGTCCGGCGCAACGATGCAGTGCGTCCTGCCAGGTGCAAACCATCGCGACCAGTTCTTCACGGATCGCACCGGGCCGGTCATCGTATTCGACCGCACCGCTGATGTAGATGCAGCCGGACGCGATTTCGACGGTCACACGCTTGACCCAGCGCGCAAACATGCGTTGCAGACGAGGCAGGCCGCGCGGTTCCTTCATGCTGGGATAGAACACCTCCTGCTCGAAGTGATGGTGATATAGCTTCAGCACTTCGATCTGCAAATCCTCGCGCGAACCGAAATGTGCGAACACGCCCGATTTGCTCATATTCATTTTATCGGCCAGCAAGCCGATGGTCAGTCCTTCCAAGCCGTCGCGGCTAGCCAGCGCAAGCGCCACATCGAGTATCGCAGCGCGGGTCAGTTCGCCTTTGCGCATGAATTTTTGGGTCGTTTCAGTCATGTTAAAAACCACAGAGAGTTTTGTATAAGGTTGCAACGGCAATATTGGAAACACTGAATGCGAACGTTCGTACTATTATGCATCAATATGCAAAAGTCAAACGGTAACTCGGAAGAGTCGTTCTATTTTTGCCATGCAGCAAATCGCACTTGTTTAATTTAATTGAATATTCCCAATACCGGAGATGGAGATATCAGGAATTTGACCGATCCAATTGCCTGCGGTTGCGTTTGGTAGGCCGGCCCTTGATTGTGGCGCCGGGTTCGCGGAAATATTTTTTCTTTTCGGCTTCATTTTGCCGCTTCGCGACGCTCGCTTCGGTTTCTGAATACAAGGTTTGCGCAATCGATGCCGAACCGCGCGTATCGGACAGATTCTGCACCACGATCTGCCATTCGGTTGCGCCGTTATCGATGTCCAGCGTGTCGCCGATTTTGACATTGCGCGACGGCTTGGTGCGTTCGCC
>JAQGLW010000082.1 GCA_028292665.1 Herminiimonas sp.
GCGCTGGTGGAAGAAGCGGCCGCGGCAGCCGAGTCGCTCAACGATCAGGCCGCCAAGCTGGAACGGACGGTAAGCGTGTTCAAGCTCGACGGCATGGCGCTAGCGGTGCCGATGCAGACTCTGCAAGCGACACCCCAAGTAAGGCTGGCATCGAATCGTTCGCCGGTCAAACGCGCCATTGCAGCGCCTGCACGCCGGAAGATCGCAAAGGAAGCAGTTGCCGCCGGCGGCAACTGGGAAGAATTTTAAGCTGCCTTTTTACGCCATGCCGCAAGCGTCGAAAGATGCGGCTTGTTCAAGCGAAAGGACAAAAAGCCCGCTGCGCAAAGTACGGGATTTTTGCGTTAGTGCGTTGATTGGCGCCTGTTGCCCAAACCCTGAAAGGCTTACCAGAGGAGTCTTTTCGCATTGCCTTTTTGATGCAATCCAGCGCAGCACGGAGCTTGTTCAAGCCGGAATAGTGCATAAATGAAATGCCTGATGGAAGGTTAAGCAGCATTGAAACATCTTTGATTTCACACAATCGCTTCTCCCGCTCCTTGCCTACAGTGAAAGCCGTAGAAAATTCTTCATTTTCCGAAGATGCCACTGATAGGAGATTTGCAATGAAGTACCTGAATGTATCTGCAAAAAAATCCCGTATCGTTACAGCCTTGCTGCTTTCATCGGCACTGGCTTCTGCCTGGGCGCATTCTCCGGGTCGAATGACCGGAGGCGGTTCGATCTACTGTCCTGCTCCGGTGTATCGCGTGACTTTTGGCTATGAACTCCATTGCCGTCCCGACGGAGGACAACTTGCCGGGCCTAATAATCTGGAGGTGAATTTTTCTTCAGGCGATCACTTTCATCTTGCTTCCCTTACGCAGTCAAGCTGCATAGGGTCTGCAACTACTCGCCCTGACGCTCCCTTCGATACCTTGGTTGGAGCAGGAGAAGGAACGTTCAACGGACAGCCTGCAACCATAAGCTTTACGCTAGTCGATAACGCTGAGCCGGGCACGGGCCAAGACACTGCCCAGTTCACCATCAGCACAACAGGAGGACCGGTCTTAAGCTGTGGTCCATTGTCTTTGGAAGGTGGAAATAATCAGGCACATACCGCCACTGGCAGCAAACAATAGATAATCTGGTTCGGAAGTCCGCTCTTGTAATTTAGTGCAATCTGATCGCCGCAGTAAGCGGTTTTGATCGTGGTGAAAAATTCGGCGGCGTACGTACCCTGCTCGCACGAGCCGTAGCTCGATCCCTTGCCGCCGCCGAACGGCACATGGCAAGGGAGTCATGCCGTGAAGAAGATCAAATTTACCGAACAGCAGATCGCGTTCGCATTCAAGCAGGCGGAGCTCGGCACCCCGGTTGAAAACGTACGTGAAGGCCGGGATCAGCGATGCGGCTTTTTATAACGGAAAGAAAAGAAGTGGCCTGTTGTTGACAAAAATCCGGGATGCGGCGTATCGAACCATTCCACCTTATGCCTTCTCGAGCCGCGCGTTGCGCCATCCGCAAGTGAAAATGCAGGGCGATCTGCAATATCGTTATCGATACCATCGCCGCCGCCAGCCATTCCTTTAAAGACATTGTTTGCCGGCCGCTCGGTCGCGGGAAGATGAAACTTCTCGATCATCTTTGGAAAACCCCTAAAGATTTTCTCCAAACTGACGTAATCATGGTTGCCGTGAGAAATTAAATGAAGATTTTTTCCGACAGTTTCCACCCCGATTTTGCGCTGCGAATCATTGCTCACGGAGCGCAGGCAATTCTTTAGACAGGCCTCTCATGCAAGATAAGCAACAATCCATGGACGGGACAGAAGTGCTGGCTCTTACGCTAGGCAGCGAAGAGTACGGCATCGATATCCTGAAAGTTCAAGAAATCCGCGGCTACGATGCCGTCACCAGGATCGCCAATGCGCCCGAGTTCATCAAAGGCGTGGTCAATCTGCGCGGGATTATTGTTCCCATCGTCGACATGCGCATCCTGTTCAACCTGGGTGAGCCGACCTATGACCAGTTCACCGTCGTCATCATTCTCAATATAGCCAACCGGGTTGTCGGCATGGTGGTCGACAGCGTCTCCGATGTGATCACGCTCAGTAGCGAGCAGATCAAGCCGGCTCCTGCGATGGGCACGTCCTTGAATACCGATTACCTGATCGGGCTCGGCACCGTCGATGAGCGGATGCTGATCCTGGTCGATATCGACAAGCTGATGTCGTCGTCCGAAATGGGATTGATCGAAAAACTCGCGGCTTGAGCACAGCTCCGCCGCACCGATTTACTATTTACTGGTTTGGAGAAATGATGAAGAATTTATCAATCAAGATGCGCCTCATCATCACGATGGCATTCATGGGAATTCTGCTGATTGTCATCGGGACGATGGGCGTCGTCGGTTTGCAAAAAACGAATGACTCCTTGAAGGATGTCTATAGCAACCAGATGGCGTCGACTATCGCTATCAATACCTCGATGACGCGACTGCTTCAGGCAAGAACAACGCTCGACCGGGCCGTCCTGCGGCCGGATGCGCCGAATATTGCCGATATCATCAAGCGTGCGGAAAATTTTCACGAACAATCGGCGGCCGCATGGCGCACCTATCTGACGCTCCCGGCAGAAGGCGATGAAAAGAAATTCGCCGATGCAGTCGCCGCCAAACGAGAAGCTTATCTGCGCGACGGCGCCCAGGCGCTGATTTCGGCGATCCAGGCCGGACAACGGGAAGAGACCGATCGGGTCATGTTTGGCAAGATACAGTCGCTATTCGCGTCGTTGAATGAAAGCGCGGATGCGTTAACGGATTTTCAGATGAAATCCGCTGCCGCGACCTATGAGGTCAGCCAATCCATGTACGGTACGTTCCTTGCCACGGCGATCGGCAGCATCCTGTTCGGACTGCTGGCTGCCACCTTGTCCGCATTCTTTCTGGTGCGATCCATTACGCAACCGCTGCAGGAAGTGCTCGGCCATTTCGATGCCATCGCCGTCGGCGACCTGACAAGCCGTATTGAGGTGAGGTCCGGAAACGAAATGGGAATGCTCATGAGCGGTCTCGGGAAAATGCAGAAAAGCTTGACCGAAACGGTGCTCCATGTACGTCAGGGCAGTACTGCGATCGGGGTCGCCACCACTCAGATCGCAGCGGGCAATCTGGATTTATCGAGCCGCACCGAACAACAAGCCAGCTCGCTGGAAGAAACCGCATCATCGATGGAAGAACTGACCTCGACGGTGAAGCAGAACGCCGACAATGCGCGGCAAGCCAACCAGCTGGCGATATCGGCCTCCGGCGTGGCGATCAAGGGCGGAACGGTCGTGTCGCAAGTGGTCGACACGATGGATGAAATCAATGCATCGGCCAAAAAGATCGTCGACATCATCGGCGTCATCGACGGCATCGCGTTCCAGACCAATATCCTGGCGC
>JAQGLW010000146.1 GCA_028292665.1 Herminiimonas sp.
CAAATGGCCAAGCGCGATGCGGAGGCAACAGCCGGCGCTCTGGGACTCAGCAAGGCGACCGGTTTCATCAACGTATTCGATGCCGGCTATGCGAATAAGAACGTGACTGGCAGCCCACGGCAGAACGGGTACCAGATCTCGCTCGAACTGCCAATTTTCGCTTGGGGCGGCGCACGTACCGCCAAGGCGGAAGCCACGTACATGCAATCGGTGCACCGCACGACCGATATCGCCGTTCGCGCGCGCTCGGAAGTGCGCACAGCCTATTCGGCATACCGCACCTCCTACGACCTGGCCAGACACTATCGGGATGAGGTGGTGCCCTTGCGCAAGAAGATTTCAGACGAAGTCCTGCTGCGCTACAACGGCATGCTCGCCAGCGTCTTCGAATTGCTGTCCGATTCGCGGGACCAGGTGGGCAGCGTCAATACCGCAATCGAGGCCCAGCGTGATTTCTGGATTGCCGAGACCGAATTGCAGGCCGCAATCAACGGCAATGGCGGCGCCTCTGCCCAAATGGGCGGACAGGCTTCCGGCGGCACCACCGCCCAGGCAAACTAAAAAGGAATAGCAGAATGGTTTCACGTCGAGATTTTTTCAAAGGTGCCGGAGCCGTAGCGGTAAGCACCGGCCTGGTAAGCCGTGCCGGCGCCGCATCGCTGCCGGAAGCGGCGACGGCGAACAATGCAGCGACACAGGCGCCGTTGATTCCACCGAACGGCCGGCCCTATAACCCGGTCGTCACCTTGAACGGCTGGTCGCTGCCCTGGCGCATGAACAATGGCGTCAAGGAATTTCACCTGGTGGCGGAGCCGGTCGTACGCGAACTTGCGCCGGGCATGAAGGCGAATTTATGGGGCTATAACGGCCAGTCGCCGGGACCGACGATCGAAGTGGTCGAAGGCGACCGTGTCCGGATGTTCGTCACCAACAAGCTGCCGGAGCACACCAGCATCCACTGGCACGGGCAACGTCTGCCCAATGGCATGGACGGCGTTACCGGCCTGACGCAGCCGGGCATCCAGCCGGGTAAAACCTTCGTCTACGAGTTTGTCGCCAAGCGTCCGGGCACCTTCATGTACCACCCGCATGCCGATGAAATGACGCAAATGGCAATGGGGATGATGGGGTTTTGGGTAACGCATCCGAAGAACCAAAACTTCATGAAGGTCGACCGGGACTTTGTCTTCTTGCTCAACAATTACGACATCGACCCGGGAAGCTATACGCCCAAAACCAGCACGATGCTGGACTTCAACCTGTTCACGTTCAACAGCCGGGTCTTTCCGGGCATCGACCCGATGGTGGCGCGCCAGGGCGACCGGGTCCGCATCCGCTTCGGCAATCTGACGATGACGAATCATCCGATCCATCTGCATGGGCACGAGTTCGAAGTGACAGGCACCGACGGCGGCTGGACGCGTCCCGAGTCGCGCTGGCCGGAAGTCACGACCGACGTCGCTGTTGGACAAATGCGCGCCATCGAGTTCGATGCGACCGATTTGGGCGACTGGGCATTCCACTGTCACAAATCGCACCACACGATGAATGCGATGGGACACAACGTGCCGACCATGATTGGAGTCGATCATCGTGGCGTAGCGCAGAAAATCAACAAGCTGATACCGGACTACATGGTCATGGGCGAGCGCGGCGGTTCGATGGGCGACATGGATATGCCGCTGCCGGACAACACGCTGCCCATGATGAGCGGCCAAGGTCCATTCGGCGGCGTCGAGATGGGCGGCATGTTCACGGTCGTCAAGATACGCAAAGACCAAAAGCCCGGCGACTACAAGGACCCGGGTTGGTACAAGCATCCGGCCGGTACGCTCGCCTACGAGTGGAAAGGCGATATGCCGGAAGCGGCACGCAGTAGTTCTGCGGGCGGCCAGTCGATGCCTGCCGCAAATCCACCCAAGGACGTCGAAATGAATGTACGCAAGCCTTCAGGGCACAGCGGCCACGATTAATCACTCTCTACCCAACTTAAGGAATCACATGAAAACGCAGGCAACCCTCATTTCCCGTCTCGCTTACGCGGTACTGGCGACCTCGCTGACTATCGCCGCACCGGCAGTACTTGCGCACGGCGATGGACATGCAAAGAAAGACAAAGCGGCGGCCATCTCCACCGACGAGCATGCATTCGGCAAGGAAGGCGACCAGAAACACGTCGACCGGACGATTACTGTCGACATGAACGACACCATGCGTTTCACTCCGTCCCGGATCAAAGTCAAGCAAGGCGAGACCATCAGATTCGTCGTGCGGAATAAAGGTCAGGCACAGCATGAAATGGTGCTCGGCACGATGGATGAATTGAAGGCGCACGGCGAACTGATGAAGAAAAATCCGGAGATGGAACACGACGACCCCTATATGGCGCACGTAAAACCGGGAGGCAAGGAAGAGATGGTCTGGCAGTTCACGAAAGCCGGCGAATTCAACTACGGCTGCCTGGCGCCGGGTCATTTTGAAGCCGGCATGATCGGCAAAATCAAGGTCGTGAAAGGATAAGCATATGAATCGTTGCGTTCTTTTACAGGCAACCGCAGCGATCCCTATGACGTCTTTCTGGTGCAGGCCGACGGGCGTCGTTCGATATACAAGCATTACAACGAAAACTAAACGAAAGGAAACACGATGAACCCACTATTGAAACTCACTTTGGCGGCAGCTCTCGCATTGTCTTCGGCATCCTTTACTCCGGCACATGCCGCGCAGCCTGTGCCTGATTCCGCTCAGGCTGCCGGAACGACAGAATCCGCCGGTTCAAGCGGCGCAAGCCGGTCGACCGGTTCCGATCAGACAAGCGGAAGCACTACCTCGATGTCCGAAGGCGAAATCAAGAAAGTCGATAAGGAAGCCGGCAAGGTCACGATCAAGCACGGTCCGCTGACGAATCTGGACATGCCTGCAATGACGATGAATTTCAAGGTGAAAGACGCGACCATGCTGGACCAGGTGAAGCCTGGCGATAAAGTCAGGTTTGTCGCCGATAAAGTAGCCGGCGCATTTACCGTAATCCAGCTTGAAAACGTGAACTAATACTTATTCGACTTGTTCGCGAAATATCTTTTAAAAAACGCTTGACCTTCCCACGCCGGGAAGGACTACAGTGGCATCTTGTGCACTTAAGGAGGCGACACCATGTATGAACTTCAAGTGGAAGGAATGAGCTGCGGCGGTTGCGTGAGAAGCGTGACGAAATCGGTGCAGACAGTCGACGCCGGCGCAAAGGTAGAGGTGGACCTGAAAAGCAGGAAGGTTCGTATCGATACCGGAGCGGATTTGCAGGCTGTAAAGTCCGCGCTTGCCGACGCCGGCTATCCGGTTACGGCAAGCGCCGTCGTTTGACAGCGAAAGTGCAGGCCGGCAAGGCTGCGCCGTTTCTCCTATCCGAGCGAAAAATGACGAGAATTAACGTGCTTCCACACCCCGAGTACGCTCCTGAAGGCGTGTCCATCGAGGTGGCTGGAAAAACCACACTCTGCGACGCCTTGCTTGAGCACGGCGTTGACATCGAGCATGCCTGCGGCAAGGTCGGTGCCTGTACTACCTGTCATGTGATTGCCATCCGGGGTTTCGATTCTCTCAACCCTGTGGACGAGAACGAAGAGGACATGCTGGACCGGGCATGGGGATTGCAGCCTCACTCACGTCTATCCTGCCAGGCTATCGTCGGCTCCGAGGACATTGTTGTAGATATTCCCAGGTATTCAATCAATCACGCCAAGGAAAACGTCTGAGTTCCCGCAGCAGGGAATGCTTTTAAGCACAATGCATCCTTTTCAGAGGAGCTTGTCATGAAATCGAAATTCTTTTCTCCATTGCTTGTTTCAACCGCGCTGGCCGCGGCGGCTTTGGCAGGTTGTGCGGCCGGTCCGGCGGCACAACAGGAAGCGTCGACGGGGTCTATGGCAAGATCGAAGTCCGACATGATGGCTATGTGCGGCATGCACGAAAAAACGATGAGTGCAAAGACGCCTGAAGAATGCAGGGCAATGATGGCCGAGCACATGAAAAACATGACGCCGGAAATGCGGCAGAAACACATGGAGATGATGCAGGAACAAATGGGGATGCAACCGCCGGCCAGGTAAGGTCCCGCTTCGGTGTGCCCGGGTCAATGAAACTATCAGGAGCAACGCATGACTACTCACTCTCGCCATGACCATCATCATGGTCATCGTCACGATGCCGGCGCAGCCCCCATGCATGCCGATGAAGTGACAGACGATCCGGATAAATCATTTACCGACCCGGTCTGCGGAATGAAAGTGGCGGCTGACCCGGACAAGAAAGTCGCATACGCCGGACAGGACTATTATTTTTGCAGCGCCGGTTGCATGACCAGGTTTCGCGCCGATCCGCAAGCGTACCTGAGTCCTGCAAAGGCGAAGCCGGCGCAAACCGCCTCTGAAGGCACGATATACACCTGTCCGATGCATCCGCAGATTCGGCAGCCCGCTCCCGGCAATTGCCCGATATGCGGCATGGCTCTGGAACCGGTGATGCCTTCGCTCGATGAGGGGGAGAATCCTGAACTTGTCGATTTCCGGCGCCGGTTCCGGTGGACATTGCCGCTTACTCTCGCGGTCTTCATGCTGGCGATGTTCGGCCACCTGCTTTTTCCCGCAGGGCTTCCCTATCAAAACTGGATTGAACTTGCACTGAGTACGCCGGTGGTTCTGTGGGCCGGCTGGCCTTTCTTCGAGCGCTGGGTGCAATCGATCGTGCGGCGCAGCCCGAATATGTGGACGTTAATCGGGTCGGGGGTAGCCGCCGCATATGGTTACAGCATTGCCGCCACGGTTGCGCCCGGTCTGTTTCCTCCGACGTTCAGCGAGCATGGCCGGGTCGGCGTCTACTACGAAGCCGCCGCTGTCATCATCTCCTTGACGCTGCTGGGACAAATCCTGGAACTGCGGGCGCGGTCCCAAACCTCGGCGGCAATCAAATCCCTGTTGGGGTTGGCCCCAAAGACCGCGCGCCGTATCCGGGATGACGGCACCGAAGAGGACGTGCTTCTCAGTCATGTCCATATCGGCGATGTGCTGCGAGTGCGTCCAGGCGAGAAAGCGCCCGTGGACGGCGTTGTCCTGGAAGGCGAAAGCGCTGTGGACGAATCGATGCTGACCGGTGAACCGATACCGGTGACAAAACGGCCGGGCGACAGGCTCATCGGCGCCACGCTCAATACCAGCGGCAGCCTGGTCATGCGGTCCGAAAAAGTGGGCGCGCAAACCATGCTTTCGCAAATCGTTCAAATGGTGGCCCAGGCCCAGCGTTCGCGCGCACCGATGCAACGGCTGGCGGATATTGTGGCGGGTTATTTCGTCGTCATCGTGGTCGGCATCGCGCTTCTTACCCTGCTCGTCTGGGGCCTGTTCGGACCTGAGCCGAGCTGGGTGTTCGGCTTTGTCAATGCGGTTGCCGTCCTTATCATTGCGTGCCCATGCGCACTGGGTCTGGCCACTCCCATGTCCATCATGGCGGCGACCGGACGCGCCGCAACCGAAGGCGTGCTTTTTCGCGATGCGACGGCCATCGAGGGAATGCGCAAAGTCGATACACTCATCGTCGATAAGACCGGCACACTGACCGAAGGGAAACCTGCATTTGAACGTGTCGTTCCGGCTCCTGGCTTTACCGAGCAAGACGTGCTCCGGCTTGCCGCCAGCATTGACCAGGGAAGCGAGCATCCGCTGGCCCGGGCGATTGTGGCCGAAGCCGTAAAGCGCGGACTGGCATTGAGCAAGCCGGATACCTTCACGTCATCGAGCGGCATCGGGGTTCGGGGCATTGTCTCCGGTCGCCGCGTTGCCCTGGGTAATACCGCGCTCATGGACATGGAGAAAGTCGACTGGCGAGTCCTGTTGAACCAGGCGGAGCAATTGCGCAGCGAGGGCGCCAGTGTCATGTATCTGGCGGCCGACGACCGCTTGGTCGGGCTGGTCGCCGTCTCTGATCCTGTCAAGGCAACCGCTCCCGAGGCGCTCGATGCATTGAAGAATGCAGGCTTGTCAATTGTGATGGCTACCGGAGACGGCTTGACGACCGCCAAGTCCGTTGCCAAGCGACTGGGCATCGAGGAGGTATACGGGGAAGTCAAACCGCACGACAAACTTTTGCTGGTGGAGCGCCTGCAAGCGCAAGGCAAGGTCGTCGCCATGGCGGGCGACGGCATCAACGACGCACCGGCGTTAGCCAAAGCCGATGTCGGCATCGCGATGGGTACCGGCACGGACGTGGCAATCAACAGCGCACACCTGACCCTGTTGAAAGGCGACTTGCGCGCCATTGTCCGGGCCCGGGCGATTTCGGTGGATACGGTTCGGAACATGCGCCAGAACCTGGGATTTGCGTTCGTCTATAACGTATTCGGAATTCCACTGGCGGCAGGTGTTCTCTATCCCTTTACCGGACAACTGCTCTCGCCGATGATTGCCGCACTCGCAATGAGCCTGAGCTCGGTCTCGGTCATAACCAATGCACTGCGCCTGCGAGGAACAGCCAGGTAAGTTTTTTTATCGGAGGAAACCATGGACAGCCATTCGCCTGCCGTTAAAGTCATCGTCATCGTTTTTGCCATCACTGGCCTGATTGCGGCCGTAGCTGCCGTCGGGATGTGGGGCATGCATTACAGCATGACGGGAGCGACGGGCGGCGAAGGAATATGGGGAAAGATGATGTCAATGTGCGGCATGCGTTAGAAGGCGTTGCCGAAACAGCGGTGTCCTCTCTATCCAAAATTATTCCTATGCAACACCGATAAAAGATAATCTGGCGTTCACTGGTGAATTCGTCAGGACAATCCGGCATTTATAGAGCGAGATAAAAAATTGCGCTACACTGGACACGTTTGATGCAACCATAACCAATGCGCCATTCCCTTTCATCTTTCTGCCGTCTGACAGCCTGCTTCCTGGTCATCACTATTCTGACCTCCGGAATCGCGATGGCTGCGTACGTGTGCCCGCAACTGACAACGGCACCCGTGCAAGCGATGGCGATGGACGGCATGCCTTGCGCAGAAATGGACAAGGAAAAGCCTGTCCATTGCTCCGAATACCAATCCGGTGCGCAACTGGCACTGGAGCACCTGGCAGCAGCCCCGTCGCTTACGCCGGTCGTAGTTTCTTTTGTCATACCGGCACCAACTATTCCCTACGTCCTATTATCTTTTTGGGCTGACGTCCCATCTGAGCCAGGGACCGACCCGCCTTATCTCCGAACGCAGCGACTGCGTATTTGACTTGACCCTCTGTTGATTCTCTGGCCGGCATCTTGCCGTGGCCAGTGTTCGTCTCAATCACAGGGGAATTCATGTTTTTCCGTTTCGACGCACAGCCGGTTTGCAGCAACCGGCTACGCCAACTATCTCAGTTCGGTGCAGCCACTGCGCTAGCACTGAGCACAATGCTTGCACATGCGCAGTCAAGTGGCCTTACTCTTGAAGCGGCATTACAATTTGCCCAGCAGCGCTCCGCTCTGCCCAAGGCTGCAAGTGCATCTCTCCAGGCAAGCCGGGAAGTTGCCGCAAAAGCGGACCAGTTGCCCGACCCGATGCTCAAGTTCGGTATCGACAATTTTCCGGTAAATGGCCCTGACCAGTTCAGCCTGACTCGCGACTTCATGACCGCGCGGAGGGTCGGCATCGAACAGCAATGGGTGTCATCGGACAAGCGTGCCGCGCGAACCGAGCGGTCTCAGCGCGCAGTTGAAGTCGAGGAAGGGAATTACCTGAACAATGTCGCCAAAGTACGGGAAGAAACAGCAGTGGCCTGGATTAACGTGCTGTTCGCCCAGCGCGCCATCGGGCTGCTAAAGACGCTGGAAAAGGAAACAAGCCAGGATTTGCAGACCGGTCAGGCCGCCTTGCGGGGAGCGAAAACTGCGGCAGCCGACGTGTTGCAGGCACAACTAACCTTGTCGCAGGCACAGGACCGTACGCGCAAAGGTGAACAGATGCTCAGAAGCGCCCGGACTGTACTGTCCCGATGGACGACAGTTCCCGTGGAGTCCGTGGCCGACTCACTACCTCCCTTGGTTTCCCACGTACCGGGCCTTCCGGTTGACGAACTCGAGAAATACCACCCGATGCTGCTGACCGCGCGCCGAGCAGTGACGCTGGCGGATGCGGACACTACAGTAGCAAGCCGTGAGCGCCGGCCAGACTGGACTTTTGAAGCGGCGTACAGTCAGCGTGGCAGCCAGTACTCCAACATGGTGTCGGTAGGCGTCAGCATTCCCTTTCCGACCAATCCATCCCAAAAGCAAGACCGTGATATCGCCGAAAAATCCGCATTAGCTACCAAGGCCCGGATGCAATACGAAGATGCATTGCGCGAGCTACAAACCGAGATTCAGGACCAGTCAGCGACCCTGGCAAGCCTCAAAGAACGGGTATTGCAATTACAGACTCAGCTGTTACCGGCTGCAAACCAGCAAGTTGAACTCGCAATCGCAGCATATCGGGCCGGGACCGGCAATCTGGCAGCTATTTTCAATGCAAAAAGAATGGCCCTGGATACACAGCTGCAGATTTTGGATGTGGAAAAAGAAGCGGCGTTGACGTGGGCCAGACTTGAATACCACGTCGTTCCACATGACAAGGCATCCGTTCGGGGGATCGCACAATGAAATCGAACTCTGTGCTGAAAGCCGTGGCATTGGCACTCGCTGGCGCCGGGCTGGCATTTGGCGGTTATTGGACTGGCGTGCAAGGACGCGGAGCTGAAGTGGTGGCGTCTGCTATGCCTGCCACCACAACTGGCGAGAAGATTGACCCGAAGACCGGTCGCAAGGTGTTGTACTGGCACGACCCGATGGTGCCCGGCCGCAAATTCGACAAGCCGGGCAAGAGTCCCTTCATGGACATGCAACTGGTGCCGGTCTACGCCGACGAAGCCTCGGCAGACAGCGGCGTCAAGGTCAACCCGGCGCTTCAGCAGAATCTTGGAATCCGGTTTGCCACGGTACGGCGCGAAGAAACACGAGATTCGTTCGAGATGGTGGGCACGACGCAGTTCGACGAGAGCATTGCCGAAGTCGTCCAAAGCCGCGTCACTGGTTACATCGACCGGCTCCATGCTCGTGCGCCGATGCAGCGCATCAAGCGCGGCGAGCCGATCGCTTCGCTGTTTGTCCCTGACTGGATTGCGCCGCAGGAGGAATATCTGGCGCTTAAGCGAGGCGGCAATAATGACCTGGCGGCGGCTGCGCGCCAAAGGATGCGGGCAATGTCGATTCCGGACGGGCTCATTGTGCAAGCGGACCGTACAGGACAAGCCCAGAAGCACCTGACCCTTGCTTCGCCGGTCACTGGAGTCATTACCGAACTGGCCGTGCGCGACGGTGCCATGGTGTCGCCCGGCATGACCATCGCGAAAGTGGCCGGCCTCGATAAAGTGTGGCTGGTAGCGGAAGTCCCGGAGGCATTGGCCAATTCGGCGCGGCCGGGGATGACGGTGGAAGCCACATTCTCGGGTGATCCGAATCGGAAATACAAAGGGAAAGTGCGCGAAATCCTGCCGGGAGTCAGTACGGCAACCCGGACCGTGCAGGCCCGCCTTGAGCTCGACAACCGTGACGGCAGTCTGACGCCGGGGATGCTCATGCGGGTTCGCCTGGGCGCCGAAAAGCCGGTTTCCCGGCTACTGGTTCCGACCGAGGCAGTTATCACGACAGGCAAGCGTTCAGTGGTGCTGGTAGCTGGTGAAAACAATAGCATGCAGCCTGTGGTTGTTACCACCGGCCGCGACATTGGGGATAGCACCGAGATTTTGAGCGGGCTGACCGAAGGCCGGAAAGTCGTCGCTTCCGGACAGTTCCTCATCGACTCGGAGGCAAGCTTGAAGTCGGTGCTGCCCAGGTTCGCTAATGATAAGCCGGCCGGCTCCGGCAGCCAATCATCGCAGTCCACAGCGCCCCCTGTTTATCGCGGTGTCGGCAAAGTCGAAAAGATCACGCCAGAGGCGCTCACCCTGTCGCATAAACCGATTCCCGAATTGCAATGGGGCGCCATGACGATGGATTTTAATAAGCCGCGTCCCGATGCGTATTCAGGGATAACGGCCGGACAAGACGTCGAGTTTTCGTTCAAGGAAGTTAAAGAAGGATATGTACTTGAAAACGTGACGCCGGTCGGCGGAGGCAAAAAATGATTGCGCGAATTATTCGCGAGTCCATCGCCAACCGATTCTGGGTGCTGCTTGCCGCGGCGGCAATCGCCGGATGGGGCTTGTGGTCCCTCGGCAAAACGCCTTTGGATGCGCTGCCGGACCTATCGGACACGCAGGTCATCATTCGTGCCCAGTTTCCGGGTAAAGCGCCGCAGATTGTCGAGGACCAGGTCACGTATCCGCTGACCACAGCATTGCTCGCGGTGCCGGGCGCCAAGACTGTCAGAGGGTATTCCTTCTTTGGAGACGCTTTTGTCTATGTGCTGTTTGACGATGCCACAGACCTGTATTGGGCACGGTCGAGAGTTCTGGAATACATCAACCAGGTGCAAAGCCGACTGCCCCAAGGAGTGCGGGCCGAGCTCGGTCCGGATGGTACGGGGGTCGGCTGGATTTTCGAATATGCGCTGGTGGACCGCACCGGGCATAACGACCTGAGCCAGCTGCGGGCACTGAACGACTGGTTTCTGAAGTTCGAGCTGAAAACCGTTCCCGATGTGGCCGAAGTCGCGAGCATCGGCGGGATGGTCAAGCAGTATCAAGTCGTGCTGGACCCGGACAAGCTGCGTGTATTCGGCATTTCCCATGCAAAGGTGCTCGATGCATTAGCGAAAGCAAATCAGGAGTCGGGCGGCTCGGTCGTCGAGATGGCCGAGACCGAATACATGGTGCGCTCGCACGGGTATCTACGTTCCCTGGAAGACTTCCGGAATATCTTGTTAAGCGCCAATGCAGCCGGGACGCCCGTTCTGCTGAGAGACGTGGCGACAGTGCGCTTCGGACCTGAAATGCGCCGGGGCATTGCCGAGCTCAATGGCGAGGGGGAAGTCGCGGGTGGCGTGGTGGTCATGCGCTCCGGTAAAAATGCGCTGCAAACCATCAAGGCGGTCAAAGCCAAACTCGCCACATTACAGAGCTCGCTTCCCACGGGGGTCGAAGTGGTGCCGACCTACGACCGTTCGAAATTGATAACGGCAGCCGTCACGAATCTTCGCAACAAGCTTGTCGAGGAATTTATTGTTGTCGCAGTCGTATGCGCGATATTCCTGTTCCATCTGCGCAGTGCGCTGGTCGCCATTGTGTCGCTTCCGCTTGGCGTGCTTGCCGCGTTCATCGTGATGCGATACCAAGGCGTCAACGCCAACATCATGTCGCTTGGCGGCATTGCAATTGCAATCGGCGCGATGGTCGATGCGGCCATTGTCATGATTGAGAATGCGCACAAGCATCTGGAGGCATATGCGCAGGCTCATCCGAATCAAGAAATAAGTACGCGGGAACGCTGGGCGCTGATTACAGAATCTGCCATTGCGGTCGGGCCGGCGCTGTTCTTCTCGCTGCTTATCGTTACGCTGTCCTTTATTCCTGTGTTTGCGCTGGAAGCGCAAGAGGGCAAGCTCTTTGCTCCCCTGGCGTATACGAAGACCTATACGCTCGCTGCGGCGGCAGGGCTGGCAATAACGCTGGTGCCGGTGTTGATGGGATATCTGATTCGCGGACGTATTCCAAGCGAGGCGTCGAACCCGATCAACCGGGTTCTGATACGGGCATACCGCCCGCTGTTAAATGCGAGCCTGCGGCATCCCGTATGGACGATTGCCGTTGCAGTGATCGCTCTTGTTCTGACCGCGATACCTGTGTCGCGCCTGGGCGGCGAATTCCTGCCGCCGCTGGACGAGGGAGACTTGCTGTATATGCCTTCCGCGCTGCCCGGCCTGTCCGCTTCCAAGGCCGGTGAGCTGCTTCAGCAGACCGACCGGCTCATCAAAACAGTGCCGGAGGTGGCAACCGTATTTGGCAAGGCCGGGCGGGCGGAATCGGCCACGGACCCGGCGCCGCTGGAGATGTTCGAGACCACGATTCAATTCAAGCCGCGAGACCAGTGGAGAGCGGGAATGACTCCCGCAAAACTGGTCGATGAGCTGGACCGGATAGTCAAGGTGCCTGGCCTTTCCAATGTATGGGTTCCGCCTATTCGCAATCGTATCGACATGCTCTCCACCGGCATAAAAACACCCGTCGGCGTCAAGGTATCCGGAGCTGACCTGGCGGAGATAGACAAAATTGCAGCAAGCGTCGAGTCGGCCGTGAAGACTGTGCCGGGTGTGACTTCCGCTTTGGCCGAACGTGTCAGCGGCGGACGCTACATCGATGTCGGTGTCGATCGGGCGCGGGCTGCCCGTTACGGCTTGTCGGTGACGGATGTGCAGTCGGTCGTCTCGTCCGCTATTGGCGGTGAAAACATCGGCGAAGTCGTCGACGGACGCCAGCGGTTTCCGATTAATGTCCGCTATCCGCGGGATTATCGCGACTCGGTGCAATCGCTGCGCGAATTCCCGATGGTGACGGATAAGGGCGCGCAAATTCGTCTTGGCGATATTGCGGAAGTCAGGGTTACCGACGGGCCGCCGATGATACGCAGCGAGAATGCCCGGCTCTCGGGGTGGGTGTACGTCGATGTACGCGGCACCGACCTGCATTCAGCCGTTAAAGCGATGCAGACGGCCGTCGGGAAAGAAGTGAAGCTGCCGCCCGGATACTCGATCGGCTGGTCGGGCCAGTTCGAATATCTGGAGCGCGCCGCAGCCAAGCTGCAGACGGTGATCCCTCTGACGCTGGCCGTCATCTTCATCCTCTTGTACCTCGCGTTCCGCTCCGCTTCCGAAGCGCTGCTTCTCATGCTGACGGTGCCATTCGCGCTTATCGGCGGATTCTGGTTCGTCTGGTTCCTTGGTCATGCCGTTTCGGTCGCGACCGCAGTCGGCTTTATTGCATTGGCAGGACTGGCTGCTGAATTCGGCGTCGTGATGATGGTTTACCTGCGCAATGCGTTGAATCAACGGTTGCAGGCAGGACACCCTCTCACCGCAGCACTGATTGAGGACGCCATACGGGAAGGCGCTGTTCTGCGCGTTCGCCCCAAGGCGATGACCGTGGCCGTCATCCTGGCCGGCCTTATCCCGATCATGTATGGCTCCGGAGCCGGCTCGGAGGTCATGCAGCGCATCGCCGCGCCGATGGTCGGCGGCATGATTACCGCCCCGTTGCTGTCGCTCTTCGTGATTCCGGCAGCGTGGCGTCTATTACAAGAGCGGAAGTTGCGCTCGGCAGCAAGTATTCAAGCTTCAAGAGCCGTGGTCTGACTGGCCCGGCTTGATTACTTAACTTTCAACTACCAAGGAGTCCAAACATGAAAAAGTCACTTTTTAAAGCAACCGCAGCTATCGGTTTTGCCGTACTTGCATTGACTGCCTACGCCGACCAGGGAAACGACGGCAAGGGTATGGACATGGGCAACATGAAGATGGATTGCATGAAGAACATGGAAAACATGAAGGGCATGAAAATGGACTGCATGGGAGACAGCCCGGCGAAAGCCGCATCCATGAGCGACGGCGAAGTGAAAGCGGTCGATAAAGCGAACAAAAACATCACCATAATGCACGGGCCTATCGACAATATGCATATGGGGCCGATGACGATGGCATTTGCTGTAAAAGCCCCGTCGCTGCTATCCAAGGTGAAAGTAGGCGACAAGGTGAAGTTCAGGGTCGAAAACGTCAAGGACGTTGCGACAGTCACCGCCCTGACCGTTCAAGAGTAACCATACCCTCCCGGCATGGTGGAGTTGCGCAGCGGTTGCGATAAGCATCCCGCTTCGCTTCTCTCAAAGCTTGCGGCGTACCTGAAATGGCAATCCAGCCGGGTGCATCAGCACGAGAGGCCGGATGACGCCGGTTTTTCCTTTCGTCATCCCGCCTTCTACTTTCCGAATGTCGCGAACATCGCAAAAACAGCCAGTGCCATCGCGCCGGTCGCCATCCATCCGAGCAGTTTCAAGCGCCTGGCAACAGAAAACCGGCCCATGATATCGGCCCGCGTTGCCATCAGCATCATCACGGCCATGATCGGGACCGAGATCACGCCGTTGATCACGGCGCTCCAATAAAGCGCCTTGATCGGATCGATCGGAGCAAATCCCAGAGCGACGCCCGCCAGAGTCGAGAAGGCGATAATGCCGTAAAACTCCTTGGCCACCAAGGGCTTGTGCTCCAGCCCTTTTTTCCAATTCAATGCGCCTGCCGTTGCGTAGGCCGCAGAGCCGGCAAGAACCGGCACTGCAAGCAATCCGGTGCCGATGATGCCTGCGCTGAACAGAATGAAGGCGAATTCCCCGGCAAGAGGACGCAGCGCACTGGCGGCTTGTGCCGACGTGTCGATGCTGGTGATGCCGTGCACGTGAAGCGTGACCGCCGTCGTCAGAATAATGAAGAATGCCACCAGATTGGAAAACCCCATCCCGATGTAAGTATCGATCTTGATGCGCCGGAAATTCGCCCGCGCCTGATCCGGCGCTTCCTTCAGCGGCTTCGCCCTGGGGTCCGCTTGCAGCTCTTCCACTTCCTGAGACGCCTGCCAGAAAAACAGGTACGGGCTGATCGTGGTGCCGAACACCGCGACAATCATCGTAACGGCGGCGGAGTTCCACGTCAGACGCGGGAAAAAGATGGAAGTCGCCACTGCCGGCCACGAGATGTGAACCGCAAATACGGTGGCGACATAGGCAAGCAGTGCCAGGGTCAGCCACTTCAGAATGCGAACATAGCGTGTATAAGGGATAAATATCTGCAGCAGCAATGAAAGGATGCCGAACGCCGCTGCATACAGGCGCGACGGTCCGCCGATCAGCAATGCGAGCGCTTCGCCCATCGCGGATACGTCGGCCGCAATATTGATCGTATTGGCAACCAGCAGCAGGCCCACGATGCCGTATAGCAGCCACCGCGGGTAATATTCCCGGATATTGCCGGCAAGGCCCTTGCCGGTGACCCGGCCGATCCTGGCGCTGACAATCTGAATCCCTACCATCAAGGGATAGGTGAACAGCAGAGTCCAGAGCATGCCCATGCCGAATTGAGCACCGGCTTGCGAATAGGTGGCGATGCCGCTTGGATCGTCATCGGCTGCGCCGGTGATCAAGCCGGGGCCGAGTTTCTTGAGCCAGGAGGTTTCGGCGGCTTCGTTCGATTCTTGAACAGAGGTTTCGATATTTATATTTTTCATGCGCTTCTCATGTCCGCGGCAAGTGGACCTCCGGAAGAAGGTCCGAGTTTATAAATGCCGTATGGCTTGCTTAACAGCACCGTTTTGTTATGACTTGTGACGCAGTGAGGCTGATGGGCGAATCATATCCAACACGGATTACCTCGATATGCCCGGACTTTGACGCAGTCAGGCCATGCTGAACGCAGCCGTTTGTCAAAGGCAACAAGAATCAAGTAAAACCGGTTTGCTGGATGAATCTGTTGTTCCAACCTGGAGTTGGAACAATGGGACGCCACCATCCGCTATAGGCAAGATGATGGCAGAGGGAAGTCTGCGTTATCTTGCCGAGGCGGCGCCGGAACGATGCCGGCAACTACTGTCACTCGAACAACTGCCCATGAAGGGGCTCCATAAAATGAAAACATCGTGAATGTAAATCGTGACGCTTTTCAAGTCAATGAGATTTGTCAAAAAATTTTTTCCCTTGGGATGAACCGCGGTTTCCGGTGCAGGCGGCAAGCGGCATTCCATTAAAACCACATACGCTGAAATACATCGTTCTTGTCAATGAGCAAATGCTTGAGGCCGGCTGCGGCATGGAGAACAACCAATGCTACAAGCACCCAGACAATTGCCGAGTGAATGGAAAAAAATTGCTTCGCCATGTCACGAGCGGGAACAAGCCATGCCGGCACATGCAGCCCGAAAAAAACGACACCGCTCTTGCTATAGGATGCGCCGAGAAAACCGGTGACCGGCATGAGAATCATGCAAGCGTATAACAACCAATGGGTGATGGAAGAAACTTTTACCTGCCACTTCGGCAAACTGGCGGGCAGTTCCGCCGGCTTGTGGTTCAGGCGCCATAGGACGCGCAGCACGACGAGTGCAAAAACCAGAAGGCCAAACGACTTGTGCAGGTCGAAATACCAGCCGCTGTTCGGCTCGCGTTCGATCGACATCATGTACCAGCCCAGGCCGACCAGGCCCGCAATCAAAACCGCCAGTACCCAATGGAGAAAAATAGCCGGCCCGCCGTAATGCCAGCCTGTTTTTGCCGCCCGCGGATTCATTCCATTTTCATTCATCGGGATTCTTTCATTCATCAGGAATCTTTCATGAGCCCGGCCGGCAATGCATATCTTCAGCGGGTCCGGAATGCGTCTATGTCAGTGTACCAAACATTGCACCGATACCTGCCGTCGCGCCCATGGCAAGCGCGCTCCAGAACGTCACCCGCATGATCCCCTTCGTTACGTCAGCGCCGCCGGCCTTTGCCGCCACTCCTCCAAGCAACGCAAGAAAAAACAATGACGCGACGGCGACAAACGGAATCAGGTTTTCCGGCGGCGCAAGCACAATCACCAGCAATGGCAACAGCGCGCCTACGGAAAAACTAAGGGCGGAAGCGAATGCCGCCTGCAGCGGCTTGGCGCTCAATGTCTCGGTAATGCCCAATTCATCTCTGGCATGGGCGCCCAGCGCGTCGTGGGCCATCAGTTTACCGGCGACCTGTTTTGCCAGCGCAGCGTCAAGGCCGCGGTCGATATAGATGCCGGTCAGTTCATGATGTTCGCTTTTGGGATTCTCGTGGAGTTCGGCACGTTCCACCTCGAGTGCCGCCTGCTCGGTATCCGCCTGGGACTGCACCGAAACATATTCTCCTGTAGCCATGGACATGGCGCCCGCAACCAGGCCGGCGACCCCTGTAACCAGAATGCTGTTATGCGTTGCATGCGATGCCGCCACCCCGAGAATCAAACTGGATGTCGACACAATGCCGTCGTTCGCGCCTAACACGGCGGCGCGCAACCATCCGACATTTTTCAGTTTATGCTGCTCTCGGTGACGTCTTGGCATTCTCCGATTCCTTCCCCAGCCGGGCTCTTTGCACTAAAGATGACGATTTTATCAATATCTTGCGGACGCCGTCATTGACTGCGCATCGAATTGCCCGCGGTCGTCAAGCCGGCATCGTTTGAATACTCGACCCGGTCTTTGCCCGGCCGGCTTGCACGCATGCGCACGAGTCTGTTATTGAATATCGATTCGACATTGCTGCGAGCGACGGCGACACCATCCCGAATTCGGCATCAGCGCTTCCCTTGACGCGATTCACCAGCGCTGCAAAGCATCTTTATTAACAATTTCCAATGATTCCCCCACCCCCGTTTAACCCTTGGCCTTGCAAAATGCGGAAGGCGGCGAAGTCGTGAAATTCGTTGCGGGCGGCAAAGCAGCCGCCTGAAATTTTGACAACCCGGATGTTTGGCCATGAAAGCTGCAGAAAATCATGCCGTCCGGGGCACTCGATCAGAATGCGATGGTCTACGTTGGTACAGATACGTTATACGGCGAGCCGTAATCCAATCGACTCGCGTTTAATCGGGCGTGGTGTACCGACTCCGCATGAGGCGCTTCTTTCGACCTGCGCAGCGCTGCACCATTGAATCCGATGGCAAGCAGTCGAATCAGGCAAATAATCCGTAACGACTGAATACACAGCCGGTCTCCAACGAACGCGGCACCCGGAAAGGAAACGATGGCATTAATTGGCGCATTCTGCGTGATACTCCTCGTACTCACGACAGTCATTCATTATGAGATGCTGCGCGCCTTGACGGTGGGTCTCCCGCTGCTTCATATGCCGGCGCGAACGAAGCTCATCATTGTCATCGTCGGCGCATTCTTTGCGCATATCGCAGAAATGTTTCTGTACTCTGTTGCATTCTATGTTCTAGTCCAGTATCTGCACGCCGGCACGCTAGGCGAAGCCGGTCGATTCTCGATGACTCTTTGCTCGTACTTCTCGGCGGAAACGTTCACATCTCTCGGATACGGAGATGTCGTTCCCGGAGGTTCGTTGCGCTTGCTGGCCGGCACGGAGGCGCTAAACGGCCTCCTTTTGATCGGATGGTCTGCCTCATATACCTACATTGCGATGGAGCGCTTCTGGAGCGATGGCGACAAGTGAAATGGGGCGCCCCGCAGGGCCGCAGATGCAGACAATTCGAACCTTTACACTTTCGATTGCAGCGGCATAAAAAGTTCGGGCCGGCCGGATGCCGCATCATTAGAACTCATTTCATCATTATCCGGAACGACCGAGATATCGATCCCGGAAAAAGGATCAATCGACTTCCTGTACGCCGGCTCTGCAATGCATCTTTATTAAGAATTTTTAATGATTCACTCACGGCCATTTAACCCTTGGCCTTGCATAGTATGGTTTCCTCTTTTACTTTTGAGAAAAGCCATGAAACCGAAAGTCTATTTTCCCGCTGTATTTGCATTGCTGGCATCTGCTGCCGGCTTGCCCGCACTGGCCGCTGTAAATCGCACGGATCTGTTAGGCGACCCGGCGCCTTCGGCTGCGGCCATGCGCACCATCACGATCGATGAAAATACCAAATACGTGAATGTGAAAGGCGGCGAAGTCGTGAAATTCGTTGCAGGCGACAAAGCAGCCAC
>JAQGLW010000170.1 GCA_028292665.1 Herminiimonas sp.
GTCGCCGGCATAAAATTCCAGCACGCCATTGGTGCCGGTCCAGTTTTGAACGGTGCGGCTGATTTTGTTTTGTTGCTCCTGGGTACAGGACATCAGCACGGATGTCGTAACGAGCAGCAATATGGAAAGAATAAATTTCATTCGGCCAGCCTCATGGATTGGTAGAATGCTATTTTGCTCCGTTTTCATTTGGCTGATCATAATATCTATGCGTACCGACACTTCTCACGCGATTTATCGCAAGGACTATACTGCGCCCGATTATCGGGTCGACACGGTCGATATCGGTTTCGACCTCGATCCGGTTGAAACCCATGTGGCAACCCGCATGACCTTGACGCGCAATCCCGGCAGCCGCAGCAAGGCGCTGGTGCTCCATGGCGAAGCATTGGAACTGGTTCAGCTGAGAATGAACGGAAAGGCGCTCGACAGGCGTGCCTATCAGCTTGACGGCGGCATTCTGCAAATACACGATGCGCCGGATAACGTGATGCTCGACATCGAAACGATCACTTGCCCCGGCCGGAATACGTCGCTGATGGGACTGTATGTTTCCAATGGAAATTTCTACACGCAATGCGAAGCGGAAGGATTCCGCAAGATCACTTTTTTTCCGGACCGGCCGGACGTGATGGCGAAATACAAAGTGATGTTGCGCGCTGACAAAAAGAAATATCCGATCCTGCTGTCAAATGGCAATCTGATCGAACAGGGTAATTTAGGCGATGGCCGTCACTATGCATTATGGGAAGATCCATTCAAGAAGCCGGCTTATCTGTTCGCGCTGGTAGCCGGCAATCTGGTCTGCCAGGAAGAAAAATTCAAGCTCAAATCCGGACGCGAGGTGTTGCTGCAAGTCTGGGTCGAGGAAGGCAATCTCGACAAAACCCAGCATGCGATGGAGTCGTTGAAAAACAGCATCGGCTGGGATGAGGAACGCTTCGGTCTTGAGCTCGATCTGGACCGCTTCATGATCGTCGCGGTAGGCGACTTCAACATGGGTGCGATGGAAAACAAGGGCTTGAATATTTTCAACACAAAATACGTGCTTGCCAATTCGCGCATCGCAACCGATGCCGATTATGCGAATATCGAAGCGGTGGTTGGCCATGAATATTTTCATAACTGGACCGGCAATCGCGTCACATGCCGCGACTGGTTTCAATTGTCCCTGAAAGAAGGACTGACGGTTTTCCGCGATCAGGAATTTTCCGCCGACATGATCGGCACCGAATCCGGGCGTGCGGTCAAGCGGATCGAAGACGTGCGGGTGCTGCGGCAGGCGCAATTCCCTGAAGACGCAGGTCCGATGGCGCATCCGGTGCGGCCTGATTCCTATGTCGAAATCAATAATTTCTACACCGTCACGATTTATGAAAAGGGTGCGGAAGTGGTGAGGATGTACCAGACCCTGTTCGGACGCGACGGTTTCCGCAAAGGCATGGATTTGTACTTTGAGCGGCACGACGGTCAGGCCGTTACCTGCGACGATTTCCGCGCCGCGATGGTCGACGCCAACGGACGCGATCTCACGCAGTTCGAACGCTGGTACAGTCAGGCCGGCACGCCGCGCGTCAAGGTCGAAACCTGTTACGATGCGGCGCAGAAAACCTACGACATCACGCTGTCGCAATCCTGCCCCGCCACGCCCGGCCAGGAAAAGAAACTGCCGTTCCATATTCCGGTGGCGGTCGGTTTGCTGGATCGCAATGGACGCGATATTCCGTTGCGCATGGACGAAACCTTCGCCCTTGTTCGCGGACAGCAGGCAAGCGCGAGCAGCGGTCAGACGACGATGGTTCTTGAATTGACCGAGCCGCATCAGATGTTCCGCTTCATCGATGTCGACGAAAAGCCGGTGCCGTCTTTGCTCCGCAATTTTTCGGCGCCGATTGTGCTGGAGTGCGACTTTACGGATGAAGAGCTTGCTTTCCTGACTGCCCACGACAGCGATCCGTTCAACCGATGGGAAGCAGGACAGCGTCTCGCGACACGCCGCCTGCTCGAATTGGTCAAGGCGGTGCAGACCAATTCGCCGCTGAGCGATGCCGTCCTGAACGAAGCCGCATTGAGCAATACTTTCCGCACGACGCTGAACGACACGTCGCTCGATCCGGCCTTCCGCGAACTTGCATTGACGCTTCCGTCCGAGACCATGATCGCGGAACAAATGGATGTGATCGATCCGCAGGCGATCCATGCAGTGCGCCAGTTTCTTCGCCGCACGCTGGCCAAGGCCTTGCGAGACGATTGGCTGGCGGCTTATCAGGCAAACCAGACGCCCGGAACATATAGCCCCGATGCCGCATCCGCCGGCAAACGCGCGCTCAAGAATCTCGCGCTGTCCTATCTGGCCGAGCTGGACGGCGCCGATGCGCACAGCCTGCTGCAAAACCAATATGACCGGGCCAACAACATGACCGACCGGCTGGGCGCATTGTCTGCGCTGGTCAACAGCCGTGCGCCGGGCAAGGCGGCCGCACTCGAAAAGTTCTATGCCGATTTCGAACAGGACGCGCTGGTGATCGACAAGTGGTTCATGCTCCAGGCGACGGCGCGTACCACCGATGTCGGCATGGTGCGTTCGCTGATGCGGCATCCGGCATTCACGCTGAAAAACCCGAACCGCGCGCGCAGCCTGATTTTCAGTTTCTGCAACGGCAATCCATCGCAGTTCCATGCTGCCGACGGCAGCGGTTATGCGTTCTGGGCCGAGCAGGTGATCGCGTTGAATGCGATCAACCCGCAAGTCGCGGCGCGGCTGGCGCGCGGCCTCGACCGCTGGCGCAAATACGCGCCCGCATTGCAGGCCAAGATGCGCGCGGCATTGCAGCAAGTCGCCAAAACGAAAAAGTTGTCCAAGGATGTACTGGAAGTCGTCACCAAAGCTCTCGCAAACTGACCATCGTCGATACGGAAAGAACCAATGAAACGCATCAGCCTCACGCAACACCTGATTGAAGAACAACGCCTGTACAACACCATCCCGGCTTCACTGCGGCTATTGATCGAAGTGGTCGCCCGCGCCTGCAAGACAATCAGCCATTCAGTCGGAAAAGGCGCATTGGGCGACGTGCTGGGAAGTGCAAACAGCGAGAACGTGCAAGGCGAAGTGCAAAAAAAGCTCGACGTGATCTCCAACGAAATCCTGCTGCAGGCCAACGAGTGGGGCGGTCATCTGGCAGCGATGGCATCCGAAGAAATGGAAACCATCCATCCGATTCCGAACCGTTATCCGATGGGCGAATACATGCTGCTGTTCGACCCGCTCGACGGCTCCAGCAACATCGATGTGAACGTATCGATCGGCACTATTTTCTCGGTGCTCAAAGCGCCGGAAGGCATGGTCACGCCGACCGAAAAAGATTTTTTGCAACCCGGCACCATGCAGGTCGCCGCCGGCTATGCAGTCTACGGCCCGCAAACCATGCTGGTGCTCACCACCGGCAACGGCGTGCAGTGCTTCACGCTGGACCGCGAGATGGGTTCGTGGGTGATGACGCAACGCGATATCCAGATTCCCGCCGAAACAAAAGAATTCGCGATCAACTCATCCAACGCGCGCCACTGGCATCCGCCGGTCAAGCGCTACATCGACGAAATGCTGGCCGGCCGGACCGGCCCGCGCGGCAAGGATTTCAACATGCGCTGGATTGCATCGATGGTCGCCGATGTGCATCGGATACTGAACCGCGGCGGCATCTTCATGTATCCGGCCGATTTGCGCGAGCCGGACAAGGCCGGCAAACTGCGCCTGATGTACGAAGCGAACCCGATGGCATTCATCGTGGAACAGGCCGGCGGCACGGCGACCAACGGCCAAAAGCGCATCATGGAAATCCAGCCGGAAAAGCTGCACCAGCGCGTGCCCGTGTTCCTCGGATCGAAAAGCGAAGTGGAACGGGTCACCAGCTATCACGCCGCTTGAACTCGCGTCGGTTGAATATCTTTTAATTGGCGGCCGGCCGAGGCGGCAATCTTGTTGACAGGCAGCGCTTGATGCCGAATAGCGATTGATTCAGCAAAAATCGGCATGATTCTAGCGAGGGCGTCCAATTTTTTGATAGAATACGCGTCTTCGCTGATGTAGCTCAGTCGGTAGAGCAACTGATTCGTAATCAGTAGGTCGGACGTTCGATTCGTCTCATCAGCACCAGTAAAATCAAGGGCTTACAGCGATGTAAGCCTTTTTTATTTTCTGGGTTGTCAACAAAGTGTCAACACAGCTTTTTTGATCGGTGTAGTTTGTGGCACATCTTTCTGGCTCGTTCTTAGCTCGGCCCCCAAATTGCAAACAGCGTTCGACAAGCTCTGCGCTAACCCAGTTTACGAAAGGCAGGTGCCACAATGACGAGAAACTTGTTTCCTATCGAGTACCGCGCGGCAACCCGAAAAATACGGCAAAGTACGACCAGCCTGATCCGCTGGCGCCGCAGCTACCAGCAAAATTATCCAGCTTGACAGCGGCCATCCCACTTGCCAGGCATGTCAACGAAAAAGAATTGGCAATGCGATTCCAATGTTATATCTCGGAGCATCCCTGCCCACGCCGATACCGAATTGGGTGACAAGCGTCATATCCCTCGAAAGAACAGAAGATGCCCCAAGGCTGATTACGCCATATGTCTGATCGGATCCCGCAATTTTGATTCCATTCTGTTCCTGCTTTTGCCGGTATATCTGCGAGAATGCAAGCTGCAGGGACGTGGCCGGGCTGGCCGCCAGTACAGCGCCAAGCGACAAGATGGTCGCGTCGCCGGGCTTTATCCCGTCTTTCTCGAATACTTTTGCATACGATGCGCTGGCAGTGAAAGCCAAGGGATCCTGACGTTTCAACGCTACGACCTCGGCCTGAAGCTGGCGGTAGCCGGATCCGAGAATTATGCTTGCATCTTGCTGTCTGCCGGTGCCAAAGTTGTAATTCAAGCGCCCGATGATATCGGGCTGCCATGCTTTTTCCCGTGTAAGTGTTTTGGCGATTCCCACTGAAAGATCCCCCAGTCCATTGGCGCTGTCGGATGTCTCGGTACCAAGGGTACTCGTCTGTCTTGATCTCACATATTGATAAGGCAAGCTGATTTCCAGTTGGGAGTTCGAAGGCAATCCCATCCGCATATCGAGGCGCGGGGTAAATTCATTTCTCAGGGTTGCCTGATTAGCGAGAACGAGTGCCGGCGATCCGGTTTGCGGATTAACGATCGTTGCCAGAACCTGGGAAGATTGCTCCGATCGGCTGTAGTTCAGGCTAGGTGTGAGCTCGAATGTGCCCGCTCGCAGCAAAAGTGCGCCGGACTGCGTAAGCGTACGCTCAAGCGCTCGCTGGGCAGCCGCTTCGTCGACTTCAAAAGTGCCTGGCGCGCTCCGCACGGTTGAACTAGGACTGGTTGCTGCAGCTGATTGTACTTGAGTCGCAGGAGGCGAGGATTGGGCAGATGCGGGCTGACGACCTGCCGATGGAACCGATTGTGCCCTGAGTTCCGGTGTCATGGCATTGAGCCGGCTCTCAAGTCGATCAACTCGTTCCTGTAATATCCGGACGCGCGCTTCGCTTTCCGCGAGTTGCTGATCCACCGTTTTCCTGGAACCCTTTTTCACGAGATCTGCGGCCGTTGAAGAACCTATCGGCAATAACAAGCCGATAAGGGCGAGCGGCACAATCCGCGACTTTCGAATCGCTTGCCATTGCATGCGGGAGCCACCTTTCTTTTTTACGAGACCTCGACTGGGATGCGTCTCTTTTTGGTAAGACCTGAAGGGCAATCAGGCTCAATCAATTCAATCGCCAAACAATGGTTGCCTGGCACAGGATCATGCTCTCTGCCAGCGGGTTATATCAACTCGCATAATGAGGTTACGTAATTTTTGCATGGCCCACAAGCGCACGCACAGAATAACCATCGCGAATAAACCTATAGTTTGACGTCAATCAAACCGTCCATTTCTTTGTGGCGAACGTTTGGTAAAGTAATTGGCAGCAGTGAGGATGGCGATCTTAAAAATCATCGTGAACCTGGCCGGAAAATTTGCCTGCCTTGAGAGCTCTGACTAAATTGAATCATTAATGATGCAAGCATTATTGGTTTCTGAAATCGATGGAAAGAAGTGGAATGAGCGGCGGTACACATCTTCCATGTCCTACTTTATTGGCATGGCTGTATCCTTGACAGATCATCCGGAAATTGAAGTTCTCCTTTCCATACTGCTCAATCAGGCATGAAAACCGGGGCGGGCTTTACCCGACCCGGTTCTGTGTTGCATGGACTGCCTGCTAGCGGCGGATATACGAGAAATTGCCGCTCAAGACAACTCCAATCTGATTTCCCGCGCTTGCCGAGCCGCCAGCGCCACTGGAGCCGCCCTCACCGCCACCGGCTGCATTAAGCAGGCTGACCTGGGTGAATGTGACATTTGAAAGGTTGATCTGCCGAACGCTGGTACGGCTGTAGGTTCCGGCGGTCACGCCATCCATTTCGGCGGCACTCAGCAATACGGGTTCAGCTGCAAACGCCATCGATGATATCGACAGTACCGGTACCGCAACCAAGGTTGCAATCATTGATTTTTTCATTTCTCATACTCCAAAGTGAAATTTAAATAAATTACGTGCTGGCACGCGTATTGCGACAAGTTACATGACAACGGGCACGGGCGCATTGCTACGCCGGATAACAGATACATTTCCGACGAGGACAACTCCAATCTGATTTCCCGCGCTTGCCGAGCCGCCAGCGCCACTGGAGCCGCCCTCACCGCCAATGGCGAGATTCCCCGCACTGGCCTGGGTGAATGTGACACTTGAAAGGTTGAACTGCCGAACGCTGGTACGGCTGTAGGTTCCGGCGGTCACGCCATCCATTTCGGCGGCGCTCAGCAATACGGGTTCAGCTGCAAACGCCATCGATGATATCGACAGTACCGGTACCGCAACCAAGGTTGCGATCATTGATTTTTTCATTTCCATGCTCCTAAATTCAAAGGTTGAAGACATTTGAAACGCAGCTGCAATGTGCGCCGCGTCGCTCTTCAACTTTAGTCAGTAACACATAGAATATAAGCAGAAAATTTCGATGATGATCATCTGGACCGTGCACTGTTGATCCAATTTGTAGATAAGTTTTGGATACGAACGAATGGTCGATATGGGACCGAGGATCCTCATGGAAGAATTGGCCGTGCAATCAACTTGAAGCTCGACGCGGCTCGACCAGCCATCGGCTGAATCAATCAACGATTGCTGTAGAGACGGCTATGCCGGTGGGGCATGCCGAATAGAATGAAACCGATAAAGGATGTCAGACAACGCAATACTGCTGTGATTCTCCGCTGTTCATGCAGTATGGCTTGGAGTGTCCCAAGGCCGACTACCAAGTCCGTTCGCTTTGAGTAGCTCCTGAGTAGCCCAAGGCCAGCTCCTAGCCCGCCGGGCGTATCGAAGGGCTCTGGTTACTCCACCAACCCTTCGATACGCTTCGCTAGGAGCTGGCCTTGGGCCACTCAGGACGAACGGACCTAATAGGTAGCCTTGGGCCGCTCAGAACGAACGGTTCCCCCTTAATTGACCGGGCCTGCGCGTCACGTTTTTCAACAGCATGGGGCGTTGAAGAGGGACAGTTGCCGGTAACGCTCTCCTGATGTGGCTTTACCAAACCGTATTGGTAATTTCAGATTCCTCAGTTAGATATTCTGAAGCTGATGTTGCTGCTGTTTCCAACATACGTGTAGCTGCTCCCTGTGGAGGCAACGTAATGAATCCATGCCGACTCGCCGGACTTCAACGAAGTGATCGATATGCTGTTGCCTGGACTATTCCGTTCAATCGATATCGGACCGTTGGGACTCAATTGATGGATCGTCACAGATTCGCCAGGGTTCAACTGGATCGCCTGCGCCGACTCGAGCATGTTTAGTTTGTTGAGGAGTGCCAGCTGATCGGTATTTGGCTGACCGATCAGCTGTGACTCTCCAACGCGCAATGGGATCGCATTTCCGAAGTTCAGGCTGCCTACGCTTGCCAAGGCTGCCGAAAGAGATCCTGCGACGTTTTCGAATATTGGCCAAGACCCTGCAGTAATGTGATCCATATCCGCCGGACTCAGCGGTACTGCTTCCGATGCGAAGACAAGAGTGGAAGATGCAAGTAACGGTATGGCCACCAGTTTGCTTTTCAGATTCATTTTGAATTCACGATCCTTTCCAATAGACGCAAACTACGTTCCTATCGCGATAAGCGGCAATGGTCACCGGTGAATGGTGGAGAAATTGCCGCTGATGACAGTAGCAATCTGGGTGATGGCGCCCCCTGTGTTAAACATCGCAATCTGAATAACGATGACCGGCGATATATTTATCTGAGAAACTCCGATCTGGCTACTATGGCTTCCAAAAGGAGAAAATGAAGCTGGCTTCTTGCCGGCAGTGACATCATCCATCTGCGCGGCACTCAAAAGCATAGGCCCGCCTGAGTCGAAATCGGGCGCTGTTTCAGAAGCGAAGACCATGGAGGACAAGGTCAATAAAGGGACTGCGATTATGGTATTCACCAGCGTTTTCTTCATTTTATTCTCCTAGATGAAAGATATTGGTTTCAAATCCCGGACGCGCTCTGCTCTGTGCTGGGGTTCTTTACTACTTTAAACACTAGCCACTCTAAAAATAAGTATTAAATTTCGATGCCACTCGATAAAATCCTTCGCATCCAATCGAATTTATTGAACCTTTAATTAATGAGCACATGCCGCATGGAAGACGGGTTATCTACAACCGAAGCCTGCACGGCGGTCATGCCTCGATATGGTTTCTGCCGCCGCGGGAAAAACGATGTCCTGCCGAGGAATAGGGGAACAGACTGCGTCTGTTGCCGGGGACCGGTACGAATTGACCCGTAATGGAAAAAAACGGGAAGAATGGCAGCTTAACCCGTACGCGTGGAAAGTAGCGGTCGGCAAACCGCTAATGAATTTCTCGTAGCTTTTGCCGGTTGAGCCGGCAGCTGCGCTCGCTATCTCAGCATCACGAAATCGCTTTCCTTCGGTGCGAGCTGGTTTGGTGGGTCGAGCCGGTCCTGCCTGTTAACGGCAAAGCCGATATGTCCCAGCGATGGATAGTCGATCCAGCTTTCCATGAATCTATCGACAGACATCACCCGGTTGCCCCAGGCCGAGTCAGCCAACACGACGCGATCGCCACGCTGTCCGCGAAATACAACGAAATGGTTATAACCGTTGGACTTGATAGGAACGATGATCGGCGCTTTTTCAACAAGATCCTTGAGTTGGAGCTTTCCATATCCATTGCCCTGATAACCGCGAGCGTCAACATTACGCTTCAAGTCCAGTAGGGAAAATCCTTCCCGCACCTGGACCAATTCAGGATTTCGCACATACTCCTCGCGGTGCATAAGAGCGACTGCGATTTCTTTCTCGCTTACCTGGTCGCCGTGCTGGTATTGGAGAAGAGTGGCAAGCGCGGCTGCACCGCAGCTTAGATCCCATTGTTGCATTACCACGTTTTCCTGGCGCATTTCGAGAAGCGACTTGACCATGGGCTCGCCGGCTGCCGCATCTCGGGCGAATACCAGCAGAAGCAGCCCGAGGCATGAAGCTGATCGAAATTCTGCAAGAACGAATACATGTCGTCTTGGGAATCTGTTTTTGAACAGAAGATTGAGTATTTTTTTCATGATGTGCGATTGTCAAAGGAATAGCGGATGCGCATGAAAGGTGCCTTGCGGTTCCGGACCGAGGAGTTTCCGGGTCAGGCAATGTTTTTAAAGCGTTATAGCTCGGATAAAAGTCAGGTAGCCAGACTGCGGGGACGCTCTTCCGACTCCGTTGCCACTACGTTAAAAAGCATCTTGGCAAGCTGCTCTGCACCCGGACATCGTCCCCAGGAGCGTCCGTGGATCAGATACAAGGTTTTTCGGTAAACACATCCTTCGGCTAAGGGAAGTGCCCGAAGCGTGTCTTCGTCGAGCCATTTTTTTATCTGATGCTTTGGAAGCCAGGCGTAGCCAAGACGCTCCGTTAGCGCTCCGATAGCCGTATCGAGACTATTAACGCGCCATTGACTTATGTTTTCGGGCGAAAGATCGTTGCGAGTATAGTTTTCATCGGTTACCGAATCGCAAATGACAACTTCGATTTGGCGACGAAGATCGGTTGCGGTTACGCTTCTTCCGATGCCAGACAATGAATGGTTTGGATGGGCAACCGCAATATGTTCCAAGTCGATCAATGCATCGCCTAGAAAGCCTAACGGTACTTGAGACGAGATTGCCAGATCCGCTGTTTGTTCGCAAAGCGCCTTTTTCGCCTGGCATTTCGTCACTTCATGCAATCGCACGTTCACATGGTTGAATTGAAAAAAATTGCGGAGAGCCAACATGAGCAAGCGGCTGGGAAAGTTGTGATCGACAACCAATCTCAGTTCTTTTCCCCGCCCCTGCCGCAAATTTTCACCATACTGTTCGAGCTCGAGCGCCTGTCTTATCAGAATCCGGGATTGTTCCAGCATTGCTTTTCCCGCCTCAGTAATATGTGCTTTGCGTCCCTCTATTTTCAGAAGAGGAATGCCGAGTTGATGCTGGAGTTTGGCAATGGCATAGCTGATTGTTGATTGACTGAGGTGAAGCTGATTTGCCGCATCAGCATATCCTCCGCAATCGACTACCGCATGCAGCATGCGCCATTGCTTAAGGCTGATATGAAAGTTCTTGATGTCGTGTAGTCTGGAATTGTAGGAAAAATGCTTCTGGTCGGACTTCATCCGATTCGTATTGTTTAAGTTTCTCACTTTGATAGTCCTTTGGCGGTTCAAGACTCTCGATCCGGCATTACTATCGAGCTACCATAATGCAATGCATTCAGGACTGTATGAAAACATAGGCAACCACATGCTTCCTTTATTTACGACGCGTTCCTGAAATATCGGATTCTCGAACGATTGTTATTTGGTTGGTTTGTACGGTAAAAGACATTCAATGGCATATCAATGACTAATCCGCAAAATTGCTCAAAAATTTAGCATGCTTTAATAATTATCAATGGCAGCATGCTGCAAGTTGCAGACGCGCTATCATCTACCGGTTGCTTGAACTCATAACTTTTTGAAGATCTTTGATGTGCTTAACGGATGATTTGTGAAACCGGCGGAGGGGCTCGTTCATATCGGCCGAAATTGATCGATGAAAGAAATCGATAGATAGACCGGAAAACTGCACAGTCAGATCGAAATCTGGTACTTATTTCTATCGGGCAGCGATTAAACGTATAACACTAAGATTAATGCGCATGCTATTTCCGACGGGTTTTCTTCCGATAGGAAAAAGACGAAAAAATGCTGGCGGTTAGACCCGAACAGCGGACACTGCTTACGACCAGAATGCGGTTCCCGCCAATTGCAAATGCCACTGGTTTGATTAAGGGGGTCGACCGGTATCGGCACCAGTCAGGTTGCAGGAATTCGTTCCGATCCCGCAGCTCTTCCCATGGCCAACTCCTCGACCGCTCTTCCACTGCCTCCATCACGATTTTTACACCCATTCGCGGTCCGAGCCATGGAAGCAGAAAGAGTGTTTATTTTCACGCGCATTGGGCCAGCTTTTCCATTGAACGTTGATCCAGGTATTTGCCGCCGAAGGCCCTGATGAATTGGGCTACCGCTTCTCGCGCATGGGTTACTAAATAAAAGGTGAAAAAGGTGGGTAAACTACGGTGCAAATCAACAGGTTTAGGTCGAGCACCCTTGCACTACGTTGCCCCCAATGGGGATGAACGCGAGGTTAACCGTTATGCTTTACCACTGATGCTAAGTACGCCGGGTCGTTCGGAAAAACTGGGAAAATGCTTTCTTCGCGAGCGTTCAATTAAACGGCAGCTCCAAGATTCTCTAAGCGACACAAGAATATATGACGGTGGTTTCTGTAGTCGTTCGACCACTGAATTGCTGTCAACAAACCGTCAACAGAAAAGTTAAACACGGTCGTTCATTGTTATGACGCATGTGTCCAAGTACTTGAACTGTTAGGCAAAGTCACTTAAAAAGATTTGAAAAAACCGATGCGTAATCAGTAGGTCGAACGTTCGATTCGCCTCATTAGCACCAGTAAATAAAAAAGGTTGGCGTCGTAGTTGGCGCTAACCTTTTTGTTTTTTGCTCGGTTTCCGATTCCAGGTCACAGCTACAACCAGGGCGCTAACCTCTTTGCCATTCCACCACCGCCGGCAGGACGCCGCGCAAGGCATTGCATACCATGACTTTCTCCGCCAAACGCAAGTCATTCAATGTCAATCGCCTTTCCGATGCGTTCCATAGAGGATCGGAAAGCACGACTCCCCGCATTACGCCGGGCAACAGACCCGCAGTCAGCGGCGGCGTGTACCAGCGG
>JAQGLW010000007.1 GCA_028292665.1 Herminiimonas sp.
AAGGTGTCGCGTTCAGTTCTGGTGCTCATGCTGTTGCTCCGCTATTGAATGATTCGATTGCGATCTGTTCCCGTTGTCATGGAACTGCCTACTTTCGAACAGCCGCGATGATGGCGGCAGTCATGTCAGCGGTGCGCCCGGTGCCGCGGATATCGCCGGTGCGCGCCGCCGGATCGGCGAGCGTGGCCGTGATCGCGCTCTCCATCGCCTGCGCGGCATCGATCGCTTGCGGAATGCCGCGCCTTCTGCCGAGCCATTCGAGCAGCATGCGGGTCGAATCGATCATCGCATAGGGATTGGCGATGCCCTTGCCGGCGATGTCGGGAGCGGAACCGTGCGTGGCCTGCGCCATCGCAAAATCGCCGTCGCCGATGCAAAGGCCCGGCGCCATTCCCAGCCCGCCGACCAGCCCGGCCGCCTCGTCGGTCAGGATATCGCCGAACATGTTGGTCGTCACCACGACGTCGAAGTTTTGCGGATCGCGCACCAGGCGCATCGCCATCGTATCGACAATGACCTCGTTGACGGTCACATCCGGAAAATCCTTCGCGACCCGATAGCACTCTTCGACGAACATGCCGCAGCCGAGCTTGAAAACAGTGTTCTTGTGGACCACGGTCAGCAGCTTGCGGCGGTGCCGCGCCAGGTTGAACGCGACCCGCGCGACCCGCTCGCTGCCGACACGCGTGATCACCCGCACCGAGATCGTCATGTCCTCGGTCGGCCGGAATTCGCCCGAGCCGGCGACGACGTTGCGGTCCGGCTGAAAGCCTTCGTTGTTTTCGCGGACGATCACCAGGTCGACATTGTCGTACAGGCATCCGATATCCGGATAGGACCGGGTCGGCCTGACGTTGGCGAACAGGTTGAATTGCTTGCGCATGATCGGATGCGGATTGATCGCGCCGGGACCGCGCGGATATTCGCGATGTCCGATCGGACCGAGAATGAAGCCGTTCATTTTGGACAGCGTCTCGAGGGTCCCGTCCGGCAGCGTCGAGCCATGCGTGTCGAGCGCACGGCGTCCGATCGGCATCGGCCGCCAGTCGATGCGCAAGCCGTATCGTTCGGCGGCCGCCGATGCAACCGCAACCGCGGCCGGAACGACTTCGTGGCCGATGTCGTCGCCGTCCAGAACGCCTAGGACAAGATGAGGGTCATTCATGGGTGAATCCTTATGTCATATCTTTAAAATGCTGAAGATTCCGGAACGGACCGATATGGAAACCGGTTGCCGCCTCCGGATCTTGTCTTGCCTAATGCGGGCGTGCGGCGGCCATGCGGGAGGCAATCCGCAATGCCTGTTCGAGCGCCCCGGTATCGGCCTTGCCCTGGCCGACGATATCGAATGCCGTGCCGTGCGCGGGCGTCGCAAACACCGTTTTGAGGCCTGCGGTCACCGTTACGCCCTTGTTGAAACCCAGCAGCTTGGTCGCGATCTGGCCCTGATCGTGATACATCATCACGACGCCGTCGTATTCGCCCTTCAACGCCTTCAGAAAGATGACGTCGGATGAAATCGGCCCGGTGCAATTCATGCCTTCCGCCTGCAGTTTTTTCACCGTCGGGCGGATGATGCGGATTTCCTCGTCGCCGAACAAGCCGCCTTCTCCGCTGTGCGGATTGAGCGCCGCGACCGCGATGCGCGGCCGGGCGACGCCGTTCGCGCGCAGCGTGGCGTCGGCGAGCCGGACTGCCGATGTAATGCGCTCGGGCGAGATCATGTTGACCGCCTCGCGCAATGCGACGTGGGACGTCACGCGGAACGTCGCGAATTCCTTGATGACGTTCATCTCGCCGAAGAAACCCGCATGCTGCGTCAGCGCCGCGAACATCTGGTGCTCGTCATGGTATTTCCAGCCGCCGCGATGCAATGCCGCCTTGTTGAGAGGCGCGAAGCAGATGCCGTCGAGTTCGCCGGCGAGCGCGAGGTCGATCATGTGCTTGAGCGTGTCGCCGGTCAGCCGTCCGGATTCCGGCGAGATTTCACCGCGCTTGATCGCCGCCGGGTCGATATTGCCGAGATCGATGACGGGCACTTCATCGCGCGCCCAGTCGATGTCGGACAGCTTCGCGTATTTCCGCCACGCCAGCTCGACGCCGGCATCTTCGCAACCCAGCGCCAGCACGCGCGCATCGCCGATGACGGCGATCCGCGCATCCGCTTTCATGGTACCGGCGGCCAGCAGTCTTGCGCTGATTTCCGGGCCGATGCCGGTCATGTCGCCCAGCATCAGTCCGAGCACGGGTAGATTTTTCATTTGCCTGTCTCCGGATTCACGTTACGCAGCCCGCGTCAGCAACGCCATCAACCGATCGATGGAAGGAAGCGTTTCGAAATCGCGCACCATCGCGATGACCGTCTCGGCCTGCTGCGCGGGAAAGCGCGCATACTCGGCGTTTTCACGGAACTTGCCCGCCACCTCGTCGTAGCTCATCGGTTCGGCCGGACTGCCCTTGCCGAAGTCGGCCCTGCCCGATATCGTGCGGCCGTCGGCAAGCTTGATATCGATGATCGTCGTCATCTTGTGATAGCCGGCCGCTTCCGCGTCCTGGTCGACGACAAAATCGACTTTCTCGATCATTGCCTTGACGTCGGGGCGCAGCACGACTTCATCGGTGAACTCGCCCAGCCCGGCGCGGCCTTCGAGCAGCAGGATCGCCATGCAGAACTCCATCGAGAACTTGGCTTGCAGCTCGTTGACCGGACGGTGGTGAATCAGCGCGTTCGGCATGTTGTGATTGGTGCCGACCCGCACCCGGACCACATCCTGCGCGCGGATATTGTTGGCGCGAATGAGGCGCAGCATTTCCGTCATGCCCGGATGCGTGAGCGAACCCGACGGATGCGGTTTGATCGAGACGCCGGGATCGGCAATCGTCCACGGAGCGCCGAGCCTGCCGGCGATCGCCTGCGGATCGTAGCCGCCGCCCGCGGCGCTGAAAAATCCGCGCGGCGCTTCGAGAATGCGATCGGTCGCGGTCCAGCCGTAGGAAGCGAACTGCGCGGCTGCGACGCCGCTCTCGGACGCGCGTCCGGCATGAAACGGCTTGGTCATCGTGCCGAAATTCTCGCGCAGGCCTGCCGACTGGCTGCCGGCGATCGACAGCGCGCGGGCCGTTGCTTCCACGCTCAAGCCGAGCAGCTTGGCGCTGGCCGCCGCTGCGGCGAAGGTTCCGCAGGTCGCAGTGGCGTGAAAACCGGTCTGGTAGTGGCGCGGGTTGATCGCCTCGGCGATCTTGCACTCGACCTCGACGCCGAGATGATATGCCAGCATCGTGGCGCCGCCGTGCGCATGCGTCAGTTCGCTCATCGCCAGCGCCGCCGGCAATGCGGGCGCAGTCGGATGGGTCAGCAGTCCGTAGACCCGGTCGACCGCTACCGCAAGTTGCGTATCGTCGTAATCGTCGGCGTGGATGCCGACGCCGTTCGCGAAAGCGGCAAAGCGCGGCGCAACTTTAAGATTCGTTCCGATCACCGTCGCCGGGCCGGTGCCGAGATTGAGGTCGGAGAAATGCTGCCGGACCATTCCTCCGCAAGCCGTTGCGCCGCCGGAAAGCGCCAGGCCCAGACCGTCCAGAATCGACTTTTTGCCGAGCGCCACAACATTCTCGGGCAGATCGCCGAGCTTGGCGTCGCAGATGAATTCCGCGACATATCTGGTCAGGTTTGCGGCAATCGCCTCTTGCTTGTCATTCATTTCGTCCTCCCGGAAAAACGTGGCGTTGCGGGAAATGCCGGAGCCCCGGCGGCGGCTGGTTTACTCGATAACATGGTTGGTCTCCTCGATTGATTACTGTGCGAATATTGAATTTTGAATTGCCGATAAATTTGACAGGCGATCGATTGCCGAAGCGGCGGTTTATCGATGCATCGCTAATGCGCGAGCGCCCTGCAGTGTTGCGGCGGGAAATGCAGCCAGACGGTCTGTCCTTCCGTGGCTGCGGCATCGACCGGCGTGATCGTGCGCACCGTTTCGCCGCCGGGCAGCGTGACAAGATAATCCCGATGGGAACCGAGATAGACCTGGCGAGTGACGGTTCCGCTGATCCAGTTGTTTTCGATGACATCGGGCCTGGCCGACGCGAAGCGGATATCGTGATGCCGGATCGACACCGACGTCTCGCCTTTCGGCGCGAAGTCGCCCGATCCGCAGCGCAGAATCAAGCCGTGGCCGCAATCGACCGTATCGGCGCCGTCCCACTGTCCCTTGAAGATATTGGTGCCGCCGATAAACCGGGCGACGAATTCCGACCGCGGCCTTTGATAGATGTCTTCGGGCGTCCCGGCCTGTTCGATCACACCCTGGTTCATCACCACGATCAGATTGGCCGTCGTCATGGCTTCCGCCTGATCGTGCGTGACATACACCGTGGTGTACCGATACTTGTCATGCAGGCGGCGAATCTCGAACCGCATTTCCTCCCTGAGATTGGCGTCCAGGTTGGACAACGGTTCGTCGAGCAGCAAAGTCTCGGGCTCGATCACCAGCGCGCGCGCAAGTGACACGCGCTGCTGCTGGCCGCCCGACAATTCGCCCGGATAACGTTGCGCGAGAGCGGTCAGTTTGGTGGCGGCAAGGATCGTATCGGCGCGCTGCTGAATGTCGCTGCGCGGCAGTCCGCGCAGCCGCAGGCCGTAGGCGATATTCTCGAACACGGTCATGTGCGGCCAAAGCGCGTAGCTTTGGAAGATCATCGACATGTTGCGCCGTTCCGGCGCCACGCTTTCGCCGGGCGCCGAAATCCGGCGTCCGCCGATCCGGATTTCGCCGGCATCCGGTTCCAGGAAACCTGCGATCAGCCGCAGCGTGGTCGTCTTTCCGCATCCGGACGGACCCAGCAGGCAAACGAGCAATCCTTTATCGATCGAAAGCGATAAATTCTTGACGACGGCCAAAGATCCGTAATTCTTGGTCAGGCCGGTCAGTTCGACAAAACTCATTTATTGTCTCCTCATTATTTTTTTATGGGGCTTGCCGCTCACACCGGAGGATCGAGGCGCGCCTGCCGGTTCTCTTGTGTCATCATGCATGCGGCAAACGCTGTCCGCCGAGGACGGGAAGACGGTTGGCCAGAAAGACGACCGCGAACGACACTGCCAGCAGCATCAGCCCGAGGACGGAGATCGCCCCGAGGTCGCCGCTCTCGTTCAAGTCGTAAATGATCACCGACACGAGCTTGGTGTTGGCCGTCGTCAGAAGGATCGTGGCGGATAATTCGCGTATCGTGCCGATGAAGACGAAACACCAGGTCGCTATCACGCTGGTCCGCAGAAGCGGCGCCGTGATCAGGCGCAGCGTGTTCAGCCGGCTGGCGCCGAGGATGCGGCTCGCTTCTTCGAGTTCCGGATGGATGCCGTGAAAAGCCGACGACATCTGCTGATATCCGGCCGGCATTTCGATCGTCAAAAACGCGATCAGCAAAATCCACAGCGTCCCGTACAGCATCAACTGCGGATGCGAATAGGTCAGGAATACGCCGACGCCCAGTACGATTCCCGGTATGGCGACCGGCGCCGTCGCGAGCATGCCCAGCAACGCCGAACCGCGCACCGTGCGGCGCGAAACCATGTAAGCGGCCATCAGCGCAATCGCGGTTCCGATGGTCGCCGTGGAAAAGCCGAGCAACAACGTGTTCCACAGCGCCATGCGGGTCGCGGAAAAGTCGAAGAACACGAAGTGGAAATTGTGCAGCGTCAGCGTGCTCCAGGTCAGCGGCTCCGACACATTGCGCGTCAGCGCGGTTTTGAGCAGCGCCGCATAGGGCAGGATCACCGTCAGCAGGAGCACGATCGCGACGAACGCGACGGCCGCCCATTTCCAGCGTCCGAGCCGCGCGATCCGGGGCTCGCCGCTTTTACCGCCCAGCACCGTGTAGCCCTTGCGGCCGAGTATCCAGCTCTTGCCCTGCAACAGCAGAACCGTGATCAGCAACAGCGGAAGAGCCGCCGCCGCCGCCAGTCCGGGCCGCGGCGGATACTGGAACAAGCTCCAGATTTTGGTGGTGATCACATGAAAGCCCGCCGGCAGCGCAAGAATGGCCGGAGACCCGAACATGGTCAGCGCCTGCAGAATGGCGATCAGCGATCCGGCCAGCATCGCCGGCATCACCAGCGGAATCGTCACGCGCCGCAGCGTCGTCGCCGTGCGGCCGCCGAGTATGGCGGATGCGTCCTCGAGGTCGGACGGCACCCGATCCAGCCCGTTTGCCACCAGCGTGAAGACATACGGAAAGGTATAGCAGGCGATGGCGAAAACAAGACCTTCGATCGTGTAGATATCGACCAGATGTTCGTATGCTTCGGATCCGGTCAGGTAGCGGTGCAGCTGATTGATGAGGCCGCTGTTCGGAGCCGCCAGGATTTCCCAGGCGATCGCGCCCAGAAAAGGCGGCGTGACGAATGAAGCCGTCACCAGCGCTCTGACGATACGCCGTCCCGGAAGGTCGGTCCGCGAGACCAGCCACGCCAGCGGCGTGGCGATCGCACAGGACAGAACGCCGACGCCGAACGCCATTCCGATGGCGAGCAGGAACGGCCGGCGCATGGTCGCATCCGTTATCAGCGCCGCAAAATTGCCGAGCGTGAAAGCGCCGCTCTTGTCGATCAGGCTGTAGTAGAGCAGCCAGGACAGCGGCAGCACCACGAGCACACCCAGAACCGCCGCCAGCAGGAAGAAAACCGGCCGGAACAGGTCGACGCGCAGCAACGGCTTCGGAACCGGCGCAGCAATGACGGCGGTCATCGATCAGGTTCCGAAATATTCTTCGTACTTCTTCTTGATCGTTTCGGTCTGGCTCTCGAGGGCTGCCGCGTCCGGGATCAGCAGCTTGATCTGCGCCAGCGGCGTGCGGCCCGGTTTTTCCTTGACTTCGCGATGGAACGAGCGCAGTCCGCCGAAGTCGCTATTGGCCTGCTGGGCGTCCTTGGTGAACATGAAGTGATAGAACAGGCGCGCTGCATTCGGATGCGGCGCGTTCTTGAGAAGCGCGGCATTGCCGACCACCAGAGGCGTTCCTTCGGTTGCATAGACAGGCTCGATCGGGACGCCCGATTCCTTCAACAGGAAGACGTTGTATTCATTGCCGTCCGCCATCACCGGGCGTTCGCCCTGCGCCAGTTTTTTCGGCGGCTCGGTCGACGACTGAACCTGCATCACGCGCTGCTTGCCGAGCTTCTCGATGTAACCCCAACCGAGCGCCTGGCTGAGAGCAAAGGTCCCGGTCATGATAGTGCCGCTGTAGCCGGGGTGCGCCTTGACCATCTTGCCTTTCCACTTCGGATCCAGCAGGTCGGCATGGCTCTTGGGCGCGTCTTCCTTCTTGACCAGCTTGGTATTGTAGGCAATCACGGAAAGATGGGCCCGGTAAGCGGCGTACTGGCCGTCGGCGTCCCTTTCCTCCTTCGGCCAATACTTGGCAACGTCGCTCGGCACTGCCGGCTGAAGCCATCCGCTGCGCTTGAAATGGATAAAGTGCACCGCATCGGAAGTTTCGATCACGTCGGCCGCATAGATTTTGCTGCCGTATTCCTGATTGATGCGCTGGAATACGCGCTCCGCCCCGGCGCGCTCTACCTGTACCTTGATGCCGGGATATTTGGCCTCGAAAGCGGTCGCGAGCTTTTCGGCGACCAGCACATCGGTTGCCGTATAAAACACGATCTTGCCTTCCTTCTTCGCCGCGTCCACGAGTTGCGGTGTCGCGTCATACGGCGCCGGCGCCTCGGCGCTCGATACGCCCGAATACATTGCACCGGCAATGCATAGCGCGGCAATACTGGATTTGCTCAACATGGTTTGTCTCCTCCGGATTTGTACAACAATATGAATTGCCGACAGGCAGCAGTGACCTGCGCCCTCTTCAAATCTTTTCCGAACGTCCGTTGACCGTCTAATGTGCGGTTTGTTTTCAACGGAATTTATTGTCTTGAAGCATGGATACGTAAAGCATATGTGACTTGACGACAATGCCGAAACATCATTTCGTCATTGTCGGCTGTCAGTGAAACCGACAGCATTATTCGCACAGGACATTTGCAGAATGTTCATGTTCGAATGATCAATTATTGTCGCTACATGTCAAAAGTGTCAACAATTTTATTATTATAGTATACAAGTTTGGTATGATTGCTTACATATTACGAGCACTTTACAAGCTGGCAAGCGGAGCGTGAAAAGTCCGGATGTTAAAATATGGCGACGCGCCTGAATCCCGACGACTTGTGCCGCAACCCCGACTTGAGAACAGTGCAGGCACGTCCTTTCATAAGCAACAGGATTAAAAATGCGTATCACCCAGCCTACCAAGCCGAAGCCTGACCAAAGCTTGCCGCTGACCATTGCGGAAGAAATCAAGCAGTTGATCTATGCCGGCGAATTCAAACCCGGCGACCGGTTGAACGAAGCCGGCCTGGCGCTGCGCATGGGCACCAGCCGCGGTCCGATCCGCGAGGCGATCCGCATTCTTGCAGGCATCGGCCTTGTCACCGCGGTAATGAACCGCGGCGTTTTCGTACGCAAGATCACGATGCGGGAAATGCTCGAAATTTACGATTTGCGCGCGCTGGTCTTCGGCTTTGCCGCACAGCGCGCAACCGAGCACATCAATGACGATCATCGAAGGCAATTCGAATATCTGCTGAGCCAAATGGACGTTGCCGCCAAGGCTGAAAACAGCGATCTTTACTACAATCTCAACCTCGAATTCCATGCATTGATTCTGACTCTGTCGAACAGCCAGCGCGCACGCCAGGTGTACGACGATTATGTCAAGGAACTGCATTTGTTCCGGCGCCAGAATTTCAATACGCCGGGCAACATGCGCACGTCCAATATCGAACATCGCCGGATTTATGAAGCGATTTCAAAAGGGGCCAAGGCCAAGGCGGGATCGCTGGCGGAAGACCATATTCTTGCGGGCCGTCAGCGTCTGCTCATCATGAACGACGACTCGATTCCAGCGGTGTTTTCCGGCGACTGAACATCGATTTATCTTCCCATTGCGATTCAGCGTTTCGATCAGCGCCGCCGCTGCTGTCTCAACGCATGGTTGCTGTTCGAATAATCCCCGTCAAAGACAATAATTTCCCTGGCACCGGCGTAACGGCGCCTCGATCACCGCCTTGAAACGGCAACGGACCGGATTAAAAAAAGACGGTTCGCATGTTGCCACCAAGTCAACTTTGAATGTTACACTCGCGCAATAATCCGGGGTTTATAAAACGGAGCAACGCTGCGGGTCGGCTTGGGAAAACACAATGGGCGTTCTTTTCAGTAAGTCTGAAGATGATATATGCGTGATGCGTCCGGGTATCGCATTGATCGCTCGCCGGCTATTCCCGGCGATTTTTTTTATCCGGCTCAGGCAAAAAATACTGGGCGCAGGTACCGCTTCCCTGCTGTTGCTCATTCTGGCGCTGACGCTTTGTTCGCAGGCGTCGGCGGCAAACTCCGCCAACGGCAGCACCTTGTACCACGGTGCCACCTATGCCTGCTACAGCTGCCATTTGGCAACACCCAGACTTCCTCAACTGAATGCGGCGGATGCGCCAAACGTTCTGGATTATGCAATTGCCAATAACTTCGGCGGCGCCATGGGCGCGCAAGCGGGCCTCACGGCCTCCGATCGCGCCGATATCGCCGCTTATTTTGGAACGCTGCTCTCCACTCCTACTGTCGCCGTCCCATATCATGGGTCGACTGCCGCGACTGCGCTCAATCTCAGCCTCGATGCATCGCCGTTGAATGCACTCAATGCGATTGTCTACAGTACACCGACCAACGGCACGGTCGCCAACGGCACTTTCATCACTACCAACACCTCTGCCCAAGGCAGTGCCTTGAACGAAGCCACCGTGGTGTATACCCATACCGCGAACAGCTGCTCATCCGACAGCTTTACCTATCATGCGACGGGAGCGGCCGGCAGTTCCAGCACGCGCACCATCAATATCACGGTGACGCCGCCGGCAGCGCCGACGGCGGCCGCTTCGACTGCCAACAACGTGGCGTTCAACACGTTAACCACAATTCCGTTAACCATTTCAAATGCGACCGGCATCGTGATCGACTCGGGACTCAGTCCCGCCAACGGTACCTTGAGTGTTTCCGGCACGACCGTCAGCTACACCAGCAGCAGCACCACATACAATTCACAGGTCACGTTCACCTACCATGCAACCGGACCATGCGGCGGATCGTCCGGCTCGGCGGTGCAGGTGACGATGAATATCACCGCGCCGACACCGGGCACACCCGCGGTGACTGCCAGCGCTCCCTATAATCCGGGACCGGGAACACCGGCAGCGACGGCAATCTCGCTTGCCGGGCCGGTTGTCAACGCGGTCACCGGCGTTACCGTGACAACGGCTCCGACACTGGGAAGCTATACGGTTACCGGAACCACGGTCAATTACATTCCTGCAGCCGGAAATCTGGCTGCGGATTCGTTCCAGTACTCGACCACCGGGCCCGGCGGAAACTCGGCCGGCAGCGGTACTGTCACCGTCAATATCACGCCGCCGGGCGCACCGACGATTACGCAACCGATTACCGTCAGCGTGCCCTATAACGCGGGTGGGGCTGCGGCGACAACGATCCCGCTTGCAGGTTATATCACCGGCCCGGTCAACAACATCACCGTGACGAGCGCGCCGTCATTGGGAACGGCAACCGTGTCGGGAGCGACATCCGTCAACTACACGCCGGCCGCCGCCGATCTGACTTCAACCACCTTCAACTTTACCGCAACCGCGCCGCCGGGATTGCCGACAGGACTGACCTCGGCAGTCGCCACCGTCACGATCAACATCACGCCGCCCGGCGCGCCGACGATCCAGAACAAAAGCGTTTCGACCGCATTCAACACACCGGTCACGTTCAGCATGGCGTCGTCGATCAGCGGCACGTACAGCAGCATTACAACAGGAGCGGCCACTGCGGGCGGCAACGCATCGGTGTCGGGCGCCAATATCACCTATACGCCGCTGAACGGATTTTCCGGCACGGACACGTTCAGTTATACCGTGACGGCTCCGGGCGGCGCGAGTTCATCGGCGAACGTGACCGTCACGGTCGCAGCCCTTCCGACCGTGGCGAACATGAATGTCGCGGTGCCTTACAACACGGCGACCACCTTCAACCTTCCCGTGAGCGGATTCACCCAGATCACCGTGATGAGCGCCCCTTCCCATGGCGCTGCGCCGACGCCGGCCGCAAACAGTACGAGCATCACCTATACGCCCGCGTCAGGCTATACCGGCACCGACAGCTTCAGCTACACGGCGACCGGCCCGGGCGGCATTTCGGCTGCGGCTACGGTCAGTATCGCCGTCAGCACGCTGCCGCCTGCGGCCGGCGCCGCCGCAATGACAGTCCAGCTCAACACGCCGGCGACGCTGGACCTGGCGCCCTTCATCACGGGCTCCGCCATTTCCGGCGTTTCCGTCGCCGCCGCGCCCGGACACGGCGCAGTCACGGTGAACGGCACCAAGGTTACCTTCACGCCGGTCAATAATTATTTCGGCGCCGATGCGTTTTCATACCTGGCGTACGGCAGCGGCGGCACGTCGGCCGCCGCTGCCGTCAGCGTGACCGTGGTCGGGCGGCCCGATCCGTCAAAGGATCCTGGCGTCATCGCGCTGATCGGTTCGCAGGTGGAAACGGCCAGACGTTTTTCGCGCGCGCAGATTTCCAATTTCCAGGCCAGGCTGGAAACGCTGCACCGCAGTCCCGGCGGCGCCGAAAACAATGACGCTGCCGCCGATCCCGCTATCGGCTCCGGCGCGGAAGCCGGCGCAAGCCGCGATGCCGGCGCAGACAAGCGGTACTTCAATAGCCAAAACGTCACGCGGCAGGACAACGGCAGACCGGCCGGCGCCGCTTATCAGCCGGCGGCGTCGCTGTCCGCCAATTCCGTGCCGGTCCCGGCCGCGGTTGCGCCGCGCAGCGTGCTGGCGACCGTCGTGTCGGCGATCTCGACTTCGTCCGGCGGCGCATCCCAGCCGGACCAGGCGGCCAGATTCGGCAACGCACTGATGTTAGCTACGACTGCGTGGCAGAGTTCGTCGCTCAATCTGTCGTCCAGCACCGGGAAGGCCGACGGCTCGTCCGCTCTGCCGGGCGGGATCGACGTATGGACCGGAGGCGGCGTGAAGTTCGGAACCCGCGACCAGACGGCCGCCGGCAACGACGGCATCGACTTCAGCACCGACGGCATCAGCGTCGGCGCAGACCGCCGCTTCGGCGATCAACTGGCGCTGGGCATCGGTTTCGGCTATGCGCGCGACAGGACCGATATCGGCAACGACGGCACCAGCAGCAAATCGAAAAGTTACACCATCGCCGCTTACGGCAGTTACCAGCCGACCGGCAATACATTCATCGACGGCGTCGTCGGCTACGGCTCGCTGGATTACCGGACGGATCGCTATGTGGCTCCGATGAACGACTTTGCGCGCAGCCGGCGCTCCGGCGACTATCTGTTCGGCTCGCTTGCCGCAGGTTATGAGCATCGGATGAAAGGATTGCTGCTGTCGCCATACGGACGGCTCGATCTTGCGACGCACCGGCTGCATCAGGGCACGGAAACAGGCGCCGGCCTGTACGCGTTGACCTATGCCGGCCAGAATGTGCCGTCGGTCCAGCTGGCGGCGGGCATGCGCGCCGAGTCGTCGCACGAGACGGATTTCGGATGGGTATCGCCGCGGCTGCGCGTGGAGTTTCAGCATGACTTCAAGGGCGAGCAGCAGGCGTCTGTTTCATATGCCGATCAGATCAACGGGCCGAGCTACGTGATTCCGTCATCGTCCGACAATCGCAATTCGCTTGTCCTCGGAGTCGGCAGCGATTTCGTGCTTCGCCGCGGACTGACATTGAGTTTCGACTATCAGGCGCAACGCTCGTCCGGACAGGAACGCAGCCAGTCGCTGTTCTTCAAGCTGATAAAGGATCTGGACGGCCACGGCCCTTCGCCGTCGTTGCTCGCGTCGTCGGCATTTGGCGCGGGATCGCCCGGCATCCGCGTCGATGCGGGCTATCTGTTCGACGACAACGTGAGCCGGGCCGGCAGCGCTTCGGACATATTGATGGACAGCGCTTACAGCCTGAACCTGAGCAAGAGCATGACCGTTCCGCTTAATGAGCATACGCGCCTGCTGCTCAACGGATTCCTGGGAGGCGAAAAATTCCGCACCTACACCGGCCTCGGGCGCATCTATGCCGGAGGCGAGGCCGAGCTGCAGTACCGCACTGCCGGCGAATTCGGCGCGCCTACTTTCGGCCTGTTCGGAAATGCGACCGTGGAAGAATATGAATCCGACCTGCGCGACGGCTATCGCCTGTCCGCCGGCGTCTCTGCGCGCAAGCCGGTAACCGACCGCATCAGCCTGTTCGGCGCGCTCGCGAAAAACGTGCGCAACGGCAGAAGCGCCGTATTCGATACCAGCGATTATTCCGCGCGGCTGAATCTCGACTATGCGCTTGTGCCGAAAGGCACGCTGTATTTCACCGGCGAATATCGCAAAGGCGACATCGTATCTTCGGGAACGCACTCGCTCGCCAATGTCGACATCGCCGAAGTGTTTGTCCGGGACGATGTATTCAGCCGCTCGCAGTTCTATGCGTATCGCGCCGACGGCAAGACCGTGTTCCTGACGATCGGCTGGAACCTGCCGCTCGGCCAGAAGGATTCCGTCGATTTGTCATGGCGGCGGGTGCGCTCGACACCGAGCCTGAAGCCGTCCTTTGCGACAGCGGAAACCATCCGCTATATCGACAACCAGTTTTCCATCCTGTACCTGACCAGTTTCTAAAGGATTCAGCCGTGAATTACAGATTCTTTCTTGTCCGCGCCGGCGCAATTGCCGCGCTTCTTTTGCTGGCGTCGTGCGGCGGCGGTGGCGGCGGCTCGTCCGATGTGGTGGTGGGCGCGCCAGTGCCGACGCCCGTGATTACCGGTCCGAACAGTTTCCTGCTGTTCCCCAATCCGCAGATTCAGGCCGACGGTTCGAGCGAGACCGACTCGATCGCCTATGCCGAAGCGTACTATGCCGCAATCGATCCGGCCAATGCGAAGGATACGCTCGACAAATGGAAGGCGGCCAACAATTTCGATCCGACGCTCGGCCCGCCCAGGCAGGTTTCGGCGGTGTTCGGCGATGTGCGCGACCTCGGCTACGGACGGCGCATGACGGGCTGGCAAAACCCGGACGGCACCATCGCCATGATGGTGGAAAATTACCTGGTCACCGCGGGCGCCGGTTATACCTATTCGCCGCTGAACCTGGATGCGGCAGTCAAGCAAGATGCGCGCTGGCACGTCGGCACCAACGGCATCGAATTCAGTCCCGGGCCGAACGGCACGATGAAATTCGCCAAGTTCTATACCTTCAACCCCGTTACCGGCGAGCGGCTGCTGGCCGCGAACCTGGACGGCCGCGGCACCAAAGCGATGCCCGGCATCTGCATCAGTTGCCATGGCGGCCGCGCCGATCCGCTGACGCCGCCCGTCCCGGCCACCGGCAAGCCCCTGTTCGCGCTGGTGCAGAATTCGGTGTCGCAGCAGCGCGGCGATACGCAGGCGCGGCTGCAGATGTTCGATGTGGACAGCTTCGATTTTTCGCCGCAGTCGGGCTTTACCCGGGCCGAACTGGAAGCTTCGCTGAAGACGCTCAATAAAATGGTGTTGTGCACCTACCCGCTGCCGGCCGCCTCGGCCGCCCCGGAAGATGCGTGCCGCCCCGCGGCTGGACCGAACGAATGGCAGGGCGCCGCCGATGCGGTGATCAAGGCGGCATACGGCGGCAGCGGCATGCCCAATGCCGCGTTCTCCGACAGCTATGTTCCGACCGGCTGGTTGAACGCGGGCCAGTCCTCGCTCTACAGAAACGTGCTGCAGCCGGCCTGCGTGACGTGTCACAGGCTGCGCGGAACCGGCAACCAGTCCGACCTCAGTTTCTCCGAATACCTGACGTTCAAGGATTATTCCGCTCGCATCAAGGCCCATGTATTCGATCGCGGCAACATGCCGCTCGCAAAAATCGTATCCGAAAGATTCTGGGGTTCGAGCATGGCCGACACGCTGGCCACCTGGCTTGAAGGTCTCGGACTTGGATACAGCCTGCACGATGGCGCACTCAACCTGCTGCGGCCCGGCCGTCCGGTGGCCGACCCCGGCCCGAACCGCGTGGTCCGGTTCGGCCCGACCGCGCTGTCGGCAGCCGGCAGCCTGTACGCCACTTCCTTTAGCTGGTCGATCACGTCGAATCCGGGCGGCGCCGGCACGCTGGCCAACCCCAATTCGTCTGCGCCGACATTCACCGCGACCGCCGACGGCACCTACGTGCTGCAGCTCATCGCGAGCAGCGACACCGCTCAAAGCGCTCCTGCGTCGCTGACGCTTGTCGTGAAGAACGCGCTGACGCCGGACCCTGCGGCAATCCGCTTTTCGGATATCAAGAATGTCGTGCAGACCGCCGGATGCACCACCTGCCACACGCCTACCGTCGTCGGCGGCGGCCGTCCGCCGATCTATTACATCGATACCGATCGGAACGGCGACGGCGTAATCGACGCCACCGATACCGCATGGTTTTACAAGGAGCTGCGCGGACGCATCAATTTCACCGATGTGGTGGCCAGTCCATTGTTGCGCAAGCCTTCGAACAACCATCATTACGGGCTGCTGCAGCCGGGATTCGACACCAGCCTGCCGGTCGGGGATCCGGGCCGCGCCAATTACGATTTGTTTGTGAACTGGATCATGAACGGCGCACCGCAGTAAGCGGGCCGTTCACGCATCCGTCCTGCAATTTCATTATCTTTTGCCGGGCGGATCGCGCTGCGGGATCAATAGCCGCGGCGCGGCGCTTCGTAACTGTTTAGCGGAAATACGAAGGGCGTGCTGCGTCCGACCAATGTTTCGATCAGCATCAGTTCCTGATCGGTGTGATTCTTGAAGCCGGCCAGCCGGATATTTTTTCCGGGCTGCTCGTCCGCGGTGATGTACACCGGTTTGTCATGATGCGTGGCGACCACGACATCGGTGCTTTCGGGATCCTTGGCAGCCATGACGTCGGTGGTGCCGTAACAGGTGCAGAAGTAAGTCAGTTCCGGGTCGGCCTCGACATACAGACCGGTGCCGCGTATGCCGAGGGTGGCGGTCGGCGTATTGATGCTCATCGGCTGATTGCGCGATACGGAAAGTAATTTTCCGGAAAGCATCCGCAGGCCGGAAATAATCAATGATCCGGATTCCTTTTTCTCCCCCTTGAGATCGAGATGCGTGTCGCTGCGCAGGATCATTGCGTGGCCGCCGACGACGAAAACGATTTCGCTGTTGCTGCCGGTTTCGATCGTATCGTTGGGACCGATCGGCGTGTCCAGGGTTGCATCCTTGCCGTTGACCCTCACTTTGCCGACCAGGCGATAGATCGATTGGCCGGGGGGAAGCTTCGATGGCGGCGTGCCGAATATGCCGTCGGCCCGCGCGCTTCGGCCCGGCAGCACGGTGGCAAACAATCCGGCCGCGAGTCCGTTGATCAACAACCTGCGGCGCGGGTCTTCAGCCTTTCCAAAGCCATCCATACCTGTTCCTTTAGGGGTGTATTGCATTCAGTCAATCTTGCAAGGCTAAAGCCTAGCATAAGTCCGCATGGACCTATCACGGTAAATTTTCCTGGAAGAACGATTGGAGATTGAATGACGATGCAGGAATCAAGGACGGCACAGGCCGGCGGATTGCCCGGGAACCGGCAGCCGGTCCCTAGCCTGCTTGCCCAGCCAGTCTCAATCCAGCGGCACAGTCCGGTAACGGCTGACTTCGACCGAAGACACCTGTTCAGCGCGATTGCCCCATGAACTGCGGATATAAGACACCACGGCGGCCACTTCGCTATCGCTCAAAAAGGGGCCGTACGGCGGCATGCCGTATGGACGCGGGTTGCCGTCGGTGCTCGGCGGATAGCCGCCGTTCAACACCATGCGAATCGGATTGATCGCCGAAGGCATCGTGATCGCACGGTTTCCTGCCAGCGGCGGATAAGCCGGCGGGATGCCTGTCCCGTTTGCCTTGTGGCATTCGGCGCAATGCTTTTCATAAAGCGTCGCGCCGAGCCGGTGCGTGCTTTCGGAATCCTGGCTGGACATCCGCATCGCTCCGGAGCCGGATGGCGCGCTTGTTTGCGGCAGCGATTTCAGATAACCGGCCATTGCGCGGATATCGGTATCCGACAGATACTGCAGGCTTTCGCGCACCACCTCGGCCATCGGACCGAACACCGTGCTGCGGGGAGACACGCCGCTCTTGAGCAGATCCGCGATATGCTGCACCTGCCAATCCCCGAGACCGGCTTCGGCATCCGATGTCAGCGAAGGCGCATACCAGTTCAGGATCGGTATCATGCCGCCGGCCAGATTCGCCGCGGTCTCGGTGCCGCCGAGCACGTTGCGGTTGGTATGGCATGCGCTGCAATGACCCAGGCCCTGCACCAGGTAGGCGCCGCGATTCCATTCGAGAGTCTGGCCGGTGTCGGGCTGATAGACGCCGGGACTGAAATACAGTGCGCGCCAGCCGGCCAGCAGGATGCGCTGGTTATAGGGAAACCGCAGCTCGTGCTGCTGGTTGGTCCGATGCGCCGGCTGCAGCGTTCGAAAATAGGCAAACATCGCGTCCGAATCGGCACGCGTCACCTTGGTGTAATCAGGATACGGAAACGCCGGATACAGGAAACTCCCGTCCTTCGATTTTCCGTTGTGAAGCGCGCGCCAGAAATCGTCCGAGGTCCAGCTGCCGATACCGGTTGCGACGTCGGGCGTGATGTTGGGCGAAAATATATTGCCGAACGGCGTCGGAATCGACCGCCCGCCTGCATACGGCGTGCCGCCGCGCGTCGTATGGCATGCGATGCAATCGCCGGCGCGCGCCAGGTAAGCGCCTCGCGCCACTTGTTCGGCTGCATTCGCGACCGGAACGCTCGCTTCGTTGCTGCCGGAATCGTGCAGGAATTGGAATCCGATTACGGCCGCAGGAATCAGGACGATTGCGGCAAGAATGATAAACAGGATGCGTTTCATCGGCTGCTCCTGTTATTGCGGCGCACTGCCGCAGGTCATCGGCCGTTTTTCCGGTGCGGACGGCAACGGTGCGGTGTCGGCGGGAATCGGCTGCGACGCGAGCCATACGGATGCCGCGCTGATATCTTCCACGTTGAGCCGGGCCGCAATCTGCGCCATGCAATCCGGCGCCGCGGTGCGCCGCGCGCCGTTTTTCCATGCGCCGAATTGCGCATTCAGGTAATCGCGCGGCAAGCCTAGCAATCCGGGAACAAACGGCGCAACGCCGGTCAAGGTCTTTCCATGGCATGCAATGCAGGCGGGAACGTCTTTCGACGCATCGCCCGACGTCACCAGCATGCGTCCCCGTTCGAGCACCGCGGGCGTCACATTGATCGATTGCGGCGCCGGATAAGGCGGATGCTGCGCGGAAAAATATTCGGCGAACTCGCGCAGGTACGCATCCGACAAATGCTCGACCATGTAGATCATCAACGGATACTGGCGGCGTCCTTCGCGGAAATTGACAAGCTGATTGTAAAGATAGCCTGACGGCTTGCCTGCGATGCGCGGATAATAACCGTCGCTCGCGGCCCTTCCCTCCTTGCCGTGGCATGCGGTGCAGGCGACCGCGCGTTGCGCGATCGTATCGGGAAGAACGGATTGTGCGCCGGCGGCGCCGGCCATCGTCAGACACATCGTGAACAGCCAGAATACGCGGCCCGGCCGCAAGCAAGCCGCGGCCATGCCATTACCGCAAGCCTCAATTATTTTTTTCATGCCGATAGCATAACGGAATCGCTGCATTTCCGTATTTTCAGAGCTCCGCAAAAACCTGGCGAAGTGCGGTTTTTCTCCAGTTCGGAGGCGGATATTTTTCAAGGAATCAGGCGTGATATTCCTTGGTCAAAACGATCGTATCCGCCACATTCCTCGGCGTTTCCGCATAGTGCTTGAACTCCATCGTGTAGGTCGCCCGTCCTTGCGTCAGCGATCGCAGCGACGTCGAATAGCCGAACATTTCCGATAACGGCACTTCGGCGCGGATGACCTTGACGCCGGCGATATCGTCCATGCCGTGGATCGTGCCGCGGCGCGACGACAGATCGCCGATCACATGGCCCATGAATTCTTCCGGCGTTTCCACCTCGACCGCCATGACCGGCTCGAGCAATACCGGATTGGCGCGCCGCATGCCTTCCTTGAAGGCAATCGATGCTGCGATCCGGTAGGCATTTTCACTCGAATCGACTTCATGGTGCGAGCCGAATATCAGCGTGCTCTTGATGTCGACCACAGGATAGCCGGCCAGCACGCCGGCATGCATCGTTTCCCTTATTCCCTTGTCGATCGCCGGAATGAATTCGCGCGGCACCACGCCGCCCTTGATCGCATCGACAAATTCGTAACCCTTGCCCGGCTCCTGCGGTTCAAGCTTCAGGACAACGTGGCCGTACTGGCCGTGCCCGCCCGACTGCTTGATGAACTTGCCTTCGGCTTCGTCGCACACGTTGCGGATGGTTTCACGGTAAGCCACCTGCGGCTTGCCGACGGCCGCGTCCACGCCGAATTCGCGCTTCATGCGGTCGACCAGGATTTCCAGGTGCAGTTCGCCCATGCCGGCAATGATCGTCTGGCCCGATTCTTCATCGGTGCGCACGCGGAACGATGGATCCTCCTGCGCCAGGCGATTCAGCGCGACGCCCATTTTTTCCTGATCGGCCCTGGTTTTCGGCTCGACCGCCTGGGAAATCACCGGTTCCGGAAAAACCATCCGTTCCAGCGTAATCACCGCTTCCGGATCGCACAGCGTGTCGCCGGTCGTCGCTTCCTTCAGGCCGACGGCGGCGGCAATGTCGCCGGCACGCACTTCCTTGATTTCATCGCGCTGATTCGCATGCATCTGCAACAGACGGCCGATGCGATCCTTCTTCGCCTTCACCGGGTTATAGACCATATCGCCGGAGCGGATCAGGCCGGAATAAACCCGAAAGAAAATCAACTGGCCGACGAACGGATCGGTCATGATCTTGAATGCCAGCGCGGAAAATTTTTCATCGTCGGAAGCATGGCGCTCGGCCATCCGGCCGTTTTCGAGTTCGCCCTTGACCGGCGGAATATCGAGCGGCGAAGGCAGATAATCGAGCACCGCATCCAGCACCGCCTGCACGCCCTTGTTCTTGAAGGCCGCGCCGCACAGCATCGGAACGATTTCACCGGCGATCGTGCGCTGCCGCAGCGCCTGCCTGATTTCGGCTTCGGAAAACGGGTCGCCGCCGAGATATTTTTCCATCATCCGATTCGACGATTCGGCGACCGCTTCCAGCATTTTTCCCCGCCATTCCTCTGCAAGGCCTGCCAGATGAGCGGGAATTCCGGCAAAGCCGAACTTCACGCCCTGCGTTGCATCGTCCCAGGTAATCGCCTGCATGCTGACCAGGTCCACCACACCGGTAAAATCCGCCTCGGCGCCGAGCGGAATCTGAACCGGCACCGGATTGGCGCCGAGGCGTTCGCGCATATGGCGGTACACGCGAAAAAAATCGGCGCCGACGCGATCCATCTTGTTGACGAATGCGAGCCGCGGCACATGATATTTATTTGCCTGGCGCCAAACGGTTTCGGATTGCGGCTGCACGCCGCCCACCGCGTCGTACACCATCAGCGCGCCATCCAGCACCCGCATCGAACGCTCGACTTCAATGGTGAAATCGACGTGGCCCGGCGTATCGATGATATTGATGCGGTGCTCGGGATAGCCGCCGCGCATGCCTTTCCAGAAAACGGTGGTCGCAGCGGAAGTGATCGTGATGCCGCGTTCCTGCTCCTGTTCCATCCAGTCCATGGTGGCTGCGCCCTCATGCACCTCGCCGAGCTTGTAATTGACGCCCGCATAGAACAGGATGCGTTCGGTCGTCGTCGTTTTCCCTGCGTCAATATGCGCCGATATCCCGATATTGCGGTAGCGTTCGATGGGTGTTTTACGAGCCATTTTCAGTTGCTCCAACATGCTGCCGATACATGCCCGGCGCTATCCGCCGGCAGCACGCTCAGGTACTGTGCGCCTGCATTCAAATCATTGCAAATGCCATTTGATGACAGCTGTCGGCACACTCGCGGCAGGCTTCCGCACAGTCGCTCATGTCTCCCAGCTCCTTGCAGCTTTGCGCGCAGTAATCGCACAGCGTCGCGCAGTCGAGACAGAACTGGTCGTTGAAGTTCGAATTTCTCAGCAGGAAATTCGCCGTCGACTGACACACTTCAGCGCAATCCGTCATCAGGCGAAAATGCGCAGGATCCATTTTTTCCCCGCCGGCTTCGAGGCAATGGTTCATCGCAGTGCTTAAGCATATATTGTGACATTTCTGGCAAATATCAATGCAAGCCTGTATCTCTGGAATCGGGGTTTGTCGCATTGCGGTCTCCGTTTCCGCGTCGCGCAATCGGTTTGCCGGACACGGCTGGTTCAGGGGAATCCTCATGTCGGATCCCGTCATGGACATCCGATGCTGTGCACTCGAACGCAATGACTGTGCCAATGGCAAGCCGGCTGACAGTCGAATGCGAGCCGGTCGAATCAGCTCTTCCCGAGTGGCCAGAGCCGGTTCCAGAGCCGCATCGAAGGAAGCGCCTCCGGGAATATTCCGGTCGACCGTTCCGCTTCGATGCACACCGATGCCATTGATACGCTTGTCGCAAACCATTCGCGGCAATCGACATTTTCTTTCATGCGTTCGCGGCCTTCCCCGCTTCGCTCGTCAGTCCGGCTTGCATTCGGCGACACCATATTCCCGAGGGCCGGCCGACTTGTTGCAAACAGCCTTGTTCAGGCCTCGCGCCGGATCTGCATGCTTCAAAAATAATCATCGGTGCCGGCTTCATGTACCGCAGTCCGCGATTGAAAATGAAGTATGGATCAAGCCGGTAAACGGCTCGCTATTTGCATCAAAATAAATCCGGAATGTGCAAATGCCTGATAACGCGACGGCATTCATCAAACGGGTTTCCGGTCTTTTCCGCACATCGTTTCTCGGCTGCAAATGGCTGCCTGCAAAATTTACGCGTAACTTCTGCAAAAATGAATGGATGAATTTTCCGCATTCCGCAGGCCGGCCTTGCTTTTCTTTCAATATCAAGCATTTATTCCCCGTTGTCAGCCTGGCATATCCCTTGCACTGACTGGTTTGCATATTTCGTTCCCTTGCAAAAAGGTAAGTCCGGTACCCCTAGTGATCTGATCGCGATTTGACCGCATTTTGGCAAACGCTAAAAAGGAGAAATTCATGGCTACAGATTTTTCATCCGGCATGTCGGATAACGACCCCAATCCAGTCAACGCAAGCGCCGCCGGCAGCCCGGGCCCAGGCATATACGATGATGCGGCAGGCACGGCTCAACAATCGAGTTCGAAGCTGCGCGAGGAACTTGCCAATCTCAAAAGCGATCTCGATGCGCTGATGGCGCACGCATCGACATTGACCGACCGCGAACTGGGCGAAGCGCGCGATCGCATCATGGCCAAGTTCAGCTCGATGCGCCAATCGGCAAAGGGAATGGCGGCCGAAGCAGGCAAGCAGATCAACCATGGCGTCGATCTCACCAGCGAATATGTCAAGGAACGTCCGTTGCAGTCGGTGGCAATCGCTACCGGCGTCGGACTGGTTCTGGGGGCGGTATTGCGCCGGCATTGACAGGTCCGGCGCATGCGTGCTTTTTCGATTCAATTTCGATAGAGGAATGCCGCGGTGTTTGAAACTTTACATAAATCCAAACAGATATCCGTAATCGCACTCGATCGGCTCGGCGATTACATCGAATTATTGCGCATCGAGTTGAAGCTGCAAGGCCGCGAGCTCGGCATGCAACTGCTGGGCTATGTGGTCGCGGCGTTCTTCGGGATACTGACCGCGATCTTCATCGGCGTCGCAATCATCGTGACGTTTTGGGATTCGCCGAACCGCGCAATTGCCGCATGGGGCGTCGTCGTGCTGTATGTTGCGGCCGCCGGCGGCGGCATCTTTCTCAGCCTCAAGCATAAGTACGATGGCTCGGCATTCAGTACATTGCGCAATGAATTGAAACGGGATGTTGACTTGGTGAAAGAAAGCATATGAAACATTCTCCATCTCTCCGGGACGAAAGAGATGCACTGCTGGAACAGATACACGCAAGCAGGGCAACTTATCGTCGCATGTTGGCGGAAACTGATGCGTCAGATCAAAACGACACGGAAAGCCATGGGCATAATATAAGTATCGTCAACAAATTTCCGCGCAGCATGACAATGCAATGGATCAAGCAGCATCCTTACCTGACTGCGTCGGCGGCCGCGGCCGTCCTGCTCATTGCGCCTCGCGTGGTGCGTGCGGTTGCCAAGCGCACTGCCGCGATGAACCGGAGGAGCCTCGGCGCAAATTTTGCCGGCGCTATCCCTCCGGGTGTCCGGATGAATCCGAACGTACCTGCGCAAAATACCGGACTGATGCAGGATGCAGGCGTGAGTCATGGCGGCATCGGCAAAGGCGCGGCGACGGCCAGGGCTGTTCTGACCAGCCTGGCCGCGATTGCGACGATGATTTTGCGCGACCCGACCAAGATGCGGATGGCCGTCAGGGTTTTTTCGATTGCATCAGGCTTTGTTCAGAGACGGCGCGCAAGGCATTTGTAAGGTGTTATACGAGCCATGGCAAGTCTTTGCCTTGTCGCGGCTCGGTGGTGGTACTGCAATAAAGAGGGAAGGATGTTTACTTTTATACGTTACCTGAAAGGAAAAAAATCATGAAGAAACTGATCGCGGTATTGGGCATATTGGTCTTTACGGCCGGACTGACGGCCTGCAATACTTTTAGAGGCATGGGACAAGACGTCGAACGCGGCGGCGAAAAAGTGCAGGACGCTGCGACCGGCGCGCAGAAAAAGTAAACAAGCAAACGGCATATTCGTCGGTCGGCTTCCTTTGCTGCGGAGGAAGCCGACAATTACAGGACGCCGCAGCTTCACTGCATTTTCGATATACCGGACTGATAACGGCGATACATGCAACGGGAGACAAAAACAACTGTTACGCATAGTGCTGCCGAGCCGCCGGAAAGTCTTTCAATTCATACCTTCGATACGATTTCTTGAAATACCCTGACGGATCGGCAGCTTGATATCCTGCCCGTCTAGCGCGCACTCTTTTCATTGCCATGCGGCGTCTGATCGGCCGATTCGACATCGGCTATCTCCTTCGGCCAAACCATGACAACCGCCTTGCCGTGGTGCTTGGCCGATACCTGGGCGGTTTGCGTCACCGTGTACCCGCCTTTTTCCGCACGCACGCGATAAGTGCCGCTGCGGGGCAGATCGAGCAGCATGATCGGCCCGTCGCAACTGGTTTTCAATAGCGACTTGCCGCGCGCATCCGCAAGTTCCACGTTGACGTCGGCCAGAAAGCTGCCGTTACGCGCCGCAAATGTCAGCATCAAGTCATGATCGCGGGCCGACCGCTTCATCCAGGCGGCCTCATCGGCGCCGACGCCGCCGCACAGATAGGTTATTCCATTTTCGGTTTTGGGCGACAGTTGCGTCATCGGAGCCGGCGGCGGCATCCTGTCGGATTGCGTCTGCGACCGCACTTCGGATTGCGGTGGCGACTGATCCCCGCTGCCGGATCGGGTTTGCGCCCGATATCCGCCCGACGAATCGTTCCGCATTTGCGGAGCCGCCGGATTTTCCGGTGGCGTCTGAACTTGCGCGTGCGCCATTACCGCGGCAGACACGGCACTCAATATCAGTAAATTCCTGGTCATGTCCATTGCTTGTACCTCCTAGACATTCTGACTGTAAGAATTTAATTTATGCATCGTTCATGCCTGCAAAAACGTTGCCTGGGCAGGGCGCCGGCAAGTGCAAGTCCTAAAAACATTTCCCATATTAAATACTCTTGAAACGATATTGCAGAAAATCCGGGGCAATCATCTGCCGGCTGGAATTTTTACAGATATGCAAAGTCTATAACGAGCACATCGACATCGAAGTCGGCTGCCGGAATCGTCTTGCAGAACCGCGAATCAACGGCGCATATTTTGTTTTCAGTCTCTGGCATCAAAAATGCAATGTGCGCATTATTGTGTCGACGGCCGAATCTCAGCACGCAAGCATCAATGAAAAAAAGCGTTATCCAAAAACCGGACAAGGCGATTGCCGTGATTCCAGACACGCTGCGTCTGCCCGTCAGGATTCTGCCGCAACCGGATGAAACCACATGCGGTCCCACTTGCCTGCATGCCGTCTACCGCTATTGGGCCGACGAGGAGCCGCTGGAACAGGTAGTCGAGCGTACCGGACGGCTTGAAATGGGCGGCACCTTTGCCGTCTTCCTCGCATGCGACGCGCTGCGCAAAGGTTACCGCGCCACCATTTACACATACAACCTCAATGTGTTCGACCCCACATGGTTTGTTCCCGGAGTGAACATTGCCGAACGCCTGGAGAGGCAACGCGAGTTCAAACCGGATTATCGGCTGCAACAGGCGACCACCGGTTATCTCGAGTTTCTCGAACTCGGCGGCCGGCTGCGCCAGATGGATCTTTCGCGCAGCTTGATTCACGGCATGCTGCGGCGCAAGCAGCCTATTCTTACCGGATTGAGTTCAACCTATCTTTACCGCACGCCGCGCGAATACGGACCGCCCGACATGCCGGACGACGTACGCGGCCTGCCGGCAGGACATTTTGTCGTCATCGCCGGCTATGACATCGGGCGGCGCAAAGTGCTGGTGATGGACCCTTATCAACAGAATCCCTACGGCCGGTCGCATGAATACTGGATTGGAATCGATCGTGTCATGGGCGCGGTGCTGCTCGGCATCGTGACGCATGACGCCAACTTGCTGGTTATCCACCCGCGGCATCGACCGCAACAGGCTCTTCCATGAATATTCTTTTTGTCGTCAGTCATTTGCGTGACTGGCCATTCGACATCCCCGGCGTGAAAGTCGTACCGGCGCGCCTTTACCTGACGGATCCAGCTTATATCGATTGCACTGCCACCAAAGTTTTCAATCTATGCCAGTCTTATCGCTACCAGAGCCGCGGATATTATGTCTCGCTGCTGGCGGAAGCGCGCGGCCATCAACCGCTGCCCGATATCAAGGCGATCGAAGACCTGCAATCGGAAAGCGTTATTCCGATGCTTGCCGAAAGTCTCGATGAACTGATTCAATCCGCGTTGTCCGAAGTCGATTCGGACGCATTCGAGCTGACCGGTTATTTCGGACGCACCGCCGACCGGTACCACGAACACCTGAGCGAGCAGTTATTCAATCTGCTGCGCGTGCCGCTGCTGCAGGTCCGGTTCGAACGCGACAATGGGCGCTGGCATCTGCACAGCGCGCACGCGCTGATGCTGGCCGACATTCCTCCCGGCCGGCTGCGGATGGCCGCACAGGCCGCTGCCGATTGCCTGAAAGGGCATGCGCTGCGGGTGCGCGAGCCGGCTGCGCAAAAACCCACGCTGGCGATTTTGCGCACACCGGATTGCCAGTCGCTGCCGTCGAATTCCGCGGCGATACAAAAATTTCAGGAAGCGGCGGAATCGCTGGGCATACGCTCCGAAGTGATTACCCAGGCCGACGCCGGCCGGGTGACCCAATTCGACGCGCTCTTCATTCGCGACACCACCAACGTCAATCATTACACCTACCAGATGGCGCGCCAGGCCGCTGTTGCGGGCATGGTGGTGATAGATGACCCTGACTCCATTCTGAAATGCAACAACAAGGTTTACATGACCGAACTGTTGAGCAAGAACCATATTCCGATCCCGAAAACCATGATGGTCCATCGCGACAATGTGCATCAGGTGATCCCCGCATTGGGGCTGCCCTGCATCCTGAAGCAGCCGGACGGCGCCTTCTCGATCGGCGTCGAAAAAATCGAATCCGAAGAGGAATTGCTGGCGAAGGTCGATGCGCTGTTTGAAACATCGGAACTGATTCTGGCGCAGGAATATCTGCCGACCGAGTTCGACTGGCGCATCGGGGTTCTGGACCGGCGGCCTCTGTTCGTCTGCAAGTATTTCATGGCGCCCGGCCACTGGCAGATCATCAAGCATGAGGAAAACCGGCAATCCTCCGAAGGCATGGCTGAAGCGCTGGCGCTCAGTCAGGCGCCGGACGAAGTGATCGATATCGCGATGCGGGCCGCCAACCTGATCGGCGACGGATTCTACGGCGTCGATCTGAAGCAGCGCGGGCATCAGTGCTATATCATCGAAATCAACGATAACCCGAATGTGGATGCCGGAAACGAAGACGGCGTGCTGAAGGATGCGCTGTACCGCGAAGTAATGAGCGTGTTCAGAAAGCGGATCGAAGCGCGCAAGGGAAGCATCGCATGACGGGCAACTCATCTTCGCTGGCCGCTTTCGCGGGTTTCGGCATCGAGCTCGAATACATGATCGTCGAGCGCGAACATCTATCTCCGTTGCCGCTTGCCGACCAGTTGCTGCGCGCCGCAACCGACGACAAGGTATCCGAGGTGGACCGCGGCATGCTGGGGTGGTCCAACGAGATGGTGCTGCACGTCATCGAGATCAAGAACCAGCGTCCGACGGCGGCGTTTGCCGATTTGCCGACGGCCTTTCACACCGAAGTACGGTACATCAACCGGATTCTCGAATTATTCGGCGCGCGGCTGATGCCGACCGCGATGCATCCATGGATGGACCCGCGGCGCGAAACGCATTTCTGGCCTCACGGCAACGCAGAAATTTATCAAAGCTACAGCCGCATCTTCGACTGCGACACCCACGGCTGGGCCAATCTGCAAAGCATGCATATCAATCTGCCGTTCGCCGACGACGAACAATTCGCACGCCTGCATGCCGCAATCCGGCTGATGCTGCCGATCCTGCCGGCGCTGGCCGCGAGTTCGCCGATCGCGGAAGGCGGCCGTACCGGCTTTGCCGACTTCCGGATGGAAGCCTATCGCACCAATGCGCAGGCGATTGCATCGATTGCCGGGCAGGTGATTCCGGAAACCGTATCGAGCCGCGCCGAATACGAACAAACGATCCTGGCGCCGATGTACCTGGATATCGCGCAACACGATCCGCAACGCATTTTGCGGCATGAATGGCTCAATTCGCGCGGCGCGATCGCGCGCTTCGATCGCAATGCAATCGAGATCCGGGTAATCGATACGCAGGAATGCCCGCAGGCGGATCTGGCAATAGCGGCAGCCGCCGTTGCCGTTGTCAAAATGCTCTACGATGCCGGGACAGCCCCGCTTGCAGCGCAACAGGCGATCGATACCGATGCGTTGGCGGCGATATTTCTCGATTGCATCCGCGACGCCGAACAGGCCGCGATCGGCGATGCCGGCTATCTGGCGCTGCTGGGCTTTCCAGGCAATCGATGCACGGCGCAGCAATTGTGGCGCCACCTGATCGAACAACTGCAATACAGCGGCCGGCGGCTGGCGGATCTCTGGCTGCAACCGTTGCAGGTCATGCTGCAACGCGGGCCGCTGGCGCGGCGCATTTTGCAGGCGGCCGGCGGGGACGATTCAAAAGAGCATATTGAAGCAATCTACCGGCAGTTGTGCGATTGCCTCAACGGCGGACGAATGTTCATACCGTCGTGAAAAACGATTCCTTCATCATTACCTGCGAACATGGGGGAAACCGCATTCCTTCCCGCTACCGCTCGCTGTTCGACGGTCATGAAGCGCTGCTGCCGACGCATCGCGGCTACGATGCCGGTGCGTTGCGGCTGGCGCGGGAAATGGCCGGTGCGCTGCATGCGCCTTTGTATGTTTCCACCGTAAGCCGCCTGCTGATCGACCTGAACCGCTCGCTTATTCACCCCCAGTTGTATTCCGAAGCGACCCGCAAGGCATCCAAAGCGGTTCAACAGGAAATCTGGCAACGCTACTATCTGCCCTATCGAACCAAGATCGAAACGCAGATCAGGCAGGCGATCGGTTGCAGCGATCGCGTCATTCATGTTTCCTGCCACAGCTTCACGCCTGAGCTCGACGGCAAGGTGCGCGATGCGGACATCGGCCTGCTGTACGATCCGGGGCGGCCGCATGAACGCGATGCATGCCACCGCTGGCGTGCCTCGCTCAAAGAGCTGGACGGTTCGCTCAGGGTCCGTCTGAATTATCCGTATGCGGGCAAGAGCGACGGCATCACCAGCGCAATGCGCCGCCGCTTTTCGGCTGACCGTTACGTCGGCATCGAAGTGGAGATCAACCAGCGCCATGTGCTGGAAAGCGCGCGGCACTGGCGCGATGTGCGGCGCATCGTCATCGACGGTTTTGAGCTGGCAATGGCGCCTGAATATGCATGAGAACCGTCGGCTGGTTTCCCGCAATGAACGGTTCGAAGGGGCGAAGCCCGGCTGACATCGAGCCGCGCCTGAAGAAATTTCTGTCCTGCACTAAAAACCTGGCAGTAAATTCGGCATCTGAATGCACAAACCTGATGCAATGACAAAATGCGGAGAAGCATGCAGTCGTACACTTCGGATATCAGAGAAACAGCAGCAATCCACGGGAACAATAATCACGAAGGTTTTGATCCGATGCATTACACGACGACAGAACAGGAAACGCTGAAAGACGAAATGCGCAACGTTATCGAAGAGGCGCGCATGGTCCTTCCCGGCATACAGGCATTATTCGGGTTTCAAACCATAGCGGTTTTCAACAACGCCTTCGAACGGCTGCCCGATTCCGGCATCTGGTCTCATCTGATTGCGCTCGGGCTGGTTGCACTGTCGATTGCGCTGGTCATGACGCCGGCTGCATATAACCGCCTGGCCGAACCGGGACAGGTATCGCGCAGGATGATCGTGCTGTCTTCCCGTCTGATCTCGACGGCGATGGCGCCTTTGATGTGCGCATTTTCACTCGACGTTTATGTAGTTCTGCTGGCTGCCACGGGCAAGCCGCTATTCGGCATTTACAGCGCCGCGCTGACGTTCTGCGTCTTTGCCGCGCTGTGGTTCGTCTTTCCATTGCAAGCGCGCAAAAAGCGGTAGCCTGGATGCGGGTCAAGCAAAGGCGCTGTTGAAGCCGGCCCGGACAGGTCCGTCCGTCCCGCTCATCCCCCAAGCATTTCCGCATCCGTGCTTTCCTTCGGATACACCCTGACCAGCACGATGCGCGGCCCGTTCATTTTCTTGACCACGATATCGAATTGATCGAATGCGATTTTCTGCCCCTCTTCCGGAATATCGCCGAGCTTTGCCATCACCAGCCCGCCGACCGAATCGATTTCTTCCAGATCGACTTCTTCGTTTTCGATGTCGATGCCCAATATCCGCTCCAGTGAAAAAATCGGCAGGCTTCCCTTTCCGATCAGCGTGCCGTCATCCAGCCTGGTCCAGTCGTTTTCGTTCTGGCGAAATTCGTCGCGTATTTCGCCGACCAGCGCTCCCAGCAGATTGTCGAGCGTGAGGAAGCCTTGCGGTTTTTGTCCCTTGCGGCCCACGATCGCAAAGTGCGGCGCACCCTTGCGGAACCGGCGGAACAATTCGAGGGCAGGCATGCGCGGCGGCGCATACTGGATCGGCCGCAGGTAATCGGTCATATTTTCAATCGCCTTGCCTTCATGCTGCGCAAGGAACAAGTCCTTCAAATGAATCATGCCGAGCACGTCCTTGCCGTCGATGTCGAACAGCGGATAACGGCTGAACCGGGTCCGGTAGACGGTTTCCATGTTTTCCTGGAACGAGCGGTCGCGATGCAACGCGGCTATTTCGTGGATCGGACGCATCAGGTCCGACACTTCCAGCTCGCTGAAATCGAGCGTCTGCGCCAGCACATTCCATTCATCGCGGTTGAATTTTCCTCCGGGACGGCTGGTGCGCAATATCAGCTTGAGTTCATCGGCTGAATAATGCGTGTCATGCCCATGCGCGTTGTCCAGGCCCGCCATGCGCAGAATCCAGTTGGCGCTGCTGTTCAATATCCAGATTACCGGATACATCAGCCAATAAAAACCGTAGAGCGGAATGGCGCTCCATAAACCGACCTTGTCCGGATTGCGGATCGCGATCGACTTGGGAGCCAGTTCGCCGACCACGATGTGGAGGAAGGAGATGACGAAGAAAGCAAATGCGAACGAGATGCCGTGGATGAGTTCCGCCGAAGTGATGCCGGCCAGCGCAAACAAGGGCTCCAGCAAGCCGGCAAAGGCCGGTTCCCCGATCCAGCCCAGACCGAGCGATGCGAGCGTGATCCCCAGCTGGCAGGCCGACAGATACGCGTCGAGCTGCGTGTGCACCGTCGCCAGGATGCGTCCGGGCGTCCCTTTTGTTTTGGCGATCGCACGTATGCGGGTCTGGCGCAATTTGACCAAACCGAATTCCGCCGCCACAAAAAAGCCGTTGAGCAATACCAGCAGCAAGGCAACGGCGACCAATAGTACATTTTCCATGTTAATGACCCGGAGCATCCGGCATGATGAAACGACGGCGCTGCGCGCCCGGCCGTTTCATCACGTTGCGGTCTCATGATTTTCAAACCTGAATACTAACCTGCCTGGCGGGTATTCGATATTGGGAATTGGAAAGCCCGGCGCTGTGGTTGACGCCCGCCGGACTTTGGCAATGCGGTGGAGTTGCATGGAGTGCGCCTGCGCAGCCGTGAATTGCGCGAGCAAGGCCCTTAATGATGCGTCGAATCACCTCGCGCGCCGTCATAAGGCGGCAGAGGCTCGAGCGCGGGTCCTTCGATGACTTTGCCGTCGTAGTTGAAACGGCTGCCGTGGCATGGGCAGTCCCAGCTTCGTTCGGCGCGGTTCCAGTGAACGATGCATTTCAAGTGCGAGCATACCGGCGACAGTATGAACAGCTGGCTGTTTTCATCGCGGTACACCGCCATCTTGTTGCCGTCGACATCGATCAGCTCACCCTCCCCGGGCGCCACTTCGGCAAGCTTTTTTGCCGCAGGTCCGTGCGCATAATCCTTGATATAGAAACTGGCGAGATTCAGATTTTCCTTGAAAAAATTCTTCGCCGATTTCAACGGCGTAAAACGGCGCGGCGAAAACAGGTCGGCAAGCCGGTTGCCCTTTCCGGCGATCAGATCGCTCAGAACGATGCCGGCCAGCGTACCGTAAGTCAGGCCATCGGTGGCAAACCCGGATGCGAGATAAAGACGCGATGCGCCTGCGGCAAGGCCGATATAAGGAAAACCGTCGGCCGCGCGATAATGCTGCGCCGACCAGCGGAATACAGGCGATGCGATATTGAAGCGGGACCGCATGCTGTTTTCCAGAACCTGATATCGGGCTCCGGTGTCATCCTGCTGTCCGGTCTTGTGTCTCTCGCCGATCATCAATACGTAGGGAGCACCGCGCAGGTCGACCAGCCGCGTCGACGTCTTCGGCATGCCTGCGCTCCAGAAAATGCCGCCGGGCAGCTGGCGTTCGGCCAGCGCTGCGGCAACCGCATATTCGCGATAGGCTCCCAGCTCGGTCTGAATCACATTGAACCCTTTAGGCGTGTGAGTCGCCATGATGATCTGCTGTGCCTTGACCGTAAAGTCTTTGACTCTTGCCTCGCCCTTCTGTTCGTCGATGTCCTGCACCGGAGATCCCTCAAAGATCATGCAATCGTCGGAGCGAATCGCCTTGGCGAGCTGCTGCACGTATTTAAGCGGGTGGAATTGCGCCTGCCGGTCGACCACCAACGCCTTCCTGACCGCATAAGGCAGCGGAAGATCCTTGGCCAGGTGTGCGCTGAGACCGGCATCGAGCGCTGCCTTGTATTCATTCTCGATCGCCTCGATTTCGTCGGGCATTGCCTGGCTGCTGTACAACACCCACGGCTGCCGCGAAAAATCGCAATCGAGCCGGTATTCCGCAATATTCCTTTCAATCAGATCAATCGCGAGCGCGCGCGACTGCACGACTTCCCTGACTGTATCGCCGCCCCATTTTCTGGCCAGCTTGTGCATGCTTTCATCCACCGGCGCATACAGGTTTCCGGTCGAATGACCGGTCGTGCCGTGTCCGACCTTCATTGCCTCAAGCACCGCGACACGCCGTCCGGCGCTCGACAGCAGTGCCGCCGCCGTGATACCGGTGATGCCAGCGCCGATGATCACGACATCGACGCTCAGATTCGACGTCAGCGCCGGAAACGCCACCGGTTGCTGCGCGGCGCTCCAGATCGAATGCCGCGGCGTACCGCCACTCCAGGCATCCGGCTCTTCGCTGTTTTCGGCCATGTATGTTTCCCGTGTCGGTTGCTCTTCAGTTCCTGCGCCGTTTCACCGGGCGGACATGATTTTGAAATCCCTGCACTTCGGTCAGGTACGGATTACACGACGTGCGATTTTTATTCCTTGTTCATTTTGATAATGAATGGACGATGAGGACGAGGAAGAGGATGAATAGGTGAATATCGCCTTCTTCACATCGGAAGATGAAACGACCGGCCCGGCCTGCGGTTTGGGCGGCGACTGCGGTGGCAAACGGCGGTCGGAGGATTTGCCGCAGCTCGGCAGCGCACAGGCGAGAAGGAGCAGCAACAGCGGACTTTTATAACCTATCCTGAAAAGAAAAAATCGTTCATTTCCTCTGTTCATCGCAGCACTTTCAAATCAGGTCTTCACTACGCCAATCCGTGCTTCCATCGCATCGCAACGTATCGACGTACTGTAAAACGTCATAACGAAACTTCAGCCAGAAACTTCAACCGATAGTCCGATTGATCGGACGTAGCGGAGAATATGCAAACTGCATGCCTGTTTTCATTACATGCAGAAAGGCATCATGAAAACGGAAACTGCCAGCCGATTCGCCGCATCGATTTCCAATTGGCAATCAACGAGCATCGCTTGCTCGCGCCGATCTCATTTGCTTCCGGTTCTCCCGGATAAATCGGCAAGCGACCGGGCCTCGGGCGGAGCGGCGTGCAGCACATTGCCGATGAACGGCGTGCTTGCGGATGGGCTCGTATACGCCGCGAAGCGCGGCTGCCTGAAATATTCGACGGTGCGCGTCAAGCCTTCTTCCAATGCCGTCTTCGGCTGCCAGCCCAGCAGGCTGCCGGCGAGCGTGATATCGGGACGCCGCCGTTCCGGATCGTCGCTCGGGCGCGGCTTGCACATGATGGGCGAACGCGATTCGCAGATTGCGATAATCGTTTGCGCCAGTTCCAGCATCGTGCATTCCACCGGGTTGCCCAGATTGATCGGACCGGTCACATCGTCGGGGCTTTTCATCAGCCGGTCGAAACCGTCGATCAGGTCATCGACATAGCAGAACGACCGCGTCTGCAGGCCATCGCCGTAAATCGTGATCGGTTCGCCGGCCAGTGCCTGAATGATGAAGTTGGAGACCACCCGGCCGTCGTTCGGATGCATTCGCGGACCATAAGTATTGAAGATGCGCGCAATCTTGACCCGCAGATCATGCTGGCGGCGGTAATCCATGAACAGGGTTTCCGCGCAGCGCTTGCCTTCGTCGTAACAGGAACGCAAGCCGATCGGATTGACATGGCCCCAGTATTCTTCGGTTTGCGGATGCTGCAGCGGATCGCCGTACACTTCGCTGGTCGACGCCTGCAGAATCCTGGCCTTGACGCGCTTGGCCAGACCCAGCATATTGATCGCGCCGTGCACGCTGGTCTTGGTGGTCTGCACCGGGTCGTGCTGATAATGGATCGGCGATGCCGGACACGCAAGGTTGTAGATTTCATCGACTTCGACATACAACGGAAACGTCACGTCGTGCAGCAACAGTTCGAACTGCGGATGATTGCGCAAGTGCGCGATATTGTGCTTGCTGCCGGTATAGAAATTATCGACGCACAGCACATCATGTCCCTGCGCCAGCAAAAATTCGCAAAGATGCGAACCGAGAAAACCGGCGCCGCCGGTGACCAGGATGCGTTTGCAGCAGGCTTCTTTCATGATCGGACCTCTTCGGCCATCGGCGTCCGGCCGATGCGCCGGCCGGCCTGCAGATCGGCTGCCTCGGCCCACACCATATCGGCCGAAATCTTTTCCGCGCACGGATGCCCTTCCAGCGGACAGTCGAAATGCATGCACGGGCGGCACGCAACCGGCTGGTGCAGCAGGCGATGCCGCCGGCCGTCGAGCGGCGCCCAGCGCCGCGGATCGGCGCCGGAACAGATGACGACGCTGGGCGTTGCGACTGCCGCCGCGAGGTGCGAAACACCGGTGTCGTTGCATATCACCAGGCGCGCCTGCGCAATCAGAGCGGCCAGTGCGCCGAGGTCGGTCTTGCCGGTCAGATCGAGTGCCGGCATGCGCATCTCGCGCAATACTGCGCGCGTGACGCCGGCTTCCCCGGCGGCGCCGGTCAGTACGATATGCAAGCCGCTGCCGGCCAGACGATCCGCGACCTCGGCAAATCGTCGCGGCGGCCAGCGGCGCGACGGCAGGCGTGCGCCGGGATGGATGCAGGCATAGGTGTCCGGCGCGGGCAGGTTTTCGGCGCAGCGCCGTAAAGACCGGTAATCGGATTCGTATAACGGAAATTCGAGTTGGCTGCCTTGTGCCGCGGCGCCGAAAGAATTCATCAACCGCAGGTAGCGCAATACTTCGTGTTCCCGCTCATCCCATGGCAGGAAGCGCTGCGGGTCCGGGCAATAATGACCGGGCTGGTAAAAGCCGCCATTGCGCGCCGCGCCGAGCGCGACGGTCAGCGGATTGGTCAACACGCCGCTGCCATGCATCTGCAGCGCCAGATCGAACCGCCGTTGCTGCGCCGCTTCGATGAAGCCGGGAATCGCATCGAGCGCGGGCGGCTGTTCCGGCAAGCCGGGGAAGCCCGGAAACGCAAGATGGCCGTCGATATACCGGCCGAAGCGCCGGGCAAACATGCCGGACCATTCCAGTCCGATCAGCGTGACATGCGCTTGCGGCGCGGCGGCGCGCAATGCGCGCAACGCCGGCACCGCGCACAACATGTCTCCCAGTTGCAGCGCACGGAATATGGCGATGCTGCGCGATCCCGGGAAAACCGGAACGCTTCCGGCATTGTGCGGTTGGTCCATATATGCGATCGATGTTTACGGAATTGACGGCGGCCCGGGCAAGTATGCAAAATAAATAATGAAAACCCGATGCAGACTATTCATCCGCGCTGAATAACCGGCATCCGGCTTCTCTTCATTTTTCCAGAATGAACGACCCGATCGCCAGCGCATCGAGCGGCGTCGAGCAAAACGATTCGACCGCATCGCGCGGCGTGCAGACGACCGGTTCGCCGCGCGTGTTGAACGACGTATTGATCAGTACCGGCACTCCGGTGCGTTGCGCGAAGGCATGCAGCAAATCGTAATAAAGCGCATGTTGCGACCGGTTGATGGTTTGCACCCTGGCCGTGCCGTCGACATGCCGCACCGCCGGTATCCGTTCGGCCTTGTCGGGCTTCACATCGTAGACAAACAGCATGAACGGCGCCGTTTCTCCATCGACGAACCAGCCGGCGGCTTGCTCTTCCAGCACCACCGGGGCGACCGGACGGAAATCTTCGCGGTCCTTGATCTGGTTCAAATGGCTTTGCATCGCGGCATCGATCGGCGACGCCAGGATCGAGCGCGCGCCGAGCGCGCGCGGTCCGAATTCCATGCGGCCCTGGAACCATCCGATCACTTTATTCTGCGCCAGCAAATCGGCAGCCGTTTCGGCAACGTCGGCTACCCGCCGGTACCGCAATTTAGAATAGCGCAGAAACTGTTCGATTTCACTGTCGTCGTAGGCAGGTCCCAGAAACGCATGATCCATCCGCCAGCGCCGTTCCGCGCTATGGCCGCGTTGCGCGGAATCGATCCACAGCGCCGCGCCCAAGGACGTTCCCGCATCGCCCGCGGCAGGCTGGATCCAGACCTGCGAAAATTTCCTGTCGTTGCGCACTTTCGCATTCATCACGCAATTCAACGCGACGCCGCCGGCCATGCACAGATTTTCTTCTCCGGTTTCGCGCTGCAGCCAGCCGGTCATTTTCAGCACGGTTTCTTCCAGCACCAACTGCAGGGACCGGGCGATATCCATATGATGCTGCGTCATTTCGGCGCCGCGCTCGCGCGGCGGGCCGAACAGTTTTTCCCATTCGACCGGCATCACCTCGTATTCCCCCTCGCCCTGGTACTTGACGATGTCGCGCAACAGCGGCGCATAAATCGGCTGGCCGAACGACGCCAATGCCATCACCTTGTATTCATCGGACGAATGCAGGAAGCCGAGGTAATCGGTCACCGCTTCGTACAGCAGGCCGAGCGAGTGCGGCAGATCGACCTGCTTGATGCGGCGGTAACGGCGGTCCCGGTAGACGCCGTAACTGGTGGTCGCGCGTTCGCCGCGGCCGTCCATCGTCAATACCGCGCAGGATTCGAACGGCGCGGCCAGGAATGCGCTCGCCTCGTGCGCCAGATGATGTTCGACGAAATGCCATTGGTACGGCCCGTCATGCCGCGCGCCGCGAAAGCGCTTTTTCAGATGATGCGGCGCGCCGCCGGCCAGCTGGCGCGGCGCATTGACGATATAGGACAGGAACAGCGGATCCCACGGCGACAGCCATTCCGATGCGTGCGCCGAAGGTTGCAGCGGCAACCGGATCGATGCGTCGTTCGCAGCCGCTCCGGGCAAAAGATACGGATCGTACGAATAAGCGATATGCGCGACATCGGTCAGCACGATGTCCGCTTCCCGCAAACAATAATCAATCGCATGAAACGGCAGTTGCCAGGTCGTGAAAGGCACCGGGCGCTTGCCATGCTTGACCCGCGTGAAACGCTCCTCTTCCGCAGCGGCGATCACTGTGCCGTCGCCGACCAGGCAAGCGGAACAATCGTGATAAGCGGCGTTGATGCCTAAGGTATACACGGATACTCCGGCTGAAAATCATCTGTCCCGATTGCCGTACTAACCGGCAACCTGCGATTGCGGCGAAGCGGATTGCATCGCCGCGCTGTATATGACATCGGTCTCCTGCACCGACTGCATCGCGGCCTCATATACATCGGCGATCTGCGCTGCCACGCTGCGCCAGGTAAAGCTCTGATATGCGCGGCGCATTCCGGCCCAGCCGAAACGTTGCGCCATCTGCGGATGCCGGTGCAGCCATGCCAGCTTTTGCGCCAGCACCTCGGGATCTTTCGGCGGCACCAGGTAGCCGGTCTGGCCATCGAGCACCGTGCTCTTGATGCCGCCCACTGCAGTACCCACCACCGGCGTGCCGCATGCCATCGCCTCGATCGGCGTGATGCCGAACGGCTCGTACCACGGCGTCGTCACGAACACATTCGCCGCACTGTAGTAATAGCGCAGCTGCGCGCGCGGACGCTGCCCGGTAAAAGTGACGTTGCGTTCCACGCCGAGCGATTTGGTCAATTCCATCAGATGTCCGATTTCCGGCGTACGGCAGGGGTCGGGCTCGGACGCATTGCCGCCCACTATCAGCAGGCGTGCATGCAGGCGATGCCTTTTTTTTAACGCCGCGACCGCGTGAATGACGTTGTCGACGCCCTTGCGCGGCACCATCCGGCCCAATTGCAATATGACGAATTCCTCTTCGCCGATTCCCAGTTCCTGGCGCGCGCCGATCGTCACCGGCCAGAATTCTTCCGGGTCGAAGCCGCACGGCACAATATCGATCCGGCTTGCATCCGCACCGTACAGCTGCTGCATATCCGCCTTGTCCTGCGGGCACTCGGCGATGATGCGGTCGGCGTCCCGCATCAGCCGCTCTTCGATGGCAAAGCGGATATCGGGAAATGCATCCGCTTGTCCCTGGCACAGACGCCGGACCCGGCCGAGTGCGTGGAACGTCATCACGAACGGGATTCCCATCGTCTGCTTGATCTGTTGCGCTACCATGCCCGACATGAAAAAATTGGCATGAATGATGTCGTACCGGACTCTTTGCCGGCGTGCAAAACGCAGCACGAAGCGCCCGAATTCTTCCATGAAAGGCAGCATCATTTCCTTGGCGATGAATCGTGCGGGTCCCGCCGGAACATTGATTACCCGTATCCCCGGCAACCAGTTGACGATCAACTGCTGCGCTTCGGCATCGCGCCGGGTAAAGATGTCGACCAGACAGCCCTTGCGTGCAAGCTGTTTGGCAAGATGAGCGACATAGACGTTTTGTCCGCCGCTGTCGGTGCCGCCGACCAATGCCAGAGGAGAGGCATGTTCACTGATCAGAGCAATTTTTCTCATGGTTGTCGCCCTCATTGTTGTTCGCATTGTCAATACAGTTGCTCTGTAAAAGCAAGCGACGTACCCACCGCCGCGATTTTTTCGCGTTCGGTCAGAACCGCTTCGAGAACCGCTTCTCGAAGCGGTTCTCGAAGCGGTTCTCGATATCGCCCGTATTTACGCAAGGCATTGCACCGCGAGTAATAAATACCGAGCAAGGTAAAAAATTCCCCGTTCCGGGCAGGTCCGCCGGCCTTGAGCGGCCATGAAACAGTTACCGGCAGTCCGGCGGAAGGAGCAGATGGAAGGAAGTATGCGGAAGTCCTGTCACTTGGCTTCCGGCGCGCCGGCGGATTTGCGCGCCGCGATACGTTTGTTGCGCATGTAAATGCATTGCCCTGCGACAGCAGTCATCAGAATGAAAGCGTTGGCAACGACGAACACCCAGTTTTCGACCAGTGCGCTATAGATGACAAAGCCGGTCGAGGCGGCGACCTGTCCGATAAAAAGCCAGTGCGAAACGCCTTCGCTGCTTTTGGTGCGCCACTGCGTATACACCTGGCGCGAGATCGTCAGCACCAATATCGCGGCGCTGATCCATCCCACCACATCTGTCATCATGTCCATTTTCATCGACCCTGTTCGATGCGATGCCGGTACGTCACGAAATTTTCCGGCCGGCACGCTTGTAATACAGCTCCATCAACGGCGTCGATGAAATGCCGTGAACCACAATCGAAACGGCGACTACGGTTACCACCAGCGAAACAAAACGTTGCGTCATGTCCGGCAGCCATCGATATTGCAACGCGAACATCAGGTAATAAAGCGAGCCGATGCCCCGAATGCCGAACCATGCCATCAGCCCGCGCTGCAACGGATAGTGCCGTGCGCCGATCAGCGCCACGCCTACCGCTACAGGGCGCACCACAAGAAACAGCAGGGCGGCGATGACGAAGCCTTCGCCGGAAAACCCGCTTTCGGACAAGATGACGCCGAGCAAAAGCACCATCGCAAATTCGGCAATATGTTCGAGCTGCTGGTTAAATCCAAGCACCATTTCGGTCATGTAGGCCGGCGCCTTGTCAGGATCGGTCGCGACCGCGTCTTCTTCGCCGTTCGCCACCGCGCCGATCACGGCTTTCGGATCTCTCGCACCGCTTGCCTTGTATTCGATCCGCCGCACCGCAACGCCGGTCGCAAACACGGCAATGAATCCGATGCCGTGCGCCAGTTGGGCCAATCCGTACGACAGCGCAATCAGGCCCAGCGTCAGAAATTCCTCCATGCCGAGGGCCGACTGATAATGATGGCGCAGATAGACCACCAGACGCCCGACGCCCCATCCCATCAGCCAGCCGCAGCCCAGGCCGGCGGCAATTCCCCATAACGCCTGCAGCACCGACCAGCCGCTCAGGTAAGAGCCGGCCTCGGGCACCGCGAGCAGGCCCAGTCCCAGCATCACGAATGGATAAGTGGTGCCGTCGTTCAAGCCGCCTTCGCCCGATAGACTGAATCTGATCCGGTCGCGGTCGCCGGCATCCTTTATCTGTACGTCCGATGCCAGAATCGGATCGGTCGGCGCCAGAATCGCAGCCAGCAGAATCGCCGCACCCAGCGGCAAATGCAGCACGAACACGCCGATCAGCGCCAGCAGTCCGATCGTGAGCAGCATCGCGACGACGCCGAGCCGTATCGGCAACCACCATAACTTGTCCGACAGCGGCACGCGCAGCTTGAGCCCTACTGTAAACAAGGAAATCAATAACGCGATTTCCGTTACGGCGGTCAACAGCGGCGCATGCGCGGTGTAATTGATCGAAACCAGTCCCGCACCGCTGGAGCCCAATATGAATCCGATCGGCAGGTAAAACATGGCCGGGCTCAGAGGCAGCCGCCGCAATACCGATTCCATCAAGCCCATCGATATCAATAACGCGCCTACGATCAGGTACCAGGTCGTTGCAGTGTCGATAGAAGCTCCTGTTTTTATGCTGAAAATAGAGGCAATAAAAATCGCACGAAGACCGGTGTCTGCGTGCGCCGCTTACAAACGGTTGCTGCAGGAAATTTTTAGAGCGTTTGCATAGCGATGAAAGACATGGCCGCATTCATCGGGTTGCGCCAAGCCGCCTCTCCCCCGCAGCCGTCCGGATGCAAGAGGGAGAGGCAGGCGGCTTTCCGGAACCGATGTCAGGGCGGCGGCTGGATATCGATACGCTTTCCGCGCCGGGCGGTCTGGGCCGATATCGGAATCGTGATTTCGAGCACGCCGTCGCGCATCGACGCCTGCACCGAATTCGGGTCGACTCCTTCCGGCAACGGGATCATCCGGTAGAAACGTCCATACGAACGCTCCGAACGCTGGTAGCCTTGCGCGGCGGTTTGCCGGTTTTCTTCGCGGCGTTCGCCTTCGATGGTCAGTTTGTCGTTGTTGATTTCAATCTGCACGTCTTCTTTCCTGATCCCCGGCAAATCGGCGCAGATCACCAGCCGGTTGTCGCGTTGGCTGATTTCCACCGGCGGCATCCATTTTCCGGCCAGTCCGCCCTGCCCGCCGAATCTGGTCGACATCGGCCGTCCGATGAATCGTTCGAACAGCTGATCCATTTCATCCGTCATCTTGCGCATCATCACCATCGGCTCTTCCCAGCCTTGCAGCAGATTGGGAAGCCACGCTTGCGGGCCGCTCGACTTGGGCGCCGCACCGGATTCCTGATTGTCGATATCGATCCTGCTGCCGGCTTGCCGGGCGTCCTGGCCTCCGCCGCCCTGTCCCGTACCGCCATGGGCCTGTTGCGTATTGCTCATCGTAGCGGAAGCGCCGCTGGCCGCAGCCGGCTGACCGGATTGCAGCGCATCCTGCCGTTCGCGCCCGGTCTGCCCCACGGCTTTGCCGATGCCGCCATCGCTTGCATCGCCTGCAATATTTCCCTGCGGCGACGCCGGCCGGCTGCCGTGAATCTCACCGCGCCATGCGCCGGATTCGCCGCCCTGCGCCTCGAGCAGCTTTTTAAAGCGGGCCAGATCCTGTTCGACCCGATGCGCGGTTTTCTGTTCATCGGCAGTGTCGGACGAAACGTTTGCCGGCTCCCACTCCATTATGATTTGCACTCTGGTCTTGTCCGCTTGCATCGGTTGAAACTCGAGGCTGCCGATATGTTTCGGTCCGCTGGTATCGCGCCACGCGATGCGCTGATCGGGCACCTGATCGGTGATTTCGGAATCCCACTCGACTTCCTGGCCGTTCCTGTCGGCGCGCCAGTGCAAATGCGCATCATCGAGCTGACGCACTTCGCGGACGCCTTCCATGAAGCGGGGGAATTCCGTAAACTGCGTCCATTGGTTATAGACGGCATGTAATGGGACATTGACTTCGATTGACTGCTGAATCCTTGCCATCGCACAACTCCTTTCACTGCAACAGCCGTTGAACGACACGGCTTTTTCAACGTTATCGGCATAGGCATTATCGATAGTGCCGTGCAATTTCCATACCATCAACAGTGTCGCCGGAACCGGAATACATCGTCTCCGATTCCTTGTCATGAAGCAGCGCAGTGTGCCGCCATATGCGTTCACGCTTCATTGCACCGGATTGAATCGCGGCAATATTTGGACAACCGTTTCTGTAAAATTTACAGCACTCGCGTAGCGCTTACAGCGGGAATTTTCATGCCTTCGCCATCAGCATGGTTCTTGCTGTACCGGACAATGGCATCGCTGCGCGAACCCGTGCCTGAAGGCGTCGCGGGCGCGAACCAAATTTCATGCATGTGGTCGATAACGCTGGTTATATCGAGCGGATAATTAAAGTCTTCCATCGTCGCTGCCTGATGTGCAGCTGCATCACGGTTCGGCCGAAATACGCATCGTTCGAACCGCAACGATTTTCAATCGGAGATAAGTGAATCAGCATGTCGCAGCCGCATCGCCATCAGCACGACGACCATATAATACGTAACCTGTGGCAGGTAATGTCGGCCTACCGCTGGCGTGTCGTCGGCGCGCTGGTTTTCCTGATCCTGGCTAAAGTCGCGAGCGTGTCTGTGCCGTTGGTGCTGAAGCGCATCGTCGACGCATTGTCGCGTCCCGAGCAGGTCGCGGCGCTGCCTGTCTTTCTTCTGGCCGGTTATGCGCTGCTGCGATTTTCCAGCACGCTGTTCAACGAATTGCGCGACCTGCTGTTTTCCCGCGTCACGCAACGCACGGTCGCAAGCTATGCATTGGACGTGTTCATCCATCTGCATGCGCTGGGCGCGCGCTTCCACTCGCAACGCCGGATCGGCGGATTATTGCCGGATATCGACCGCGGCACCAACGGTATTGGATTTTTGCTCGGCATCGGATTGTTCACGCTGGTGCCGACGCTGATCGAAATCGGCCTGGTGCTCGCCATCCTCGGTACGCGCTACAGCGGCTGGTATACCGGCATCATCAGCGTCACGTTCGTGATGTACACCGGATTCACGATCCTGTTCACATCGCGCCGCACGATTTTCCAGCGCCGGGTCAACCGTCTCGACAGCAGCGCCAAGAGCCGTCTGGCCGACAGCCTGATCAACTACGACGCCGTCAAATATTTCACCAACGAGGCGCTGGAGGCGAATCGCTTTCACGACATCATGGAGCGCTGGACCGGCGCCGCGATCGATAACCAGAAGGCGCTGTTCATTCTGCATGTCGGTCAAAGCGCAATCATCGCAATCGGCGTCGCATCCGTGATGCTGCTGGCCGGCCAGGACGTGATCGCGCATCAGATGACGGTCGGCGATCTGGTGCTGATCAATGCTTTCATGCTGCAGATATGCCTGCCGCTGAACGCGTTGGGTTTTGTGTACCGCGAAGCGAAGGATGCATTGGTCAATGCGGAAAAGCTGTTTCAGCTGCTGCGCGAGCGGCCCGAAATCGATGAGCCGGACGATCTGCCGCCGCTTCAGGTCAGCCGGGCGGAAGTCGTATTCGAGCATGTCAGCTTCCACTACGATCCGGCCCGGCCGATCCTGTCGGATGTCAGTTTCCGGATTCCGCCCGGCCACACCGTGGCGGTGGTCGGCGGCAGCGGTTCCGGCAAATCGACGCTGGCGCGGCTGCTGCTGCGATTTTACGATGTCAGCGACGGCCGCATCATGATCGACGGCCAGGATATCCGCGGCGTCAGCACGGCCAGCCTGCGCAAGGCGATCGGCGTGGTGCCGCAGGATACCGTGTTGTTCAACGACACGATCGCCTACAACATCGCCTACGGCCGCAACGGCGCGTCGCCGGAGGACATCGCCGCGGCCGCCAAGGCAGCGCATGTCCATGACTTCATCAAGTCGCTGCCGCAACAATATGAAACGCCGGTGGGCGAGCGCGGCGTCAAATTATCCGGCGGCGAAAAGCAGCGCATCGCACTGGCGCGCGCGATGCTCAAGAATCCGCCGATCCTGATTTTCGATGAGGCGACTTCCGCGCTCGATTCGCGGTCGGAACGCGCGATCCAGATCGAATTGGACCGCCTGTCTGCCGATCGGACCACGCTCGTCATTGCACACCGGCTATCGACCATTATCGGCGCCGATGAAATCCTGGTGCTGGAACGCGGCCGCATCGTCGAGCGCGGCACGCATGCCCAACTGCTGCTGCAAGGCGGCGTCTATGCCAACCTCTGGCAGCTGCAGCGGCGCGCAGAAAAACTCGAACAATCCGATCTGACGACCTGAACCAGGCCGTGCGGCGCCGCGGCGACAAACGATGGAACAGGATTTGCATTCTCTGCTGCCGTTTTGCGAAAACGCGGTTTGGCCGTGCTTGATGCAACGCAAACATGCATGTACGGCATTGTTTCCCGCGCGATGCCGAAACGGATGAACAGGACCAATTGAGGCAGGATAGTTCCCATGTCAAATGTCATTGCATTCAACAGGAACCGGCGCCGCTCTTCCGCCGACGAAGACGGCAACGCGCATGACCGGCGCCTGCTGCCGGCTGACGACCGCACCGACAGCAGCATGCAAGAAGCGGCATCGTCCGGAGCGGACGTTCTGGTGTCGGTTGTCGTGCCTACATACGGCCGCCCGCATCTTTTAAGCCATTGCCTGGCAAGCCTGCTGGCGCAGCGCTTCGAACCTTCCCGCTTTGAAATAATTGTCGTCGATGACGGTCCCAGCCCCGCCACGCTGGATGTCGTCGCCGACTGGTCGGCCCATACCGCACCGGACGGACCTGCGATTACTTATATTGCATCCGATGGACCGCACGGTCCTGCGGCCGCGCGCAATCGCGGCTGGCGTGCGGCGCGCGGTCCGATTATCGCTTTTACCGACGACGATACGGTGGCCGGACCAGACTGGCTGAAAAACGGATTGAACGCTTTCGATATGGATGTGCAGGCAGTGTGGGGGCGCATCGTGATGCCGCTGCCGCGGCCCGCAGCGCCGACCGATTATGAACGCGACGCAAAAAATCTGGAGCGGGCCGAATTCGTGACCGCCAACTGCTTCTGCCCAAAGCATGTGCTGGAAGAACTGGGAGGTTTCGACGAGCGTTTCCGTTTTGCGTGGCGCGAAGACGCCGATCTTTATTTCCGGCTGCTCGGCCGCCCCGGCCGGGTCGTGCATGAACCGTCGGCGGTAATCACGCATCCGATCCGTCCCGCGTCCTGGGGCGTCAGCCTGAGCCAGCAGAAAAAAATCCTGTTCGATGCGCTGCTGTACAAGAAACATCCGGCGCTGTACCGGCAAAAAATCCGCGCGAAGCCGCGCTGGGATTATTACCTGGTCGTTGCGGCATTGCTGGTTTGTGTCGTCGCGCTCGGTCTCGGCCGGTTCGGCGCAGCCGCCGCCGCCGGCGGCGCATGGCTGTTTTTGACGGCCCGCTTTTGCCTGGAACGGCTTGCTCCCACCGCCAAAACACCGGCGCATATTGCGGAGATGATGGTGACTTCGGCGCTGATTCCGCCGCTGGCCGTGTTCTGGCGCCTGATCGGCGCCATCAAGTTCCGCGTGAGGTTCGTTTGAAAGTCCGCGGGGAACAGGATATGGACTTGCCGCATTTTGTGCAGATCGAACCGGTCGGACAATGCAATCTGCGCTGCCGCATGTGTCCGATACAGTTCCGTCCCGACGGCGCGCCGGGCGGCCCGCCCGCCTTCATGAACTACAACGTGTTTTGCCGGCTGATCGACCAGTTTCCGCAGATGACGGAATTGCATTTGCAGGGATTGGGAGAGCCGCTGCTGCATCTGCATTTTTTCGACATGGTGCGTTATGCGGTGGAACGCGGCATCCGGGTATCGACCAATACCAACCTTACCGTCCTGACCGAACAGCGGGCCGAAGAATGCGTTCGCAGCGGACTGCATGCGATGCATGTGTCGATCGACGGCGCCAGCGCCGAAGTGTATGAAGCGATTCGTGTGCGCTCCCGGTTTTCGAAAGTATTGCGCAACCTGCGCCGGCTGATGCAAGCCAGGAAAAATCTGCACGGCATGTCGCCCGAGGTGCGGCTGGTCGCCGTCGTCATGCGCAGCAATCTGGCGGAGATGCCGGCGCTGGTGCAGCTGGCGCACGATGAAGGCGTCGATACGCTGTCGGTCCAGCAGCTGTGCCATGACTTCGGCGAATCCAGCCTGCCCGAGAGATACCGTCCGATGCGCACTTTCATCGATGGCGAGACTTTGCAGCACGAGGATCCGGAACGCGTCGGCCATTATTTCAACCGGGCGCGCGCGCTGGCTGATGCGCTGGGCGTGACATTGCGGCTGCCGGCTATCGAACCGCGCCGGCATGCTGCCGCCGTATCGGGGCGCAAGCGTTGCGACTGGCCATGGCGCGGCAGCTACATCAGTTACGATGGCCAGGCGATGCCCTGCTGCATGGTCGCTACGCCGGATCGCATCAATTTCGGCAACATGGCGGATGACGGCGTCGCGCCGGTCTGGAACAACCACGCATACAGCATGTTCCGCGAACGGCTGGCGGACGGGCCGCCGCCGGAAGTGTGCCGCAGCTGCGCTGTCTATACCGGAAAATTTTGATGCGCATGCCGACACCGCTGGAGCGATCATGCGCCGATTGAAAATCCTGACCTGGCATACGCACGGCAGTTATCTGTATTACCTGACCCAGGCGCCGCATGACTTTTACGTGCTGTCGCGGCCGGGCCGGCCGCCCGGCTACGGCGGGCGCTCCGGCCACATTCCGTGGGGCGATAATGTATTCGACCTGCCTGCCGATGAAGCGCGGCATCGCGAATTCGATTGCATCCTGTTCCAGGACGATCCGCAGTATCTGAAAGATCAGTATCTGTATCTGAGCCCGGCGCAACGCCGCCTTCCCCGCATTTATCTCGAACATGATCCGCCGCGGGATCATCCTACCGACATGCCGCATCCGGTCGACGATCCCTCCGTGCTGCTGGTGCATGTGACGCCGTTCAATGCATTGATGTGGAACAGCGGCCGCACGCCGACTTGCATCGTCGAACACGGCGTCATGGTTCCTGACGATGTGCGCTACAGCGGCGAACTTGCGCGCGGCCTGGCGGCGATCAATCATCTGGCGCGGCGCGGACGCCGGCTGGGCGGCGATATTTTTTCGGCGGTGCGCAGGCAGGTGCCGCTCGACCTGGTCGGCATGGGTGCGGACGAGCTCGACGGCATCGGCGAAATCGAGCATGCGCAGTTGCCGGCATTCGCCGCGCATTACCGGTTTTTTTTCAATCCGATCCGTTATACCAGCATGGGACTGGCGGTGATCGAAGCAATGATGATCGGCATGCCGATCGTCGGCCTGGCCACCACCGAGATGGCGACCGCGATCGAGAACGGCGTGTCCGGCTATGTCGATACCGATATTCCAAAGCTGGTGCTGCAGATCCGGCAGTTGCTGAACGACCCCGAACACGCGCGCCGGCTGGGCGAAGGGGCGCGGCGCAGTGCGCTGGAACGATTCCACATCAGCCGCTTCGTCGCCGACTGGAATTCGGCGCTGAAATTGGTCGCCGGATGAATTTCCGGCGCAAGACGCTTCGACGGAATTTTCAAATGACGGAACTCAACCTCAGGAGAATATATGCCAGCATCGGGTAGCTATCTTATCGACCGCCGCGCAGCCGAAGCGGCCGTGCAAATGAGTTTGCCGCTGATTATCGAAGCGATGAAAAAACGCGAAGTCGGAGAAAGCGGATTTCTGTACATCGTCATCATGAATCCCGCGCTGGCGCCGGGCTGCTCTTCTTTCGAAGACGCCGTGCTGTACGAACATGCCGTCGGCGACAGGACGCAATGGGATGCCGATTATGCGGCGTTCGCGCTGGCCAAGGCGCGTGTCGCATGGCGCACCGGCTTCGACGGCCATACGGTGCAGGAACTGCGCCCCTACCTGTTGACGGCGAAAGATACGGTGCTGTGGGGCAGCGTCGTGCTGGATGGACTGGTGGTCAGCGCAAGCGGCGCCAATCCCTGGTACGACGAAGCATTTGCCGGCACGATCGCGATGTGCCTGCGCGCGATCGCAAAATCCGGAATCCGGGAGCGGCGCGACAAAGGATTGTTTTTGCCCGACAAGTAATGAGAGCGCCTGACAAACATAGAGCCGCCTTCCGGGGACTTCCTCCGGCCGCAGGCCGGATCAATGATACGTATAGAACACGAGGCGCGCGAGCGCCGAATCGAAATACAACGCATGCCACGGGATCGCAACCGACGCGCTCGCCAGGCGGGGAGACAGCATGACGTAACGCAGCTGGCGCGTCTTCACATCGACCAGGATCGACTCCACCTTGCCTATGATCTCGCCGCTTGCGGTCACTACCGGGCAACCGTGCAGCAGTTGGGTGGCAGTCGAATCCCGCGCAAAAATGCAGGAAAATCGTCTTGCGCCGGCCCGTGGCGGACCGTCACGCGATCCGCCGTTAAAAGTTTGAGACATGCTTCATTTCATTTTCGGTTGATCATTCGACTGGCCGGGCAGCGGCGGCGCTCGGCGGCGACGACTTGTGCGACGTGGCGGCGGTATCGGTCCACGTTGTACGGCGTGCGCCGACCGCACCCATTACTCCGCCGCCGATCCCGAGCGCCAATGACAGCGCGACCGCCAGGAAAATCGTCCATGCCGCGGCGCTGGCCGCGCCGAGGGCGCGATTAGCCGTCTCTCTGGCTTGCGGCGATGCCTGCTCCGGCGATCCGGACAGAATCAGCGCCTGGTCGACAATGGTCGCCGCACGCGCCTGATCCACTCCCATCGAGCTGGACATATACTGAACCGCATCGTCGCGCCGGCCGCCCTGTATATATTGCTGCAAGGTTTTCAAGGCGGCAGGACTGACGTTGCCGCCGGTCTGGCTTTTGAGCATGCCGGCCAGGCCGCTCGGTCCTCCGGCGCTCGAGATACTGCTGTTTGCCATGCCGGACATGCCGTTGAAGACGCCGCTCAGCATCGAGCCGCCGGCCGATGTCGCCAAGGTTGCAAACAGCAGCGTGGTGACAGCCCACGACACAACGCCGTGCAATACCCCGTCGACTTTCCGTTTGAGTCCCGTCATGCGCGCCGCGACATAGCCGCCGACGAATGCCGCAATCAGCATGCTGACACCGGCCCATAGCAATGGCCCCGTGCCGACTGTTTCGCCTTGCGTCACATCGGTAGCCGATAGCCCGGTAGCGATGCCGAGCAGGGTCAGCGCAAGTTGAACGGACACACCGACCGCAACGCCGGCCAGTATCGCGCCCCAGCGGATAGCTGGAAACAGCGGCCGCCGCATGATGCTGCCGGTATGGTCGGTATAGGTGGTTCCGGTATCTAGATGGACTGTCGCCATTTGATTGCTCCTTGCAAAATCGGTTGAATTGAATAAAGACGGTTGCAGCCGATCGACTGCTCGATAAATGAAGAAGGCAACATCCATGCCCATGGCCATGCGAATCGGCCGGACAGGAATCCGGTGCGGAAATTCATACCGCATGCGCGTTTGCATTTCCTGTGCCGAAAGCCGGCCGTCGATACGCACGCTGTCGTAAAGATTGCGGGCAAACGCGGTAAAGATTGCAGCGCGCGGCATGCATGCAAGCAAGGCCCGGCGCCGGGAAGACGTGAACCGGATGGAAGCGTCCGGCGCCAATCATTCCTGCGGAGAATCGATGTCCGCAGTCCGTTCGGCCGGCAAGGCATCGAGCGCGGATTGCACGCGCCTTAAAAATTCGCGCCGCACCGGTCCCTGCTTCAACGGCATGACCTTCAGCCGGCACCGGACCGTTACCGATGCGTCGTCCACCTTTTCAACGCCGGCGATATCGATATCGTCCAATATGTCGGGCCCGAACAGCGGATCCTTTCGCATGCCGTTGCCTACATCGCGCATGACGGCAAAGGCGCGGTCCAGATTTTCACGGCGGCGGACATTGATATCGATGACCGCGAATGCATATTCGCGGCTCCTGTTGGTTACCGTGGTGATGATGCCGTTCGGAATGAAATGCACGCTTCCATCGTCGTCCCGCATGCGGATATGGCGCAGCGTGACTTCTTCGACATAGCCTGTCTTGCCCGCCGCTTCGATCATTTCTCCTTCGCTCACCTGGTTCTCGATCAGCAGGAACAGGCCGCTGAAAAAATCCCTGACCAGGCTTTGCGCGCCGAAGCCAACCGCGATTCCGGCTACCCCGGCGGTTGCGAGCATCGGCGTGATCGAGATGCCGATTTCCGTCAGCGACAGCATCAGCGCCACGCCGATAATAATGAAAACAGCCGCGTGCCGGAACACTCCGCTCAGGGTATCGATCCTTCTGTAGTCGGACGGATTGGCAATCCTGCCGACGACGTACCGCCTGAATACCTGCAACGCATTATTGGTAACCAGCAGCAATATCCCCGCCAGCAGCCAGATCAATATGATGTGCAATACGGATGCCATTTCCCGTTCTCCCCTGTCTGTACAGCCAAACGGTTCATGCCGGCTGCATCCATGCAGCAGCGGCATAACCGTCAATGCACATCTTGAATGAAAAACGTTGCGGCGGAACTGATAATTCCCTTGAATCGAGCGAATGCCTTTGCGTGTTTTCGATGCCGAAACGCAATTCACCGGCAGCGACGGAATGCGGGCAATGTTTTTCCCATCGCCGATGCCGGGCCGGGCCGCATCGGATCGGCCGGCCGCCGTCTTCGGTCAACGCACGTCCGGCGGCACTTCGAACGTATGGAACGGCGCCGGGCTGGGTACGGTCCATTCCAGTCCGGTTGCCCCTTCCCAGGGTTTATCCGGCGCTTTTTTATCGCCCTTGAGCATGGGAACCACGACGGCGAACAGAAAATAGACCTGCGCCAGGCCGAAGCCGAATGCGCCTATCGTCGACAGCATATTGAAATCGGTAAATTGCCCCGGATAGTCGGCATAGCGGCGCGGCATTCCTGCCAGGCCGAGAAAATGCATCGGGAAAAACGCGATATTGAATGCGATGATCGAACTCCAGAAGTGAATCTGGCCGCGTGTTTCCTCGTACATTTTTCCTGTCCACTTCGGCGCCCAATAGTAAAACGCCGAAAACATCGCGAACAGCGATCCGCCCACCAGCACATAATGGAAATGCGCCACAACATAATAAGTATCGGTCACTTCGATATCGATCGGCACGACCGCCAGAATCAATCCGGTCAAACCGCCGATCGTGAAAACGAAGATAAAGCCGATCGAAAACAGCATCGGCGTTTCAAAGCTCAACGAGCCTCTCCACATCGTCGCGATCCAGTTGAATACTTTCACGCCGGTCGGCACCGCGACCAGCATCGTCGCGTACATGAAAAACAACTGGCCGGTCACCGGCATGCCGGTGGCGAACATGTGATGCGCCCAAACGATGAACGATATGATCGCAATCGACGCCGCCGCATACACCATCGAGCTGTAGCCGAACAGCGGTTTGCGGGAAAATGCCGGAATGACCTGCGACACCATGCCGAATGCCGGCAAGATCATGATGTACACCTCGGGGTGCCCGAAGAACCAGAACAGATGCTGAAACATGACCGGATCGCCGCCGCCGGCGGCATTGAAAAACGTCGTGCCGAAGTGGCGGTCCGTCAATATCATCGTGACTGTCGCCGCCAGCACCGGCATCACCGCGATCAGCAGATAGGCGGTGATCAGCCACATCCAGCAAAACAGCGGCATCTTCATCAGCGTCATGCCGGGCGCGCGCATGTTCAGGATGGTGGTGATGATATTGATTGCGCCCATGATCGAAGAGGCGCCCATCAGATGCACCGCGAAAATGATGTAATCCATGCCTGGCCCCATCTGCTCCGACAGCGGCGGATACATGGTCCAGCCGGTGCCGGCGGCACCGCCGGGCATAAAAAAAGCCGCCGTCAGAAGCAGGCCGGCAGGCGGCAGCAGCCAGAAGGAAAAATTATTGAGCCGGGCAAACGCCATGTCCGCCGCGCCGATTTGCAGCGGAATCATCCAGTTGGCAAAGCCGACGAAGGCAGGCATGATCGCGCCGAATATCATCATCAGCCCGTGCATCGTCGTCAACTGGTTGAAGAATTGCGGCTGGAAAAATTGCAGGCCGGGCTGGAACAGTTCGGCCCGTATCAGCAGCGCCAATACCCCGCCCTCCATCAGCATGACGAACGCAAACCACAGGTACAGCGTGCCGATGTCCTTGTGATTGGTCGCATACAGCCAGCGCCGCCACCCGTATGGATGGTCATGAGAATAATCATGTGCATGATCGATTGCGGTTGCGCTCATTTCATTCCTCAACAGGCAAGGATGACCCGGAAATTTTCAATACGGCGATCGTCGATGCAGTAAATATGCCAATAAATCCAGCCCGGGCCGCCGCATTCCCGGCCCGGCGCTGCATCGACGGCGAATTGCGCCGGCACTCATCCGGTTTCTACCGGGTGCCTGTATTTATTACGCATGTGTCCGTGTCGCTGCGGCAAGCCTTCACTGCTGAAACCGGCAAATGCTGCGCGTATTCCGGCGCATGAGACCGGATGCATCGGCGCACGATTTTTCGGGTACATCGTTTGCTTGGATAAATGCCGGCTGCATGAATCTGCCAGGCGCGGCGACGTTGGTAACGACGTCTCGATCGTTCGGCATGCCGAATGCATGATTAACGGCGAACAAACATTACTGGAGGCTGGATTGATTAATCAAAACATTGCTGCGGATACTCCGAGCCCGGTGCAGGAAAGCGGCATGCTGGCCGGAAAAACAATTCTCGTCACCGGCGGCGCCAGCGGCCTGGGCACCGCCCTGTGCAACGTCCTGTGCGGCGCCGGAGCCGAGGTCATGATCGGCGACATCAACCGGGACAAGGCGCAGGCGGTAGCCGAATCGGCGCATGGCGCGCAAGCGCGTGCACAAGCTACCTACTGCGATGTCGGCGATCCGGTTTCCGCCGAAAATGCGGTCAATGAAACTGTCCGGACATTCGGCAAGCTCGACGTGCTGATCAATAATGCAGGCACCGATGTGACCTGCTCGCTCGACGAGCTATCCTTTTCGGATTGGGACCGGGTGATCCGTACCAATCTGTACGGGCCGTTCCTTTTATCGAAATATGCGGCGCAGTACATGAAGCGAAACCGTGGCGGGCATATCGTCAATATCGCATCGACCGCCGCCAAGCGCGCATGGCCGAATGCGTCCGCTTATCATGCCAGCAAATGGGGATTGCTCGGACTATCGCATTCGTTGCATGCCGAATTACGTCCGTACAACATCAAGGTAACCGCCGTGATCGCCGGCGGCATGCGTACGCCTTTTCTGCTCGACCGCTTTCCCGACATCGATGTGAGCACGCTGCAGGATCCGGCCAGCGTGGCAAAAACCGTCAAGGCGGTTTTGCTGCTGCCCGACGAAACGGTGATTTCCGAAATAATGGTATTGCCGATGCGCGAAACGTCCTGGCCCTGACGCCTGTCTCACCGGCATCTCGAAGGAGCGGCATGCGAGCGATTTTTCTGGACAAGGACGGCACGCTGGTGGAAGACGTTCCGTACAACGTCGATCCCGGCCTTGTCCGGTTGTCGCCCGGCGCCGGCGATGCATTACGCTCTTTTCGGCGGCAGGGATATGCGCTGTTCGTGATAACCAATCAGACAGGCATTGCCAAGGGGTTTTTCTCCGAATCGGCTTTGCAGCCCATGCAGCGCCGCTTGTCCGAATTGCTGTTGAAAGAAGGAACTGCGCTCGATGGTTTTTATTATTGCCCGCACCATCCCGACGGCAATGTCGGACGGTATACGCGCCAATGCGTCTGCCGCAAGCCGATGCCCGGCCTGATTTTACGCGCCGCATGCCGGCATCGCATCGATCTGCCGCAATCGTGGATGATCGGCGATATTCTTGACGACGTGGAAGCCGGCCGCCGGGCCGGTTGCAAAACGGTACTGATCAATAACGGCAATGAAACCGAATGGGCGCTTTCCGGATTGCGCATGCCCGATCTGATCGCCCCCGGCTTATCCGATGCCGCCGACATCATCGAGTTTATCGATCGCATGCCGGCTTTCCCGTTTCATCAGACAACAGGCACGAACCATTCATGAATGAAAAAGCATGGTACAAGGCGCGCAACATATTGTGCATCCGGCTCGATTATCTGGGCGATGTGCTGATGTGCACGCCGGCGATCCGCGCGCTCAGGGAGTCGGCGCCCCGGCGCCGCACGACTCTGCTGACTTCCGGCAGCGGCGCCGCTGCAGCGGCGATGATTCCCGAACTTGACGCAGTGATCGAATATGCCGCGCCATGGATGAAGAACAGCGCGGCGCATGCGCCGGCAGCGGATCAGGCGATGATCGAAACATTGCGGCGGCATCGATTCGACGCGGCAGTCATTTTCACGACATACAGCCAGAGTCCGTTGCCGGCGGCGATGCTGTGTTATCTGGCCGGCATCCCGCTGCGGCTTGCGCATTGCCATGAAAATCCGTATCAATTGCTGACGCACTGGATACGCGATCCGGAACCGCACGAACGCATCCGGCATGAAGTCCGGCGCCAGCTGGATCTGGCGGCGGCCGTCGGATGCCGTACCGAAAATGAACGTCTTTCTTTTCAGGTGCCGGCGCAGGATGCCGCCTGGGCAATACGCCGGCTGCAGTCGATCGGCATCGACTCGGCCCGGCCGTGGATACTGCTGCATCCCGGCGCCAGCGCGGCATCGCGCCGCTATCCGCCCGAACAATGGGCGCAGGCGGCCGGCGCGCTTGCCTTGCAGCTCGATTGCCCGCTGGTGTTTACCGGCGGCGCACAGGAAATTGCATTGGTTGAAGGCATCCGGCGCGACATACCGGCGGTAACGCATTCGCTTGCCGGCGAACTGGACATCGGCAAACTGGGAGCCGTGATTGCGCAGGCGCCGGTCCTGTTGTCGAACAATACCGGACCGGTTCATCTGGCCGCCGCTGTCGGCACGCCTGTAGTGGATTTGTATGCGCTGACCAATCCGCAGCATACGCCGTGGCAAGTACCGAGCCGGGTTCTATATCATATGGTGCCGTGCCGAAATTGCTATCAAAGCATTTGTCCGCAAGGCCATCATGCCTGTCTGACCCGGATTGCGCCTGAGCGCGTGGCGGCGGCGGTCATCGATCTCCTGCATGCGCGCAATGCAAGGCCGGGGCCGCCGGATGCATGCCGTTCCTGCGGCCAACAATCGCCGGCAGCCCTGCTGTCGATTCCCGCTGCGTCGATCAGCCGTGAAGCGGCGGACGGGCAGGACGTTGCCGATACCGACAGCGATTCCGGCGCGGCGGAATCGGCCGATGCGCGTTCGCTGGAAGAGCCGATACCGGATCGTTAAGCGACGACGCATCGGCAACAGTATCATAGTGCCGGGTTGTAAGACTTACCATCCATTTTGCAAAAAATAGGCGGTCGCCGCAATGGCCGCATCGACCGGCATGAGATTGACCGCGTCTGCCGCGAGTGGCACCGTTTTCGCTTTGCTCTTCGATGCGGCGCCGGATTACTGGCATGGAGTTTGCGGGGGTCTGCTCGTTATTTCCCGATAGGAGAAGATCATGCCTCGACAGGCTGATGCCGATTCATCTGCGTCCGACATCATCGATATCCTGATTGAAGACCATAAAAAAGTCAGCCAGCTTTTTGCGGAATTTCAGACGATCAAGGATCGGGCAGACGATGCGGCAAAACAAACGCTCGTCGAAATCACCTGCACGGAACTCGTCATTCATAGCCAGGTGGAAGAGGAATTCCTGTATCCCGCCCTGCGCGATGCGTTCGATGAAACCGATTTGATCGACGAAGCCCAGGTCGAGCACACGATGGCCAGGCAGCTCATCAGCGAACTCGAATCGATGCAGGCGGGCGATGAGTTGTACGACGCCAAGTTCAAGGTGCTCGGCGAATACGTGAAGCACCACATCGAGGAAGAGCAGAACAGGATTTTCCCGAAACTGAAAAGCACGGCACTGGACCTGGAAACCCTGGGAAAGGATATCCGTCAGCGCAGAGACGAACTACGCAGCGAATTCGGCATGCCGGACGAAGAATTCGAGGAAGACGAAGACGATGAAAAAAACCGGCAGGCGCCCAGGCAACCGCATCATCATCATTGACGCCTTGAACGGGTAGTGCGGATTCAATCCGCACTACCCGTTTGCAACCGATTACCGGTGCCCCCCTACTCCGCCAGCGCGCTCTTTTGCGGCTGCAGCCATTTGACCGTTTCAGCCGCTTTTTTGCCCGCTAAAAATGCATGGTCCGAGTTGTAATATTCCCATTCGCTGTAGCGGCCCGACAGAACGATATCGTGCTCCGACAGCCAGGCCTTGACGGTTTCCACATTCCTGGCCCGGGCATGGTCATACACGACGTAAGCATAGGGCATGTCGACCAGGTTGGCCGTGATCAATTTATCGTCCGCATTCATCAGGCCGACCTTGATGCAGTCTGCCACGCAACGGTCGATCAGCTGCTGTCCATCGACCGGCAGCGGCTTCCACGGCGAATAGGATATCTCGCAAGTCAATCCGAAGCCGCCGGGCGGATTGCAACCGGGACTCGCGTTGCCCTGGACGAAAATGCGATGGAAGATCGTATCTTCAGGATAGTAAATCCAGTGCTTGTCGGTGATGTTTTCACGCGCCACCCCCAGGTTCACGCAGCGTACCGAAATATGCCGCAGACCGTTGGCCGCTTCCCTGATTTCGCCGGGCGCTTCATCGCCGATCAGTCTGATCAATTCCGGCAACGGCATCGTACTGATCAAACTGTCATAGTGAAAGCGCCGGCCGTCGGCCAGGGCAACGATCCGCTGGGCCGGTGAAAGCTGCACCACGTCGGCATTGAGTTCCAGCGTGCCCTTGATATGGGGCAGGAAACCGGACATCAATGCCTGAAAGCCGCCGCGCAACGGATATCCGAATCGCGCATTCGGCCCCATCGGCTTGCCGACCGGTTCCAGCGCGCCTTCGATGATCTCTTCGAGATCGGGAAGCGGCACCCGGCCGCCGAGCCATGAGGTTTCCATTTCCGTCAATGGAACCGTCCACAGCTTTTTGTTGTAAGGTATCGCGAAATGTTTTGCAATGCCGCTGCCCCACATCTTGTAAATGAATTCCTCGAAATTTCCCGGCACCGGCTTTCCGAGCGGCACGGCATTGACGGATGACGGCGCCGATGCCGGAACCGTGACCGTTCCGTCCGCGCAGCAGTCCGCGATTTCCCTGGACCCAGCATTGTCCTGCACGTTCGCGGCAACGCATTCCGTATCCGGCCTTTTCGCGCTGCCGAAGCGCGCTTCCATTGCGCCGACGATGCATTCGGTGATCACTTTCGGCGGCAGGCCGTACAGCGCGCCCTGGAACGGATAACGCGTATGCACGCCCTTGCTGTATACCCATGCCTCGCGATTCTGCCAATGCACGTTATCGCCCAGCAGCACCTGGTACAGTTTCTGTACGTAGGCATCGTTGGAAAACATGATATGGCCCGCATAATCGAACGTGAATCCCTTGTCCTCGATCGAACGGCACCACCCGCCGACCTGTGCGTTCCTGTCGAGCACCAGCGTGTCTTTGTCCAGATGGTAGGCGGCGCTGAGTCCGGTGGGCCCGGCGCCGATGATCACGCATTTCACGCTCGGCATGCCGGTCGATGTGCGCAGCGGATTGATATTCGACCCCCCTTCAACGGGTTCCTGCGCCACTTTGGCGACCGGCTTCTGCACGTTGCGCGCGGCATCGAGCAGAGCATGCATTTTCTCGGCAGTGCCGTCCCATGATGTCGACGCGACGATGGCCCGCATCTTCTCCATTTTTTCGATGCGTTTCTCCGTGGTTTCCAGCAATGCCGCTTCGCATGCCGCAATGAACTGCTTCGCATCGTTTGCGATGTAGACGACATCCCCGTACAGATCCACCACGTCCGTCACCGGCGTACTGACGATCGGAAGCTCGGCCGCCATGTATTCGAGCGTTTTTGTCGGGCTGATGAAGCGGGTCGATTCATTGAGCGCAAACGGCAGCAGGCAAACGTCCCAGCCTGCCAGAAAATGCGGCAATGCCTTGTACGGCTGCTGGCCCAGGTAATGGATATTGGGCCGCCGCGGCAATGAAGCCGGGTCCACCTTGACCACCGGGCCCACCAGCACGATCTGCCATTGCGGATGGGCATCGGCAACCCGGCCGATCAATTCCGCATCGAACCGCTCGTCGATGACGCCGTAAAAACCGAGGCGCGGTCCCGGAATATCCTTGTGCGCAGGATGAGAGTTGGTTCGATCGAGCGCCTGAATGAAATGAACCACATCGACGCTGCTGGGAAAGCAGTGCACATTGGGGTGGCGCTCGCGCTTGGCGCGATACAGGCTGGGCCCGCCGGTAAAGACGACATCGGCGACCTTCAGCACCGCGTTCTCGCGTTGAAGCAGTTGCTTCGGCGCGTTTTTGAATGACGCCAGTTCATCCATGCAATCGTATACGACCAGGCGCGGATGCAGTTCCTGCAACAGCGGCAACGCCATCGGCGTATAAAACCAGACGATATGATCATCGTAATCGGCAACCAGCTGACGCATCAACTTGCGCAGCTGCGGCAAATGATCGTCATGGAAACCCGGCATCGCAATAGTGGTGTGCGGCTTGCATACGAATACACCAGGCTGCGGACTGGAAATCTCCCAGCGGCTTTCCTGTTCGTCGTAAACCGGTTCTTCTACGAAGACGATCGGATAATTCCCGGCGAGCCGCGACAATAAATGCTGGGGACGCTGCAAGACAAAATCCCAACGCAGATGTGAAAAAACAATAATTGCAGGCATGCGATCTCCTTGCCGTATTGACGGCGTATAAGTAAGACAAAATTGTCCGGTCAAACATTGCGCCTGGCGCAATGCCGCGGCGTACGGTTCCGATAGAACGCGCTGGAATTTTTCATCTCCATGTTTTTTCACGTCCCACAGACCGCTGTAATGCCAATGTCCGGCATCATCCCAGTCAGGCCGGTCGATGATGGGATAAAGGCAGATTCCTGATAGTTCGACGTCATGGATTCCGGCTATCGCGGCTTCCTGCGCAATTTCTCTGATCCATGCGCCGCGCGCGCTGCCGACATGGCTGGTTTCCGATATCAGGATCGGGCGCCGATAACGCTGATGCAGTTCGATCAGGAGCCGATGCAGCGGCAAACGCCGCGGATCGTCCAGATGCCAATCCAGTTCCTTGCTGGTGCCGACCTCCCATTGACTGTTGTGGTAATAATTCACGCCGACCAAATCAAGGTAATGCGGCGCACCGCCCAATTCGGGTTCGATGCGGCCGCTCAGCATGTCCCATGCATCAAATTGGCATTGCCTTGCCGCGGCTGCATCGCTTTCGAGTTCGGGTCGCCCGGCCGGCGCGACGACATGAACCAGAGGGTCGCAATGCAGGATGCGCGCGAGCGGATTGATCTGCCGGATCGCATCGCAAGCGGCCAGCGTGGCGCGTACCAGCTGCCGCTTCAATGCCTGCCGGTCGCCCTGATCGGATTCGTCCGGGCGGGCGAATCCATCTTCAGCGGCAGCCAGGCAGGCAAATGAAATTCCACTGAAAAGGCAAAAAACCGGCGATGCATCCGAATACGGCGCCAGAAAGCGCACCGCATTGCTGCAGTAATGCGTGAAGCGCCCGACGAATTGCGGCGAATGGACATCGACATCGGACGGCCAGCCGTACCGGCATAGCGTCCAGACGATCTGCAAATCCATGTCGCGAGCCGCGCGTGCGCGCGACTCAAGCGCCGAAAAATCAAATTGTCCGTCTTTATCTATCAGGCGCCATTCAACGCTTTCACGCACGGTGCGAATGCCGAATTCGCGCAGCAATGCATAATCTTCGCGCACCCTTTGCAGGTGCTGCATTGAATCATCCGGCGACAGAGGTTCACCTGCTCCGTTATCATGGTTCACGTCCTCATACCCGGCCAACCAGTATGAGCGGAACGGTTCAGAGGATGCAGGTGGTGTCATGTCGCATAAAAGTTAAGTTGCCGTAGTCCTTGAACCTGATAAAAATTATTTTTGAAATACCTGCCTTTCAAATACGCATTCACCTTTGACTTCATTTATCCAAAATTGATCAACCGTTGCCTGCCTTTGAAATTCGATAATGCTCAATTCAAAAACAAGCCTCACTATCAATTCTCTACTAGGCAAGAGATATGCCGGTAATGCCTTTTTAAAACCATCCGGACGGAAAGTGCATGAACGACTGCATGGTTTGCGTAAGTTTTACAGCATGGAGTAAAAACTACATTTACCTATGGAATTCTTCGCTGATCGAAATCAGGAAGCTTGATTTCCATGCCTCCGCCATGAAAAATAATTTATATTTTCAAATACGTCGGCCCTGTATTATTTTCTCCGCACTAGCGGCCCGGCGCATTGAAATAGCGCAAAGGGAACAGGATAAGCGTCTCTCTTTTGCCGATGCGTCACTCGTAATCCGCTTGGCGCAATGTGCGGATTTCGATGGACGCAACTATCGCAATCCGGTTTACGCCTCATCACGCCATGCAGTTGCCAAATGCGATCGCTTCCCCAAATGCATTACGCCGTTATTCCTGCCGGGATCGGCGCAAACCCGTACAGATGAAATTTTCGGAGGCTTCTGAAAAGGCAGCCAAGTCACGCATGCTGCTCCGGCAACATAATCAAACAAGCACCGGTTTGGAATGCATGAATTCCGATGATCAGGCCGGCTCGCTTCAAGCCGCATTGGATATGACGAAGGCAATCGCTTTTCCGGAAACTTTATGTAATGCCGGTACATTTTCTGCTTATACGAAAATTGCAGCTTGCGTTTCGTAATCATGCGTTGACGACTCACAGTGTCCGATCCATGAAAAAATGACAGGCCGCATGTAATCGTTACGTCATTGGGCATTAGTGAATAGCTTCGCATCAAGTCTTGGACGAAAGCCGATGCCGATTTCATTTTCAATTGTGCAGATTTCTGAGCTTCGACTATGAATTTTGTTGCGCATTGCAAAAGAAAGCTTGGCTGACGACTTTAAATGCATGCTTGCAACAAGTTTTTGAATAAAGTCGATAAAGATGATTTTCGAAATGTTCTATCGGAGAGCAGGCTGCGATATGTGAAGTTCTGAAATATCAAGGCGAGTCGATCGAAAGAGAGCTAAAACAGAGCTGAAACCGTATGCGCCATACCGGCTGCGTTGCATGGCAGGACGCGTCTCCGGAATTCAAACGGAATTGCCGCAACTGCGGGACCCATGCAGCAGGAACGAGTTTCAGCATGGGGAAATCCGTATAAGGAGTATTTCGTCATGCCTGCTTCAACGAATTTCTTTCCTGCGTTCGGTGATGGCAGCAAGGCATTGCATACGGCATTGGATTGCATGGCGGACAATCAAACAACGAACGTGACGGAGCAAAAGCTGAGTGCAAGCGAACAGCGCTATCGTGAGTTGGCCGGGTTATGTCAAGGCGGAATATTCCTGACTGTTCACGGCCGGATCACGTATGCCAATCAGGCCGCCGTAGACTTGCTCGGCGGTTCGGATGCCGATCAGGTGATCGGACGGCCATTGCATGAGTTCCTGCCTGATGATGCTGTGCCCGCGGAGCCGCCGGAAATAAAATCGCTGTTTATCGAAGTCAATGAAGCCGCGCGTCCCGTCGGGCATGAACTGCATCGGCTGGATGGAAAAGTGAGCAGCGTCGAAGTCGTTACGACGGCTTGCCGGGACGGCGATGAACCGGGCTGTCTGGTGATTGTGCAGGATATGTCTGGACGAGGGCAATTCGCCGAACAGCTGAAGACGTGCGATCGGTACATGCGGCTGATTGCCGATACCGTTCCCGCCCTGATTGCCTATATCGATAAAGACCAGCGCTACCGCTTCGTCAATGCCGCCTATGAAATCTGGTTCCAGCGTCCACGCGAGGACATCATCGGGCGCACGATCGGCGAAGTGCCGGGCGCTGTCCATGCGGACATGCGGCCGTATATCGCCAGGGCGCTTTGCGGCGAGCGTGTCGGCTACGAACATATCATGCATACCCGGCAAGGCGACCGCCATGTCATGGCGATCTACGCGCCCGATACGGCAGCCGACGGCACGGTACGCGGCTATTCCTCCATGGTGATGGATATCACCGAGCGCAGACGCCGGGAACGGATATTGCGCGAACAGGAAATGCAACTGCGGCTGATCACCGATGCCGTTCCTGTCCTGATTGCCCAATGCGACAAGGATTACCGCCTCCGCTTCATCAATAAAACATATGCCGATCGTTTCGGATTCCGCCCGGAAGACATGATCGGCCGACGCATCCCGGACATCGTGGGCGACGAAGCATTCGCGCTGTCCCGCCGTTACGCCGATGCCGCACTGGCCGGCAAACCCCAGGAGCATGAAATAAGAATAGCGCTCCCCGGAACCGGCGACCGCTACATGCACATGATGTATGTCCCTGAACTCGACGAACGCGGCAATGTGCATGGGTTGATTGCCGCAATCAGCGATATCACGCGGCTGCGGCACACCGAGGAACAACTTCATCGCCGCGAACAGGAATTCAAGACCCTGGTGGAAAATTCTCCGGACGGGATATCGCGCATCGATCGCGGCATGCGCCATATTTATGTCAATCCCGCAGTCGAGGCGGCCACAGGCTTGCGTGCGGCAGAGTGTCTCGGCAAGACGAAAACCGAGCTTGGCTTGCCTGCGGATGTGGTCCATGCCTGGGACAGCGCGGCTGATGCCGCATTCAAGACCGGCAAGGAACAACGATTCGACTTTGCATTCGCCGAAGGCGCCCGGACGCGATATTTTTCTGCACGCGTGATCCCGGAAGCGGACCGCGACGGGCGCATCGAGTCGGTATTGGGGATTACCTACGACGTGACCGAGCGCACGAAAATGGAAAGGGAAAACGAGGTGCTGCTGGCGCGCGAACGCGCCGCGCGCATTCAGGCGGAAACCGCGGCCCGTGCGCGCGATGAATTCCTGGCAATCGTGTCGCATGAATTGCGCGCGCCGCTGAACGGCATTCAAAGCTGGGCTCACATACTCGAAAATTTCGTAAAGGATTCCGGTTCGAGCCCGCTTGCGCAACGTGCATTGAACGGCATCAAGACCGGAGTCGCGCAGCAGGTGCGCCTGATCGAGGATTTGCTCGACGTCACCCGGATGATGAGCGGCAAGTTAAGGCTGGTGAAGCAGCCGTTCATGTTGCTGCCGGTGATCCAGGCGGCGGTCGAAAGCGTACGCGACGCCGCTGCGGCAAAGCATATCGGCATTAAATGCACCTGGCAGATCACGGACGAACAGATCGACGGCGACTCGGATCGAATGCAGCAGATTATCTGGAATCTGCTATCCAATTCCATCAAGTTCACGCCACAGGACGGCAATGTGTGGCTGACTGCACGCAGCACGGGCGCCCGGATTGAAGTAACCGTAGGCGACGACGGCGTCGGCATATCGCGCGAATTCCTGCCGCACCTGTTCGACCGCTTCAGCCAGGAAGATACCTCCAGCACGCGGGGCCATAGCGGTCTGGGGCTGGGCCTGTTTCTGGTAAGGCACCTGATCGAACTGCACGGCGGATCGGTGGAAGCGGATAGTCCGGGAGAAGGCAAGGGAACGATATTTACCGTCAATCTGCCGCTGCGCACCGGCCGCGACAAATACATGCAGGCCGCGCAGAGCGACAGCGCCGATAATGCCGGACCGTTGCCTTCACTCAATGGCTTGCGCATTTTGCTGATCGACGATCAGGAGGAAGCGCGTGAATCCCTGGCTCTCGTACTTGCCTCCGCCGGCGCCAATGTTTTTGCCGCAGCATCGGCCCGCGAAGTAATCGACTGGCTGCCTATGGTGGAACCGGACGAATTACCGGATGTTCTGGTGTGCGACATTGCGATGCCGGTCGAAGACGGTTATTCGGTCTTGCGGAAACTGCGCGCCTGGCAAAACGCCAAAGGGCTCGCGCCTTTGCAGCGGATGCCGGCACTTGCGCTGACGGCATTCGCTCAGCGTGAAGACCGCATTCGCGCACTCACTGCCGGCTTTCAGATGCATATGACAAAGCCGGCGGCGCCGGAGGAATTGATCATAGTGATAGCGATGATGGCATCGAGAGAATGACTGCGGCTCCTGCCGGCATTCCGGAAATATCGTGCAGGCGGCATGCCTCATGCCTTCAGGCAAAAGCTGCTGCTGCAATCAACCGTACACATCGCCCTTATGCATGGACGCCTCGTTTATTTCCTTCGGCAGGAAGGATTCATCTTTCTCCAGGTATTCGTGCGGACCGTATTCTTCCAGCCGGTTGTAGAGCGTCTTCAGGCTGATTCCGAGGATATCCGCGGCCCGTTTCTTGACACCTCCGCATAATTCCAGCGTTGCGAAAATAAGCTTTCGATCGACATCCGCAAGCGATGTTCCGACCGGAATCGCCAGCGTCAGGCCTACCGGGGAATGGGCCGTCATGGTTGGCGCCAGTGCCGCAGCATCGATTGTCTGATCGGACAAAATGAACGCCCTCTGCATGTAATTTCTGAGTTCGCGCACATTGCCCGGCCAGTGATAATTACCGAGGCAGGCCAGTCCGTCCGGCGCCAGCACCTTGTTCGTCCCGTGCGCCGCATTGAACTCGTCGAGGAAATGCTGTGCGAGCAATTCTACATCGGGACCGCGTTCGCGCAGAGGCGGTATTCTCAAAGGGAAGACATTCAAGCGGTGATAAAGATCCAGTCTCAATTTGCCGGCAAGAATCGCGTCCTCCGGATCGCGATTGGTGGCGGCTATCACGCGGACATCGGTTTCCAGCTCCTGATTGCTTCCGATGCGCATGAACGATCCGGTTTCAAGTACGCGCAGCAGTTTTACCTGCAACTCGATCGGCATCTCGGTGATCTCGTCAAGGAACAGCGTACCGCCGTTGGCACGTTCGAAATATCCTTTGTGCTGCCGGTCCGCGCCGGTGAAGCTGCCTTTTTCGTGCCCGAAAATTTCGCTTTCAATCAATTGCGGCGAGATAGCTCCGCAATTGACCGGAAGAAACGGCTGCTTTTGCCGCAAGCTCAGGTCATGAATGGTTTGTGCGGCCAACTCCTTGCCTGTACCGCTGTCACCCAGCAGCAATACGGTGGCTTCGGTCGGCGCTACACGCCCGATATGGTTATAGAGCTTTTGCATCACGGGCGCAACGCCAAGCATCTGGCCGAAATGGCCCAGCCGGCGAAGCTCGCTACGCAACGCGCCGATCTCGGTTTTCAAATCCATGGTACGCGGCACCCTCGACAGCAGCGCTTTCAAACGCCGGAAATTGATCGGCTTGGTCAGATAATCGACCGCGCCGAGACGCAACGCCTCCACCGCGGTTTCGACACTGGCATGTCCGGTGATCAGCACGATCTGCGTGGTCGAACGCGACTCGATATCATTGAAAAGGTCCATGCCGTTGCCGTCCGGCAGCTTCAGATCGATCAAGACCAAGTCCGGCCGATGACGGGCAATTTGCGTCTGCGCCTCATGGATATTCCCGGCTACCGAGGTAGTAAAGCCTTCCGCAGCCGTGATTTCAACAAGTGCTTCTCTGGTGTTCAGGTCATCGTCAACGATGAGTACATGTGGCATAAGACATTCTGTTTGCAGGTATTCACTGCGTTAACGTACTTTGACGTACTTTGACCAAGACAGTGCAACTGCAGGCGAATGCAATATGAATATTCGCAATTGAATTCTCAAAACATTTATTCACTGAGTGCGGCCTTGAATATTTGCGTTAAATCGATCGGTGCGTATCAGTGTCGTCAATCTTCGCAAAATGAGTTTGACGTCAGTCAATCCAAACCGATAATAAAAATTATCAGTACTTCAATCCGCTCCATGCAGAAAACGGGCTTTCCATCTGGAATCCAGGATATTGAATAAACGAATGAACTCCCCTGTCTTGCGGACTCCCTTGCTCTTTCTCCTTAAAGAGCCAATCCAGGAGAAAAAATTCCTCAAGCGTCGATTTTTTCAAATTATCGATAATGCGCGGCAATTTTAAAATCGCGCATATCGTTTTTCAGGCAAATTGAATTGCCTGCTGCGTTCCATGCAAGACGCATTTGTGAAGTCACGCCGGCGATTGCATGCAACCGATAAGGATCTGAAAATACATAGCACGGCCTTGCCTGAATTTTCCAATACCACACACGACTCCATGACGAATAATATTCATCGATGGAACCGCTTCACTCAGGCTTCAAAGCCGAGCTATGTACTACTTCAGCAATTTTACTGTGCGTTACTTCGACGAACTGCCGGTCGAACCGGATCCGC
>JAQGLW010000040.1 GCA_028292665.1 Herminiimonas sp.
CAATGACTTGCTCGACCGCCACCAGCGTGCCGATTGGGGCGTCGTCGATCCGCCGCAAATCATCCGAAACCGGCGCGCGCTGCGCCGCGGCCAGCAAATTCTATCGGCGTACTTGCTGGGTGACAAACGCGAGCGGCTGTGGATCCTGACGTCGCCCGACCGCACCACGACCACGCTGCTGCTGCCCCGCGAATTTGCCGACATGAACCGTGCCCATCTGATCCAGTGGTTCCACCCTGCGCTGCGCATCGAATTCACCGCGTCGGTTGCCTATGGTGAGAACGTCGTCCCCATTTTCGCCAGGCAAGGTCAATTCGATGCGGCATGCGGGCCGCATGCGGTCGCGATGGCAATGTCGTTACTGAAAGAAATGGACGTGTCGTTGCTGTGTGAGCGGCGCGCCGGCGTGGCAGCCCGGCTGTGGAAAGCGACGCAGGAAACGTTTTTCGAAGGAACCAGTGTCGGCCAGCTTGCAGAAATCGTCGAGTCGCTCAAGACCGGCCGGCTGGTCGAGCCGTTTCAAGGCAATCACCGGCAATGTCTGGCCTATGCGGAGGCGCAGTTGGCAGACGGGCATTTGGTCGTAGCTTCGTGGCGCAGCGGCCGCCAGCATCACTGGATTTTGATAATCGGATGTGAAGGCCTGCGAGTGGGCAGCACATTCACGTCCCATGCGTTGCTGGCACTGGATCCCAGCACCAATGAACCGCTGCTGGCAGGTTACAACGCCCGCCTGGAATTCGCGATGCCGGCAGCGACACGGCGTAATTCGTCGGCACGGTACCTCACTCTTGATGGTGAGGAATGGCAAGTAAAACTGACGAGCGCGCTGACGATCGGGGCACGGCAATGAGCGCCGCCGCAGTGAACACAACGCCGCCATGCCCCACCTCACCGGAAACTGTTATCGCAAGGGAGGTCGCATGTCGCATGCATCGGAACACCTGAAGCTGGCGGTGCAGCACTTGGCGCAGGCCACAGGATCGCCGCGCGAGCGGCTGGCACAGGCCTTCCTGCAAAATCTGGTTTGGCTTCGCCCGAAAGACCTGCCGGGCGAGGTGCGCAATCATTTCATCAGGCTGCTGGAACTGCTGAATCCCGGGCGGCGCAAGCACGACGTCGCGTCACTGCAAAGGCGCATCGACGTACTGGCCGACGACGACATCGGCGCGCTGATCGAAGCGGTCGTCGACATGTTCGACGCGGCCACCCGGTACGAGCCCCTGCTGCGGAGTCCGGATGATCCGGAAAATCGCCCGTGCGTCTGAGCGGCGGAGCCCGGTGTCGGTCACCGGCAGCATCACGCATCTTCGCATCACCGCCTCAGTAATCCCGCCATCGCAACCATGCGAAGCGATTCCGCCAGCACGCCCCCATCCCGACTATTTATCCCTACAAGGAGTCACACTGCGATGTCCACCACCTGGAATGAATTGCACGCAGCGGTACAGTTGCTCATCGGTCCCGGCCCGCAGCGCGAGCGCCTGGCTGCCGCGTTCACCAATCACCTGCAGTGGCTGCGCCCGAAGGATTTCCCTTCCGAAGTCCGGGATCGGTTTGTGCAACTGATCAACGTTCTATACGTCAACCGGATACATGAATCGGCGGGCAAGGACGTCGGTCCGATTGCGGCGAGCGACGGCGCCGATATGAATGCAATGAGCCAGACGATTCTGGAACTGTACGATGCGGTGACCCGTTATGAGCCAATCCCGGTCAAGGAAAATCCGCCGGCAGATCAAGGCCCGGCCAAGCCAGGCGATGAGCAGGCTTGAGGAAGGAACGATTGCCGAGGAGACGATCGTGCAAAGCCTGGTGGAACAGGCATTGGTCAGTTTCCGCTCTCTGCATGTTGATTTGCACCGTGGTTTGACCCATTTTTTTCACCTTTGGGTGACCCACGCACGAGAACCGGGAACTAAATTTTTCGATGCCGACGTTGGCAAATGCCGGGGTCAAATTTCAATGGAAAAGCTGGCCCGGTACGCGTGAAAATCTACACCGCAGGAGCTCTACCAATCGCTGACTTGGGACCGGGGCAAGGAGATGGCGGACCATAAGCGCTTTACATTGGCGACCGACATCAATGTTTACTTCTGTGACCCTCAAAGTCCTTGGCAACGCGGGAGCAACGAGAATACAAACGGACTATTAAGGCAGTATTTCCCCAAGGGTATCGATATTTCAGATTATTCACAGGCACAGCTCAATGCAGTGGCAAGAAAGTTAAACGAGCGACCAAGGAAACCCTTTCACTACGAAACGGCGGCTGAACGATTCAGTCAACTCGTTGCATCGACCGGTTGAATCCAAGACCCAAAGCGGACAGTGGCCTGCAGAAGTTTCATCCACTTGCTTCACGGTGGTTGCACTGAAGAAGACTTCAGTCACGCTTCATGGGAACGGCGCAGCACCCGATTTCAATTAGCGAACGCCGCGTAAGAGTGGATAGACACGCGCGATACATACAAACCGTAGTGCTCTTTGCTGACTTGGTCAATGGCGCTAGGGCCTGAGTTCGCGCCCTTCCTTCCAGCTCGCAGCCAAGATCAAAGTCGACGGAATACTAGGCTGGCATTGACGCCTCCAAAACCAAAGCCATTGGAGATAGCATATTCCGTCGATATCTTGCGGGCCGAACCGCTGACAATGTCTATGCCCTCCGCTGCCGAATCAGGCTGTGCCAAGTTCAGTGTAGGAGGCGCAATCTGGTCGCGCAGCGCAAGCACGGTGAATATTGCTTCCACGCCGCCAGCCGCCCCAAGCAAATGTCCTGTCGAGGACTTGGTGGCTGATACGGCGGGACCTCGACCTATTCCAAATGTAGCCTTAATGGCAGCCAACTCACTGATGTCACCTACCGGCGTGGACGTCGCATGTGCGTTCAAATGCCCGATCAGCTCTGGTTCAAGGTTCGCCTGCTGGATTGCCAGTTCCATGGCTCGTCGTCCGCCGGCACCGTCTTCGGGCGGAGACGTCATGTGATATGCGTCGGCGCTCGTGCCATAACCAAGCAGTTCCGCAATCGGAGCGGCGCCTCGCCGCAATGCGTGCTCCAGTTCTTCTATGACCAGTATGCCGGCCCCTTCCCCCATGACAAAGCCATCTCGTCCAACATCGAACGGGCGGGATGCCTGTGTGGGATGGTCATTAAAGCCCGTGGACATTGTTCTTGCGGCGGCGAATGCGCCCAAGCTGACTCGATCAATGCAGGCCTCGGCTCCGCCACACACAGCAATATCGGCTTCGCCAGCACGAATCAGGCGCGCTGCGTCGCCAATGGCCTGTGCACTGGCAGCACATGCAGTAACAGGTGTGCCTAGGGGGCCACGAAAGCCGTGGCGGATGGAAATTTGCCCAGCTGCCATATTAGCCAGAAAACTGGGAACAGTGAAAGGAGAAAGCCGCCTTGGCCCACGGTTATCCGTGATTCTAACGGCATCCACAATTGCACCGAACCCACCTATGCCAGACGCCACAATTGTTGCCGTCCTTTGGCGAGCGCTTTCAGTTTCAGGTTGCCAGCGGGCTTGGTTCAAAGCCTCCTGCGCTGCAGTCAGAGCAAACAGGCTGAATCGGTCCATCTTCTTCTGGTCCTTGGGTTCTACTGCGAGGGCAGCATCGAATCCCCATGGACAGTCTGACGTCAACATTGGCACGACGCCACCGACCTTTGATGCAATCCCTTCCGTGACATCGTCATGCAAACCAGCTAATCCTGAATAACCATTTAAGAGATGTCTCCATACGGCCTCAACCCCACATCCCAACGGCGATACTATACCCATGCCAGTCACGACAATACGTCTCGTATTCAAACCATGCTCCCCTAGGTGATTAATGAAGATATGCAGCCAGCGATTGGCAAAATACGCCATACGGCAGCCATCACAAACTTCAGGCGCCGTAGAAATTACACGTCAGTATAGGGAGGAGGTTACAAAAAGATTGGCACATCGCGCCAATGCATATGCAAAATGCGCCATAATTAAGGAACCATGAACCTGTCCTGGCAAAGCTCCCTCACTGTTTCAGCTCACTTCTTACACGGGATGCTGCACTTCATTCGCACCCATCACGGAGAAGACGTGGCAGCACAAGCACTCGCAAGCGCCGCCATCCCTCAGTCCCTTCTTATTCAGCCTGATGCACGACTGACGCGCCAGCAATACGTCGCGCTGTACAGGACGGTCGCGGCGACACTCGATGATGAGATGCTGGGACTGTGGTCTAGGCCAATCCGGAGTGGCACGTTAAAGTACCTTATGCTCAGCTTGCTGGACGCGCCTACTGTGTTGGTAGCGTTGAATCGTTTTGTTCGCTTTTGGAATCTGCTGCTGGATGACTACCGACTGCAGATTTCAACGAAAAATAACTTGGTGCGACTAGCTCTAGTGGTAAGGACGCCTGGCACGCAGGTCACGCCACTTGGACATGAGTTAATGATGAAGCTGATTCACGGCATAGCATCATGGCTGCTTGGCAGGGAGATCAGCCTGCACCGGATCGAGTTTAGCTTCGCTAGGCCCAGGCATGTGGAGGACTATGCGTTCTTGTACCCCGGCGAGGTGCACTTTAATACAGGTATGACGAGCATTTACTTCTTATACCAAGATTGTGCAGAGCTGTTCAAACGCGAGAAGCACGAACTATGGGCATTCTTGAAACGTGCTCCGGAAGACTGGACATTCAGCGCATTTCATCGCGGTTCCATTACAGCTAAAACGCGCGAGTATCTTGAGCAGAATATTGCACAGTCGGTAACAATACAGGATCTTGCGCAGGCATTGCACACCTCTGTACGCACGCTCAACCGTAGATTTGCAGAGGAAGGAACTCATTTCCAGTTGGTGAAAGACGGACTGCGACGGGATATCGCAGTCCATCGGCTGACAAATTCAAACACGGGCGTGGCAGCGCTAGCGTTTGATCTAGGCTTCTCCGACGCCACCGGTTTTTGCCGCGCATTTAAACATTGGACCGGCAGTAGCCCTACTGACTATCGTAAGGGCACCCGTCAGGGAGAGTGACGAGAAAAAGTCATGCCTGACTACATTGCAGAAATCGGTTCTACGCTGCAAACGATGAACTCCTAGAGCAAAGGAACCGCATGATTAACGTTATCCACTGGTTACCAGAAGTTGCCGAGTTGGTTTCAGTCATTGCGCTTGTCCTACCGTAGAAACCGCCATCTTTGGTAATGCGCTTCTAAGAATTACTTAAGAGTAGGGTGTAATGCGGCCAACATTAATTCCATTTGCCTGTAGTGTCTGATTAAAACAGCAAACTACAGGTTACGACGTCTGCTTCTGGCCGAAAGCGGTCGACGCATCGTTCCGGCCGTGTCCGCGAGGGGTCGAGCAGACAGACACTCGCCATCAATTGCCACCGAAGTTTTAAGATCGTGCTTTTTTTTCCGCCGGGAGCCGAGCACTTCGGGCTCCGCGCCCACCATGTCAACCGATTCCGAATGGCGTGCGTTTATGACATGACAAGTATGAAAAGCGACCGCTTTTCCCGTCATACCTAATATAAGGGATCACATGAACAAATTAGTCGCTATTCTGATCGCCGGCCTGTTTGCTACCTCCGTTTTCGCGCAAGCTGCTGCACCAGCTCCGGCTGTCGTGAAAGCAGAAGCCAAAGCCACTAAAGCAGATGTCAAGGCAGAGAAAAGTGAAGCCAATGCCGATGTCAAAGCTGACGCCAAAGTTGCAAAGGCCCAGGCCAAAGCAACCAAGACCAAAGCAAAAGCACGCGCCAAGTCCAAAAAAGCACGGTCCAAGGCTAACGCTAAAGTTGCTGCGGCCAAAGCTGACGCCGCCGCGGATAAGTCGGCAGCAGCAGTCAACACTGCCGCTGTCAAAGCTGATGGCAAGGCAGATGTCAAAGCCGCTGTGGTCAAGTAACTGCTGTCGAGGTTGCGAAAGAAGCAGGTTCGCCTGCTTTTTTTACGCCCAAAAAATGGAAAGCCAAACCAAACCTGGCGCGACGTGCGCGAGCGTTTGATGCTGATGAATTCGCAACACCACGAAATGTTTCAAACCTTGGTAACAGCGCGTCCTTTGCAAACATACGATCTGTCCAAAGTCTGAACGCAAATGGCATTCTTTAGTGGACCAGTTAGCCTGCGATTCAACTTGTCAGTGCAACACTAACTGTGTGCAAGCAGCACCGCAATTCGAATTTTTGCCATGATAAGTGCTCCGGTGCTATAGAATTTAGATCGGCAAGCTTGAACGAACAAGTCCTTTGCGTCAGCCCAAACCCGCCCAAGTGCAGAGAGGTGAAAAAAATGAAAACGACTTCAGACTTGGCGCTGCAGAATGCCATTTTCAATAGTGCAAATTTTTCCTGTATCGCGACGGATGCAGAAGGTGTAATTCAGATATTTAATGTTGGCGCGGAGCGCATGCTTGGGTATCAGGCTGCCGACATGGTGAACCAGGTCACCCCTGCTGCTATTTCAGATGGCGATGAACTGATTGCACGGGCAATAGTCTTGAGCAAGGAAGCGGGCGCGCCGATCACGCCCGGCTTCGAGGCGATGGTATACAAAGCCTCGCGAGGCATCGAAGACATTTACGAATTAACCTACATTCGTAAAGACGGCAGCCCCCTTCCTGCTATTGTGTCCGTCACCGCGCTGCGTGATGGACAGGACAAGGTGATCGGCTATCTGCTGATCGGCACCGACAATACCGCCCGAAAGCAGGTTGAAGCATCGCATGCCGAAGCGAGAGCCTTATTAGACCAAAGCTTGCTTGATCGGCAGCTTGCTTTAGAAGAGAAAAACGTCGAGCTGGCCAACGCAAAAGCGGCGGCAGACAAAGCAAATCTGGCAAAATCGGAATTCTTGTCCAGCATGAGCCATGAATTGCGTACACCGCTCAATGCGGTGCTCGGATTCGCACAATTGATGGAGTCGGCGACGCCATCGCCCTCGCCGGCGCAAAAGCTCTCCATCGAACAAATCCTGAAAGGGGGCTGGTACCTCCTGAAGCTGATAAATGAAATCCTCGACCTGGCACTTATCGAGTCGGGCAAGCTGGCCATGTCGAAAGAAGCGGTGTCCCTCTCCGATGTGCTGCAAGATTGCGAGGCGTTAATTCAGCCGCAGGCCGAGACGCATGGAATACGCATGACGTTTCCAAAAATTGAACACATGTGCTACGTGCATGCTGATCACACAAGAGTCAAACAGGTGATGATCAACCTGCTATCGAATGCAATAAAGTACAACCAAATCGGTGGCGCGGTCATTGTCGAATGCGACGCCGGGAGCGACGATCGGATTCGCATCAGCGTGGCCGATACAGGGGCCGGCCTGGCACCGGAACAATTGGCCCAGCTATTCCAGCCGTTCAATCGCTTGGGCAAGGAAACCAGTGGTGAAGAGGGGACTGGCGTTGGGCTGGTGGTCACCAAGCAACTGGTCGAGCTTATGAACGGCGTTGTGGGCGTCCACAGTACAGTCGGTGTGGGTAGCACGTTCTGGTTTGAATTGCCGGCAATCAGTGCACCGGTGTTGTCCTTCGGGAGCGACGTCGCAGTCCCCGTGGAAGAAAAAAATCATGCCGCCACACACGTATCCTCATCACCACGTACGTTGCTCTATGTAGAGGACAATCCAGCGAACTTGGCATTGGTTGAACAACTTATCGCGCGACGCAGCGATTTGAAACTGCTCATGGCAATCGACGCCAACATCGGGATTGAACTTGCAAGAACCCATCAACCAGAGGTTATTTTGATGGATATCAATCTGCCCGGCATGAGCGGTTATGACGCTTTGAAGATCTTGCGAAAGGATAGGGTCACGGCACACATTCCCATCATCGCAATATCGGCCAACGCTATCCCACAAGACATCGAAAAAGGTTTGGAGGCAGGATTCTTCCGCTATTTGACCAAGCCGATCAAGTTCGATGAGTTTATGGTGGCGCTCAATGTCGCGTTGCATCACGTTGGCGAAAGCGAGATTGCTTAGAAGCGGTTCAGGCGCAAGTCACGCCTCCATAAGTGAGCGTGCCGTCAGCCCAGACTTTAGGAAATCGCAGCATTAAGTAACGTCCGCTTCCGACCCAAAGCAGCCGTTCAGCTCATGCCTTAACTTGCAGAAGGCACTGCCGGTATTAGACAGGGTTTGCGCATTAGCGCCTACTTATTTGCTTATCTCTATGACGTGAGTGTATGTGAGTGTATCTTAGCAAGAAGGGCGAGATTTCCAGCTCAAGCAATGGACGGTAGCGCGCTATTTCAAGTAGCCCATTTGTGTGGTCCATCTAAAGCGATTCTCGATTTGAAACATGCCACGATAACAGTCGAAATGCGAGAAAAAAACGATTACATGCAAGCTGGAAAGCCAGTCCACCGGCTTTCCTTCTGCGCCTTCCTGGACGTGCTGGGCTTTTCCGCGCGCATACGTGAAAGCTATAAGGACAAATCAAGCAATAAGTTATTACAAGAATTTCACGCGGTATTTGGAAAACTGATCAGCGAACTGGAGTCGCAATCCCGCGACTCGCGTTTATATTACAAATCGTTCTCGGACAATGTCTTACTGGCAGTTCCTCGCTACAGTCCCGATATGGAGTCGGAATCTGGAAATATCTTGATTGCGACAAGCGAATACCAATTCCAGCTCGCACTAAAGGGTTTCTTCGTGCGCGGAGGGATTTCGGTAGGGCCCCTCTT
>JAQGLW010000068.1 GCA_028292665.1 Herminiimonas sp.
GCACTGGGATGCCGATACCTACCGGAATCTGCTGCCCGATTCCGCAGGATCGAACGACCGGATTCGGGTTTATCTGGAAACCCGGCAGCCGCATCTGCTGAAAGTCTACGATGCCGCCTTTCTGATCGATGCGATACAAGTGGCGAAGGCGCGCTGCTACGATGCGATGAGCGCTTGCGGCCGCAACGTTGCTCCCAATGTGAACTGGGCGGAAATCCAGAGAGGACAGGTTGGCGTTTGAACCGCTGCGCGTGCCGACCCGCGGCAAAAAACCATCGCCGGAAAAATGAAGCCGGGTCAAGCGAGCTGCCGTAAATCCATCCGCTCTCCATTACGGCCGCCGGCGCCGGAGCGGGGGCGATGAACGGCGGCAGCATCTGCGGTCCCGGCCGCTTCTGCGCGGACCGAAGTCGATTTCAACTTTCCAATGCTTGGGGTAGTTGAAAACTTGATGGGCGTCAATGAAATGCCAATTAACACGATGCATGACGAATATCGAAGAGGTTTCGGTACGCTACGGTGAAAAAGTTGTCTAAATACAATGTAGACAAAATTGACCGAAGTCAAGGAGATTTAAAACCCGTTCTTCCACAATCGGCAAACGCTCCTTCAATTGACGAACAAGGTAATCGGATTGTGTCATTTCATATTGAGCGTGAAAGTGATATGCCGTAGAGCAAATATTATAAGCGGTCAAAGAACCCATTTCATGATGGAGACAGCAATGAACCAAGAGAAAATCGTCAACGGTGCCACGTCAGGTTCGAGCGGCATCCCGCCAAGCTCGTACAGGTGGCTGCAATTATTCATGGGCATCATATGCATGGCCATGATTGCGAATCTGCAGTATGGATGGACCCTGTTCGTTAATCCGATTGCCGACAAATACGGCTGGAGCAAAGCCGCAATTCAAGTCGCCTTCACCATTTTCGTACTGACCGAAACCTGGTTGGTGCCGATCGAAGGCTATCTTGTCGACAAGTATGGTCCTCGGTACGTGGTCATGGCCGGAGGCCTTCTTTGCGGCGTCGGTTGGGTGCTCAACTCGTTTGCCGACTCGCTTACCTTGCTGTACTTCGCTGCCGCGGTCAGCGGCATCGGCGCTGGCGCCGTGTATGGCACATGCGTCGGAAATGCATTGAAGTGGTTTCCGGATCGGCGCGGCCTTGCGGCCGGCCTGACGGCGGCAGGCTTCGGCGCGGGGTCGGCATTAACCATCATTCCGATTTCCGCCGTGATCAAGGCCAGCGGCTACGAAGTGGCATTTCTCTACTTCGGCCTCGCACAGGGTGCAATCGTGTTCCTGATTTCATTCGGCCTCAAAGCCGCGCCGCAGGTACTCAAGAAATTGAGCGGAAAGGTCGCGGCCGCGAAATCCAATGTACCGCAGACCAAGCGCGACTTCAAACCGAGCGAGATAATGCGTTCGCCGGTGTTCTGGGTGATGTACGTGATGTTTGTCACGGTGGCCGCAGGCGGGCTGATGGCGACCGCACAACTGGGGCCGATAGCCAAGGATTTCAAGATTGCCGAAATACCGGTCAGTATCATGGGATTGGTGCTGCCGGCGCTTACCTTCGCGCTTGCTATCGACCGCGTGCTCAATGGCCTGACCCGGCCGTTTTTCGGATGGGTCTCAGACCAGATCGGCCGCGAGAAAACCATGCTGATCGCTTTCGCGCTGGAAGCGGTGGGCATCCTCGCGCTGTACCAGTTCGGGCACAACCCGGTCGCTTTCGTGGTGCTCACGGGCCTGGTGTTCTTCGCCTGGGGTGAAATCTACAGCCTGTTTCCGTCCACTTGCGCCGACACTTTCGGCTCCAAGTATGCAGCCGCAAAAGCCGGGCTGCTCTATACCGCCAAGGGAACCGCCTCCTTGCTTGTGCCTTTGTCGAGCATACTGACCGCGGCGACGGGCAATTGGCATGCCGTCTTCATTGTCGGCAGCGTTTTGAACGCGGTTGCCGCGCTGATGGCATGGTTTGTCCTGCGCCCGATGCGGAAAAGGCACTTTGACAGCGAGGCATCTTTGGTGGAAAGCGCGCCTCCCGTCATGCCTGCGCAGCAACCCGCAAGATAGATTTTCCGGAGCCGATCATCGATGTGACGCCGCCGTTTCTCCCGAAACGAGCGGCGATTTTTCTGTTACCTACTTTTACTGAAGAGCCGCATTAAAGGCCATTAAAGCTATAACCGGGAATAGATTCAGCATGAATATTCACGAGTACCAGGCGAAGGAGCTGCTGCGGCAGTACGGCGTGACAACGCCGAATGGCTATCCCTGCTTTTCCGCCGCGGAGGCGGTGCAGGCGGCCGAAAGGCTTGGCGGAAAAGCGTGGGTCGTCAAGGCGCAGATTCATGCCGACGGCCGCGGCAAGGGCGGCGGCGTGAAAGTGGCAAGGTCGATCGCTGAACTGCGGGAACTGGCGAGCGGCATGCTTGGGGCGAGGCTGGTCACTGCACAGACCGGTCCCAAAGGCCGGTTGGTAAAGCGCTTGCTGGTCGAGGAAGCGGTGGATATACAAAAAGAACTGTATCTCGGCCTGACAGTCGATCGCAGCCTGCAGCTTGTCGCATTGATTGCTTCCGACGATGGAGGGATGGACATCGAACAGGTCGCTGCGCTCACTCCGGAAAGAATCTGCAAAGTCTGCATCGATCCCTTCGCAGGATTGAAAGACAAGGAAGCGGACGATGTGGCGCACAAGTTGGGCGTGTCCGATGCGTTCCTCGCCGAGGCCCGCTCTTTCATAAAAAATTTCTACAAGGCGTTCGATGAATGCGATGCGATCCTTGCGGAAATCAACCCGCTTGTTCTTGCCGGGGACGGCAAGCTGATCGCGCTGAATGTCAAAATCGATTTCGATCCCAACGCATTGTTCAGGCATCCCGACATCGCGGCCTTGCGCGACCCCGATGAAGAAGACCCGGATGAAATCGAGGCGGCCAGGCATGAACTCACCTATATTCCACTAGGCGGAGAGATAGGATGCCTGGTCAATGGCGCGGGGCTCGCAATGGCGACCATGGACGCCATTGAATTTCATGGCGGCTCGCCCGCCAACTTCCTCGATCTCGGCGGCGGCGCAACGACGCAAAGAGTAATGGAAGCTTTCAAGATCATGCTGCGCAATCCCGATCTGAAAGCGATCCTGGTCAATATTTTCGGCGGCATCATGCGGTGTGACGTCATTGCACAGAGCATCGTTGAGGCGGCTCGCCAGGTGGAACTTGAAGTTCCTCTGGTCGTGAGGATGAAAGGAACAAGCGAACTCGCCGGCAAAAGAATTCTTTTGAATTCAGGAGTTCCCCTCATCATCGCCGGCAATATGGCCGATGCCGCGGAAAAAGCGGTGAATGCGGCGAAGGGAGGATAGCGGCATGTCGATTCTGGCCAACCGAAACACCAAGGTCATGACCCAGGGCATTACCGGAAAGACCGGGCAGTTCCATACGCGCATGTGCCGCGAATATGGAAACGGCAAGCAATGCTTTGTCGCCGGCGTCAGTCCGAGAAAAGCCGGCGACGACTTCGAAGGCATTCCGATCTACGGTACCGTGAAGGAGGCAAAGGAACGAACCGGCGCGACCGTTTCGGTCATTTACGTACCGCCGCAATTTGCCGCTGCGGCGATCGACGAAGCGGTAGACGCCGAACTCGATCTGGTCATCTGCGTCACTGAAGGCATTCCGGTGCGCGACATGATCCGGACGCGATACAGGATGGCAGGCAGAAAAACCATGCTTCTCGGGCCGAACTGTCCGGGTCTGATCACGCCGGGCGAAATCAAGATCGGCATCATGCCGGGCCACATCCACAAGAAAGGACACGTCGGTGTCGTATCCCGTTCGGGAACGCTTACCTACGAGGCTGTCAGCCAATTGATGGAACTGGGCCTGGGCCAGTCTACCTGTATAGGAATCGGCGGCGATCCGGTCAGCGGCTTGAAGCACATCGATGCGCTGCGCATGTTCAATGATGATCCCGATACGGATGCCGTCATCATGGTGGGTGAAATCGGCGGCGACACCGAGGAAGCCTGCGCGCGCTGGGTCAAGGACAACATGAAAAAACCGGTGGTCGGTTTCATCGCGGGCGTCACCGCGCCTCCCGGCAAACGCATGGGCCATGCCGGCGCCATCATCTCCGGCGGCAAGGGAACAGCGCAGGAAAAGATCGCCATTCTGGAGGAGTGCAATATTCCGGTTGCCCGCAACCCTGCCGAAATGGGAAAACTGCTGGAGTCCGTCTTGTATACAAATCAATTCTGGATGCTTGGCTAGCCGATCGGCAATGCAGTCGCGGAAAGATATGGAACACGGCACAGCGTTGCGTTCGTTATTCCTGCGGCGGACCGGCCGCTTTCGGCACATTGCAGGACGACATGAATTCTTCATTTCAAGGAAATCAAAATGAAAATTGCAATTGTCGGAGCCGGAGCCATCGGCGGCTATGTAGGAGCGAAACTTGCGCTGGCCGGAGAAGACATGACATTCATTGTCCGCGGCGAAAACCTTTCCGCGATACGCAAGAACGGGATCAAGCTCATCGATAACGACGGCAGCGAGCATGTTGCCGGCAACGTCAAGGCTACCGATGACTATGCGGAGGCGGGCGCGCAGGACTTGGTGATTCTCGCGATGAAGGCGCATCAGGTGGAAGCGGTGTGCGGCGAAGTCGAAAAATTGTGCGGACCTGAAACCGCAATCGTCACCATGCAAAACGGCATACCGTTCTGGTATTTTCATCGGCACGGCGGCACGTTGCAGGGAACGCATCTGAAAAGCGTGGACCCGACAGGAAAAATCCAGAAGGCAATTCCGGCAGAGCGCATTATCGGTTGCGTCGTATACCCGGCTTCCGAACTGGTCGCCCCTGGCGTAGTGAGGCATATCGCGGGTGAGCGTTTCCCGATCGGAGAATTGGACGGAGCCGAAACCGAGCGGTCCGGAAAAATTTCGGACTGTTTTAATAACGCGGGCTTGAAGGCGCCGGTACTGGATAACATCCGTTCGGAAATCTGGCTCAAGCTGTGGGGCAACCTGACATTCAATCCGATCAGTGCGTTGTCCCACTCGACATTGGTGGACATTTGCCGGTTTCCGTTGACGCGCGATCTTGCTGCTTCGATGATGCTGGAGGCGCAGGAGATTGCCAAAAAGCTTGGCATCGAGTTTCGCGTCGGCCTGGAGAGACGCATTGCCGGTGCGGAAAAGATCGGCCGGCACAAGACATCCATGCTGGTGGATATCGAAGCAGGCCGTCCTACCGAAATAGATGCGCTGGTCGGCTCGGTGCTGGAGCTTGCGCGCCTGACCGGCACGCCGACTCCGCATATCGATGCCGTTTATGCTCTTGTCAAACTGCTTGCAAAAACAATTGAGCAAGAGCACGGCACTCTGCGTGTTCTGAATGCCGCCTGAGACTGACGGCCGGTCCGGAAAGCATGCGAAGCCGCGGCAAGTGACCGAATAGCCTTGCCGTCATTTTGATTGATTTATTGCTTGCGACTCTTGGAAGATATCAAGCTGGAAGAGAGCGGTCGGCGCGGGAATCCGGACATTGCCGGCGATTATGGGTGGAAAGGCTTGAAAGCGCAGACCCGATTATCACAGGCCCCAGGTCCAGCGTCCGTCGGACTTGTCGCCGCCGGTTTTTGCATCAAGCGATTCGCGCTCATCAATAGCGAACAGCCATGCAAGAGCGGAATCGAAAGAAAAGCCGCCGGTTTCTTCCAGGGCCGGGGAAGTATTTTTCTTGTCTTTCGAATAGAAAGGGAATGGCATTTGGAAATCCTTGAATCGTTAATCGTAAAAGAGGTGATTCGAAAATACCTGTTTTCAATAGATTCATCCAATCATCATTCGGAATATAAGGTATTCCCCAAATGTATAAGTTTGTTTGAGATCATTAACGGCAATGCAAGTTTATGGCAGCAAGCGTCATCGACACGAAAGCGGTACGGCACTTGAAGCAGCCGGAAAAATATCCGAAAAACAATAACGGAATCGTATGGACAATTTTCTCGATTTTCACGCGCTGCTGACAATAGCAGGCATATTGGCCGTTGCCGGAATGGCTCACGGAGCGATCGGGTTCGGGTTTCCGATGCTGTCCACCCCCATTGTGGCGATGATGACGGATGTAAAGACGGCAGTACTGATTACCGTGATTCCCAATCTGGCCATCAATGTCATCAGCGTTTTGCGCGGCGGTAATTGGCGGCACAGCATAGCGAAATACTGGCCAATCGCGATCTATGTTCTGATCGGTACGCTGATCGGCACGCATGTGCTGTTTATGCTGGATGCGGAACCGCTCAAGCTTTTTCTTGCGGCCATCATTGTCCTTTATCTGCAGCAAAACAAAATCCGGCAGTTCGACTGGACGATGATCAAGCGCAATCCGAACAAGGCGGCGGTTTATTTCGGCCTGCTTGGCGGGTTCTTGTCCGGGACAGTAAATGTAACGGTGCCCCCGCTGGTGATTTATTTTGCCGCCTTGGGTCTGGAGTCCGTGGCGATGACGCAGATATTGAATTTCTGCTTTCTGGTAGGGAAGTCCACCCAGGCTGCGACGCTCCTCTCTTCCGGCACTTTCAGTTCCCCGTTTCTTGCGCAAAGCGCTCAACTGACGGTTATTTCCTGCGCAGGGCTTATGCTGGGCATCCACCTCCAGCGCAAAATCCGGCCGGAAACCTACCAGGCGATTTTAAGAAAACTGTTGTGGCTGATGGCGATCGTTCTGGCGGCGCAAGTGGCGTGGCACTATCTTCACTAATTTCACTAATCTATATCTTTCCCTGGTGTTTCAGCCGGCTCAAGGTTTCGGCGGAAAGATTCAGATAAGTTGCCAGGTCCTTCTTCGGTATGCGGTCGAACAGATCCGGATGCTTGCGCAGAAAGCGATGGACCCGCCCGGTCGCATCGAGCAAGTGAAGCGTGATGGTATGCGCCATGATTTCGCTCATCAGGCGCATCACCTCGTATTCGAATACCTGTTTGAGCTCGGTGTGTTCATCCATGAATGCAATCCATTGCTGGAGCGGCATTTTGGCTACCCTCGCCTTGGTGACGGAGATGATGCTGTAGGGCGTGGGGGTCTTGAGGCGCCACGCGGCATAGCTGGTTTCCATGTCGCGTTCATGCGCAAAGCGCAGAATCATTTCCTTCGCCAGATTGCTCGTCACCACCCGCTTGAGTATTCCGTCGAGAATGAAGTATTGCTCCATTTCGTGAATGCCCTGGTGCAGCAGGAAGTCGCCCTTGTGGCAATCGACCACCACGAGATGCGATTCAAGCTCGGCCATCTCGCTTTCCTGCAGCCCTTTGAGCACCAGGTTTTGCCTGAGCTGGACACGAATGATGTTCCGTTCCGGATGATCTGATACTGACGACATGGCGGTATGTTTAGGTGATCGATCGTGGCAAGCATAATGCGGTGAAAATTGACCCGGGTCAATGAAAAAAGCAAGCCCTGCTCGGTATGATTATCCCGATTTGAAGAGGATTGCATCAGTGCAAATCCGCCAGGCATCGGCCACGATTTTGCATGCTGCTACCGAACCATTACTGAACCATTCTACTATTGAATTCACAGGGAGGAATAATGTCCACAGTACTCGACAACACGGCGGCGGCGGCAGCGGCGACGACGACGGCCGACGACACGCTCAAGCGCAAGAGCCGGGATGCGAACGTGATCTCGGGCGGGCACCTGGTGGCGCGCGCGCTC
>JAQGLW010000084.1 GCA_028292665.1 Herminiimonas sp.
CTGCAAGCCGGACGTTGCCAAAGATCAAGACAGGCTGCACTTCCGAATAATCCGGCAGAGCGACGCATCGACTGCCGGCGGTTGTGCAACGACAGCGCCCGGAGCTTCAAACGAATCCGATTCCTGAGCTAAAAGCCTCCAGTCTTGAGAGAGCGCTGTTCGAACGCGCCGGGGTATCGATACGGCATTTTCGCTCTCGCAATTTCAAAATAGCTGATTGCGATGCCAATCAGCAGACCATGCCCGTAATTCGCCCAATAAGGAATGTAGTACGATAAAAATGCCGCAAAAACCGCCAGGAAATACGGCGTCCAGCGCTTGTCGCCGGCCTTCAGGAATTTAATGCCGTTCGCCCACAGCTGATAGAAAATGTATAGCGTGGCCGCCAGTCCGATCAGGCCGCCGCGATAAAGAACATGCACAAAATGATTATGCGGCACCATGTCGAACGTCAATTTTCCGTCTTCCGACGCGACCGGGTTATATCCGCTTCCATACGGCTTTCCTATCAGGTAAGTCGTCGGATTCTTCGAGTCCACCCACTTGGTCAGCAGCTCGTCCCAGTTATTGATCCTGCCGACCATGGTTCCCTCTTCCGTGCTGACGGCCTGATCGGCGGAATTCATGACCGACGCCAGCACCCCGCTGTTCTTGTCCTGAATGACAAAGAAAAGAGCAAGGGGAATGATCATCAGCGCGACCCCGATGATTGTCTTGCGTCCGTATTTCTTACGTTGCAGCGTCCATAGCAGACACATTATTCCTACAAACAGGCTCACCCAGACGGAGCGATGTTGAAGCACGACGATAGTCAGAAGAAACATCGGCAATAACAGACGCTGGCCGAGCGATAACTTCAACATGATCGATCTGAAAAAAAGTATCAGGAAACCGACCGCGATCACCAATGCCGGCGCCGACCCGATTACACGGAATCGAACGCCCGTCGTATCCAGATCCATCATCTTCTGGGCAAACACGGGATCCACGGCGGAAGCTATCCATCGGTAATAGACCACCATGCAAAGGCATACCGCGCAAAGAATCCATGCATTGGCAACACGGTTAATCAGTCCCTCGGTCCAATTGAAGGAAGAAAAATAAACTACCGCAACCCATACGTAAAAGTGGATGCGGTAATCCACGCCGGCGGCTTTTCCGAATGTGGCCAAACCCCAGATGAAAAGAGAAAACTGCACTGCTCCGATGATCCACCAGGAACGCGGTACGGTTTTCAGGCCGCTCATCAGCCCGACCCGTATAAGGCACGATATGCTCAGGACCAGAAACAATAGATCCTCGGGATAAAGCAGGATTCCGAAGTCGAAGGCAATCGGTTCGATTTTTGCGGCATCCACTATCACCATTCCCAGAACCAGCCAGGCGGCGTACAAGGGTCTTGTCGCGATCCATGCCGATACGGAACCCAGCACAAGGAAAATCAATATCGCTGAAGAAACTTCAAGAAAGATATCGGTAGACATACGAAATTACCTTTGCATTTTGTGACTTGCGTTAACCGGCCGGCAGAAGAATTTTTAACGATCGCGTCGTTCATTCAGCTGCGGGCGAAAGCGGGATAAATGTTTTTTGCACACTGGTTTTTCAGCTCACTCATTGGTTTTCAGATTGCCGATACGGACCACCTGCCTGCATGATTTTGCCGATTCGTAGGCATTGAGATAAGCCGGTATGACTGTTCCGGCGGACCACAGGTTTTCAGCTTTCTTTCTGGCGGCAAGTCCCAGACCGGCGTGCCTTGCCTCGTCTCCGAGAACCCATTCAATGCCGTGCGCCATATCCGCCGCCTCGTAAGGCCGGGCAAGATAGCCTGTCATATGGTGATCGACGACTTCAGGAAGTCCGGTGCAATTGAAAGCGACCACCGGACAGCCGCAGGCATGCGCTTCGGTACCCGATTGCGGCAGATTCTCCTGTCTCGACGGAATGATCATTACATCAGCCGCGCTGTATAACAATGCCAGGGTCGCGTCGTCGCCGATATGGCCCATCCATTGAATGGGAAACGAGATATCGGGTGAATGTTCCGGTTCGCTCTGGCCAAAAACCACGCACATGAAATTATTATTCCTGTTGTTGGCCGCGAGATATTTCAGTGCATCGAGAAGAAGATCGTAACCTTTGTTGAAGCTGCGTCCTCCGCCCATCGCCCCGAACAAAATGATTTTTTTGTCGGCAGGCAAGTTCAGGATGTGGCGGCTGTAGGCCCGGTCCAGCGGCTTGAAGATGCCGGTGTCCAGTACGTTTGGAATGACATGCACAGGCCAGTCCTTCATCAGCGCACTTTGCCTCGCACAATCGGCCAGCCAGCGGCTGGGCGTCACGATGTGCATGGGATTTTTCCATGCGCGCTGCTTCCTGTTCCAGATGTAGCGGTCTATATCCAGGCCCGACGATTGACGCGGACGGTTGTTTGCCGAATAGCCATGTCTCCAGCGGGCATCCGGTCCGTCATCGGTAACGTGTTCCGAGCCGCAAAATGCCCACATGTCATGCAGCGTCCAGACAATCGGCTTGCGTATTCTGCCAATATCCTCGATGGAAATTGTTTCGCCGCCGATCCAATGCAGATTCACGACATCGATATTGCTGCCATTGATGGCGCCGGCCCAGTTGGATGGAAGAATATTCACCGAATGCGGATTCACATTCTCCGACTTTTGCAATCTCAAAAGACGGCCTCCTATTTTCGGACGCATGATAGCCCGGAGTTTCTCGCCCGGCGTGGAGGGACCGTATACCCTGCAGTCATCGGTCTTTTTTTCCCGCACAACCATTTTTGTTTCAATATTTTCGGATAACAGGCTGCGATAAAGGCGATAAGCGGCTCGGCTCGCGCCGCCCACATTATCGGCATTACTGATTATTTCAATGCGTGTCATCTGAGAATCTCTAATCAATTATGCGCGGTGTAACAGTCCTGGATTCGGGCGCAGTCCATTAATCGTGGCGAATGAATTTAAAATACTGTCTTTTATTTCTGCAGCAAGAGCGGAAATTCCGCTTTTCAATGGGATGCCCGATACGAAAATTTCTGGTTGAATATGGTCGTCAACCAATGGCCTACCAATAGATTGTTGTCGAATTTCGTCCGGTAACGGAGCAGGGCGGCTTCAGCGAAACGATCATAAGTCTCGGTGTCCGACAGCATTTTTGCGAGCAACAGCGCCGCTCCCTTGACATCGTCAAGATTCCAGTAGTAGCCCTCTACTCCGTGGCGATAGATTTCCGTAATGCCGCCGACTGCGGGGGCGAGTATCGGTCGCCCCAGGGCCAGCGCTTCAATAAGCGTAATCGGCATATTCTCGACGCGTGCCGCATGGACCAGAATGCGATGCTGCGGAATAAGAAGGGCTGCATTTTGCTGAAATCCGATAAACTGCACCTGGTTTTCCAGATGCAGTTCCTTTGCCAGGGCCTGCAGCTTCAATCGATCCGGTCCGTTGCCGACCAGCGTCAGCGTGTAGCGATAACCGAGCGCATTTGTTTCGGCAAGCACCCGGAGCAAAAATTCCTGATTCTTTCTCGGCTCTATGCTTCCGATCGATATCATGTCCGCACTGATGGCGGGAGGATTGCTTTTGAGGTTCGATCTGGCGACGAAATTCGGTATGACGGTTTGCGGAATCCGCGCTATCTCCGGCAGACGCTCAAGCGTCACTTTTTGCATGAACTCCGACACAAAAATTATCTGATCCACCTGCGGCAAAATCTGGCGTTCGACCGACATGACGAAACGCCATAACGGCCCGTCCACCTTCGCTTCGCCTTTCATTACCAGTTCATAGCCTTCCGACAGGTTGTAATGGACGACTGCAACTACTCGGCAGTTGGCATTCTTTCTTATCTTCAAGGCCGTTTTTGCACTCAGCGGATCCTGTGCATAAATGGTGACCGGATTATTCCGGTCCGTATGGCGCGCCAGAGCCTCATTCAGCTTTCTTTCGATTACCTTGCTGCTGACCCAGCGGCCCATAATTTCAGAGTATTCCCTGTTTACCGGTTTGAGCGCGCGAATAAAGCGGTTTGCAAACTTCGTCCATATCCTTTGCTGCGAATGCGGTGAAATAAGGAATCCGTTGACGCCGAACGCCGTGGCTTCGGTTATCAACTGGTTAAAGTGCATCTCCACACCGGTTGGCCCCTTGCCGTCGAGGAGGCTGACAATGATGAGATCTGTTTTCAATCTGTTCTCCATTTCATACATTGAGCAGCTTGCGAAGAACGCCGGATAGATTATTTACGTCTATAAGAGTACCGAGATTCGCTTTCAGAAAATGGCCGCCGAAAAGACGCATGAAAACCAACAGCGTCATGAAAGCCGCGCCGCCTGCCGCCGCCAACCTGTAGAAAGCGGGAAGAGAGGAAAAGTAATGGTCCGCCGCCGCTGTGGCGGCGCTTATGGCACATGCAAGCATTGCAGGAATATAGAAAGTCCTCGCGAATTCACCGACTGTTGCGCCGGTAAAGCGCAATGTGGCGATCGTAAGGAGGCTCCATCGGATCAGATAGATGCCGAACACCGACCATGCGACCGCTTGCAATGAATAGTGAATCGCGATGGAAAGAATCGGGACAAACAGCAATATCGTGTAAATCTGGTTCTTCAGTTCGACGCCTACCCGGTTGCCGGCCATGAGAATCGGTCCCTTGATGGCAAGCAAGGCGTTCACCAGGATTGCCAGCGCAAGAGGCGTAACGACACCGGCGGATGCTTGCCACTTCGGTCCGTATATGCCCAGGATCAATGTCTCGGGAATGACTGCTGCGGCGATAAAAATCGGAAAGCATATGATCGCGATCACGGCATTGGTTTCCAGATAAATGCGTTTGACTTTTTCAAGATCGTTCTGGGTTCTGGAACAGGCTGAAAACAACACGCCCTGGAAGCCGGTGGTAATGATGGTCATCGGTGTAGTGAGAAGATTCATGGCTCTGCTGTAAAGGCCGAGATCCAGGACGCCGAATGCTCTTCCGATAAATACCGTATCCAGGTTGCTGATGCTCCAGCTGCTGATATTCGCAGCCGTGATTTTCAGGCCGAACTTTACGATACCGGCAGAGTCGCCCCGAAAATAAGGGGTAATCGGCACTTTCGTGATCCGGATCAATTGAAATGAATTCAGCAGGGATTGCACCAGTTGCGCAGCAACCAGGCTCCATACGCCGAATCCGAAATACGCCGCCGGAACACCGACGAAAAGATAGCCGATCAGATACGATGTGATGGTTATTTTTTGCAACGCCTTGAAGTTCAGGGATCTTCGCAAAATTGCCGCTGCCGTTTGTCCAAACGACTGAAACATGAATAAAAAGAACATCGCCTGGATCACCGGGGTTGCGTCCGGCCTGTGGAAATAAGCCGCGATGTATTGTCCTGACAGTAGTCCTGAAAGTGTCAGGACGGTGGCAAAGGTCATCTGGCAGGTAAAGATGAACCGAAGGTCCAGTTTGGAAAAATTTTCACGCTGTATCAGGGCGGCGCCAAAGCCCAGGTCGGCAAAAAGATTGCCGATGCCTAAAATCATCCAGGCTATCGCTACGATTCCGAACGGCTCGGGGCCCAACAGGCGAGCCAGCAGAATGCCTATCAGGAACTGCGACAAGCCGCGCGCGGCATTGCCGAAATAATTCCACTTTAAAGCCTGCCAACCCAATCTCGGTAAAGTAATGTGCGGAATTTTTCCTTCACCAACTTTCATTTATCAACCTTTA
>JAQGLW010000101.1 GCA_028292665.1 Herminiimonas sp.
TTCCCGTAGCCGCCGATCAGCGTATCGCTGCCTTGCCCGCCAACGAGATAATCGTTCCCTGCGCCTCCGTCAATATAGTCGTCCTTCTTGCCGCCATAAACAATGTCATTACCACCGCGCGAGTAAATGGTGTCACTTTTGTCGCCGCCGTAAATGGTATCGTCGTCACGGCCGGTGATAAGCGTTCCCCCGTTTTTTGGCAAGTAGTAGGTGAGGTTCTTGATCATCAGGTCGCCCATCACTTGATGGGCGCCATCGGCAAACTGGAAATTTTCGATCGATGAGCTGTTGTTCGAGCCCAGTGCGATATCCATGCCTTGATCGGGAAGTTCGACATCGTTTTGGTCGACCAATTGCACATGTGCGGTGGTAATTCCGCCGCTTACGGTGGTGCGCGCAATGGTGTGCGAAGCGGTAATGCCGGCACCGAACAAAACAGTATCGTTGCCCAATGCATCACTTATTACATCGTGGTTGTCTCCGGCGCTGTAGAGATAAGTGTCATCCCCGACGCCGCCGTCCAGAATATCGTTGCCGATACCTCCGATCAGTTTATCGTTACCCGCCCCGCCGTAGAGTGTATCGATTCCGGCTCCGGCATCGAGCACATTATTGCCGCTGTTGCCGGTCAGGACATTGTTGAGATTATTACCGCCGGCATTGACACTCATCGTGCCGGTCAAATTGAGGTTCTCGACATTGGCCGAGAGACCATAACTCACAGAAGCAAGAACAATGTCCGTTCCTTCGGAAGCATTCTCCACCACGATATCGCCGGCGTTGTCGACTATATACGTATCGTTGTCCGCACCACCGGTCATTGTGTCGGCGCCCGCTCCGCCATCGATTACATTGTTGCCGCTGTTGCCGGTCAGGACGTTATTGAGGATATTACCTGTTGCATCGAGATCGGCCGTGCCGGTCAAGACAAGATTCTCGACATTGGCCGACAGCCCGTACCTTGCATTGCAAGCCGGAAAACGCAGCCTCCCTGGCTGCACTGGTCCTGCACAAGACGCAAGGCAATCCGTTCTTCGTCAATCAGCTTTTGCACACGCTGCATCAAGATGGGTTGATCGCTTTTGATGCGCAACGCAGGAAATGGCGTTGGGATTTGGCGCGCATCGAAGAAGCGAACGTGACCGACAATGTGGTCGAGTTGATGGCCGCCCAGATCGGCAAATTGCCACAAAAGACGCGGGAAGCGCTGAAACTGGCGGCATGCCTTGGCAACCGATTCGACCTGGACAATCTCGCCATGATTGCCGGCGTATCACAGGAACAGATCATTGAGCAACTGCGGCCGGCTGTGGATAAAGGATTGCTGCTTCCCGCAGCAATGTGGTTTTCTGGTCCCATCGAAAATGTCGGCTATAAATGGCTGCACGATCGGGTGCAGCAAGTGGCCTGTTCGTTGATTCCGGCTGAGGCATTACCGCATCTGCATCTTGGCATCGGACGCACCTTGCTGCAGGCCACCCACGGCACGATGCCATCGGAAAATTTGTTTGACATCGTTAATCACCTTAATGCCGCCACCACATTGATTACCGATGAAGGGGAAAGAATTCGCGTCGCCGAACTCGATCTTGCCGCCGCGCGCAAGGCCAAGGCATCGATTGCCTATGCATCGGCGCTCAATTATTGCAACGCGGCGATCGATCTGATCGGGCCGGCATGGGAGCGTTACTATGAAATTGCTTTTCCTCTGCGTTTGGAATGGGCGGCATGTGAACTGTTGAACGGCAATCCCGAGGGAGCCATTCAGCAAGCGACCAATCTGCTGGGAAAAGCCCGCGTCAAACTGGACAAGACAGCGGTCTATCGGCTCACACAGCAGATTCATTTATTCACAGGGGAAACGGCCAAAGCGGCAGAGGCCAGTATAAAAAATCTGGCCGTTTACGGCATTGAGCTGCCGGCCAATCCTGCCCATGAGGACGTTGCCGCCACCTGCAATCGAATCCGGCGTCTGCTGGGTAATCGGCCGATCGAAGCACTCGTAGACCTGCCGTCAACGGACGATCCCGAGCAGGAAGCCATCATGAGTCCCTTGCCGATTAGCCTTTATACTCAGAGGAACCTGGGCTGCCTGCATATCGCCAGAATGGTGGCTTTATCCATTGAGCACGGCAACAATGATCAATCGGCTGTGTGGTACGGTTATTATGCTGCCGGCGTGCTGCTCACCGGTTTTGGCGATTATCCCGAGGCTCGCCGCTACGCTGAAGTAGCCTACGACTTGATGGAGAAAAGAGGCGTTCTCGCTCATAAGGCAAGTACCGGATACAGCCGGGTAATGACGGGTTTTTGGACGGAGCCGATCGACAACGTAGTTGATTATTCCTTCGCTTCTTTCGAAGCCGCCACCGAAATAGGCGATCACATCCACGGCGGCTATTGCGGTAGCTGTCTCGTTTTCAGCAAGCTGGCCCGCGGCGATTCCCTTGCTGCTGTAACGGAGGAAGCCGAGCGCTTCCTCGAGTTCAGCGGTCACGTTCACCTGCGTGATTGGTTCGATATGATCAACATTACCCGCCAGTTCATCAGGAATGTACAGGGGCGGACGCGAAGTTACGACATCTTCAGCGATGAGAAATTCGATCAAACCGTCTTCGAGAGTAACCTGACCAACCGCTGGGGACGTTTGATTTACATTTATTGGCTCTTCAAACTCCGTTCCTTTTTCATATTCGGGAATTATAGCGAAGCAAAGATTGCCGGCGACAATGGCAGGATACACGCCGCTCTGAGTGGTGCTCATATTGAAAGCCGTGACAACTTCGTCTATTACGCACTGACTCTAGCTGCCTTATTCGATCAAGGCACGCCTGAACAGCAAGCAGAATGGCGCACCGTATTAAAAATGCATCAAGACCAGATCCGCATCTGGTCTGCGGTCAATCCCGCGACCTTCCATCACATCGATGCGCTGGTATCGGCCGAAATCGCCCGCATCAGCGGCCAGATACAGGATGCCGAACGGCTCTATGAAGACAGCATCCAATCGGCACGCACGGGCCGGTTCGTGCAAGACGAGGCGCTCGCTTTCGAGCGCGCGGCGGCGTTTTACCGAACGCGCGGTTTCTCCGCCTTCGCCGACCTGTATCTGCGCGAAGCCCGCGCCTGTTACGCGCGCTGGGGAGCCGACGGCAAAGTCGCCCAGATCGACGAACAGTATCCGCAATTGAAACCCTTGTCATCGCTTCCTCCTGCCGACGACGAGAAAGATGTCGGCGAACGGCTGGACTTGCTTTCTCTGGTCAAATCATCCCAAGCCATTTCCGGCGAAATCATTCCGGCACGCTTGCTGGATCGATTGATGCGCACGGTGATCGAGAGCGCCGGCGCACAAAAAGGCTACCTGGTTCTGGTTCAGCAAGACGGTTTATCGCTGGCGGCGCAAGCGCACGTAGAACAAGGTGGTCTGAATATATGCTGCGACAGCAAAAGAATAGATCCTGCCGATCCATTGTGGCCCTCTTCCCTGTTTAACTATGTACAGCGCAGCCAGGAGAAAGTGATACTGGCCGACGCAGGCGAGCCGAATCCGTTTTTTACCGATGAGTATTTGTCCCGGCCCTGCCCCAAGTCGGTTTTGTGCCTACCGATTTTGCGTCAGGCCGAATTGATCGGCCTGCTGTATCTCGAGAATAATCTGGTCACCCACGCTTTCACCGCCGAACGACTGACGGTATTGGAGCTACTCGTTTCGCAGGCGGCCATCTCGCTGAGAACCGCGCAGCTCTATGCCGACTTGCGGCAAGAGAATTCCGAACGCAAGCGTGTCGAGGCGGCATTGCGAGAACAGGAAGCACGCATCCGCCGCCTGGTCGATTCCAATATCATCGGTGTGATTTTCTGGAGCATTGACGGCGGCATTATCGATGCGAACTATGCATTTCTTCAAATGATCGGCTATAGCCGGGAAGATCTGTTATCAGGCAGGATCCGTTGGTCGGACATGACCCCTCCGGAATATCATGCCGCGGATCAGCAAGCAACCCGCGAAATGTATAAGGAGGGAAGTTGCACTCCATACGAAAAGGTATATATCCACCGGAACGGCAACCAGGTGCCTGTTCTCATTGGCGGCGCGCTCTTCGAAGGCGAGCAGAAACAAGGCGTAGGTTTCGTGCTGGATCTTACCGAGCGCAAGAAAGCGGAAGAGAGAACTCTCTACGTGGCTCAACACGATGCGCTCACCGGACTGCCGAATCGCGTGTTGTTTCAGGACCGCGTCATTCAAGCCCTCGCTCATGCGCATCGCAACGGCAAGCAAGTGGCAATATTGTTCATTGACTTGGACGGTTTCAAAAACATCAATGACTCGCTTGGCCATCAGTTGGGCGATCGCTTGCTGCGAATAGTGGCGGAGCATTTGCAGCATGTCATGCGCGCAGGCGATACCGTGGCGCGCCTCGGCGGCGACGAGTTTGTCATCATTGTTCCCATTGTGTCCGATCGCCACGAGGTAATCCTGGTTGCGCAAAAAGTATTGGAAACCTTGCGCCGTCCCTTGGTCGTGGAGGAACATGAATTGCATGTAAGCGGCAGCATCGGCATCAGCCTCTACCCTGCCGATGGTCAAGACACGGAAGCGCTCATGCGCGCTGCGGATACGGCGATGTATCACGCTAAAGAGAAAGGCCGCGACAACTACCAGTTTTTTACCCGGGTTTTGAACGATACGGCGCATCGTTACCTTACCTTGGCGAACCAATTGCATCAAGCTTTGCAACGCGATGAGTTCATGGTGCATTACCAACCGCAGGTGAGACTGGAAAGCGGCGAGATATTCGGCGCCGAAGCATTAATCCGCTGGCATCAACCGGATAGCGGATTAATCTCGCCGGCGGAGTTTATCAAAATTGCTGAAGAGACAGGGCTGATCGCCCCACTCGGGGAATGGATTCTGCGCCAAGCTTGCGGACAGCTTAAATGCTGGCGCGATGCCGGCTATCTGGATCTAATTATTTCTGTCAATCTTTCGCCGCAACAATTGCAACGCCCCGGATTTCCGGAATTGGCGAAGCGCATTCTGCACGAAACAGGCGTGCCGGCTTCATCCTTGGAAATGGAAATTACCGAAGGGGTATTGATGCTGCAAAACCCGGATAATCTAATGGCATTACACCAACTCACCGATATGGGCATACGGTTATCGGTAGACGATTTCGGAACCGGTTATTCCAGTCTCACCTATTTACAACGTTTTCCGATCCGTTCACTTAAAATCGATCAGTCGTTCGTCAGCGGCATCGGCCAGGACGCCAACGACACGGCAATCGTCACCGCCATCATCGCGATGGCTGACAGCTTGGATCTCAAGGTCGTCGCCGAAGGAGTGGAAACGGTCGAACATGCGGCGTTCCTCAAAAAACGTGGATGTTTGCTGGCACAGGGGTTTTATTTCAGCCGTGCACTTCCTGCTGAAAAATTTTTTGAGTTGCTCAGGGCGCCCCGAGGCGCTGTCGGTCGGCTGGAAATGATGGAGGTCAGGTAGCGAATTCATGTTCACCGTTTTGGCGGAAGAGCGCTGTCTTGCGCCGCATGTTAGATGCGTGGTGAACACACCAACAATCCATAAGCCCGTTTAGATCATGCCTCATCCAGCGGCGGCAATTATCGTGTCAAACATCTCGTCTTCCGCGGCACTTTATTGACAGGCGCGAAAATATCCCGGAACTCAAGAAAATTTCCCGAAATCCGGCCTCCGCTTCTGAAAGAAAGCATTAAACGCCTCCTGCGCTTCCGGCGCGGACAACATCTCGCTGAAGTACTTCATCTCTTCCGTCATCTTTGCCTCGATTGCCGCGGTTTGATGGCCTTTC
>JAQGLW010000136.1 GCA_028292665.1 Herminiimonas sp.
GCGTGGCGCCGTCGACGGCGAATCCGATGAATTCATGGGCATCGGTATCGAGCCGTCCGCCGTAGCGTTGCTCGAGCAATTGCAGATAGCTGGCCACCATGCGCAACGGTTCCTGCAGATCGTGCGACGCCACATACGCCAGCTGTTCGAGTTCGGTATTCGAGTCCGCCAGTTCCTGCGAGCGTTGCGCCAGCACCGCCTCGGCCCGCTTGCGTTCCGCCACCTCGGACTCGAGTTGCCGGTTGCTCTGCTGCAGTTCACTGGTACGTTCCAGCACGCGCCTTTCCAGCGCCTCGTGCGCCTTGCGCAGCGCCTCTTCCGCTTGCTTGCGCTCGGTCAGATCGAGTACGAACGACACCCCCGATTCCTGTGATCCCTCAAGCAATGCGCCGCCGATCAGTACCGGGACGCGACGGCCGTCTTTGCGGATGAATTCCTTCTCGTACGGTATGCAAGTGCCGGTGCGTGCGAGTTCTTCCATTGCGCGCAGATCGGCAGCGCAGTATTCCGCCGGGGTCATGCTGGTCCATTGAACATTTCCCGATAGCAGTTCTTGCCATGGATAGCCGATGATCTGCAGCAGCGCATCATTGGCGTTAATGATGTTCCCGTCGATATTCCAAAAAAAGATGCCGATGATATTGGATTCCACCAGACGCCGAATCCGCGCCTCCCGTTCGCGCAAGTCCGCGTACAGGAGCGCATTCTCCAGCGAGATCGCGGCTTGCGAAGCCAGTAGCTGCAGCACCGTCACGCGTTCTGGCGTGAACGCGTGCGTGACCAGGCTGTTCTCCAGATACAGCACACCGAGTAACGCTCCCTGGCGAAGGATCGGCAGGCACAATACCGACTTTGGCCGGCGACGCGCAAAGTGCTCGTCGCCGAAAAACGGGCTGGGCTGCGCGACATCGGCCAGCAACACCGGTTCCCGGCTGCGCCGCACGTAATTGAGGATCGTCGCGGGTAAGCGAAGTTCAGGCGATACTTCATGCAATACGGGTTCGCGTTGCAATTGCACATGAACCGTCTGCTGCTCCACGCTCGCCTCGGCCGCCAGAACCAGGCTGTCGTTGCGGACCAGCAGCAACGTGCCAGTCTGCGCGCCAGCATTTTCGAGCACGATGCGCATCAGTGTGTAGATCAGTTCATCCAGCACGATCTGGCCGGAGATCGCCTGCGACGCCTTGGCGACTGACAACAAATCCAGCTGAGTCACTTCGTCCAACGGTGCGGTGGGCGCGCGCACCGGCTGCTGCGCTTGCAATGGCGGATAGCGCTGGTCGAGCTGCCGGACCTTGCCGTCGGCGCCCCAGCGCGTAAAGCAGCCGCGCGCTTCATTCAGATGGGCGCGGGCGGCAGTCATGGCCCCGCTGGCAAGATAAAATCCTGCAGCAAGCTCGTGCGCGACGCCTTCGTTCTGCACGAACCCGTTCTCGCGTGCCGATTGGATTGCCTCTTCGTACAATCGCATGGCGTCGGCGTCGCGCCCTTCGAGGCGCGCGATCTCGGCCGATACCAGCGCGTGCTTGTCGGCGAACGTCGGCGGGTAGTTGTCGGCCCACTCGCGCAGTTGGTCGCGTAGCTCCAGGAGCTCGCCCCACCGCGGCCGCTCGTCGGCAGACGTGTTCTCATAGAGCGCCGCCATCGTCATCGCGGTGTAGTAACAATGGTCGAGCAAAGGGAAATGGGCGGTTGAGGACCAAAGCAGCGTCTTGGCCTTGTCGGCTGCCGCAAGTGCCTCGGCGTAGTCGCCCGACAGGAACCGCGCCTTCGCTTTCATGATCCAGTACCAGCAGATCATCGTGGGCATCCGGTCCCCCGTCAGCTGCGCCTCGAACGCCGCCTCGTCGAAGGCGACCCCGTCGACCTGCATTTCATTGAAAGTGGAGAAGGTCGCAGTGCGGCCTTGCATGTTCGCGATGAAGCGTTGCTGGGGGATGATGGTGTCCTCCATGTCGCGGAACTTGGCCTTGTGCACGAAATCCAGGGCGATCTCCGACTCGCGCCACACCGCATCAAGCGGATCGTTCCGCAGCAGAAGGAGTGTGACGATATGGTACATGGCGTAGCACGCGTAGGTCAGATCCCCCGTCTCGAGCGCGGCGCGAAGGGACGCCCGGACAAAATCGATCGCAGTTGCCATCGGCTGTGTCCAGAAGGCAGCGATTCCCGTCGCGTCCTGAACCTTGGCTCGATAGGCGAGGAAGCCGTGTTTCTCGACCAGGTCGCATCCGAGCCTGGTGAAACGATAACCGTCGCGGTAACGCTGAAAGAGCGGTCCGAGGGTGAACCCGAAATAGCCATAGGCATGCGCGGCCGCGCCGCTCATGCCGTGCTGCAGGCTGAGGTTCACCATGCGGCACTGTTGCAAGCAAAATAGATTGCGATCGGTAACGTAGGCGGGGTCCGAAAGGACGGACAATAGACGCATGGCGGCCTGCAGTTCCGGATCGGTCATCCGCGGCAGGTCGATCAGGTCCTCAATCGGGCGTCCCTCCAGATTGCGCCAGACCGTCTCGTATTCGGCCTGGACCTGCTCCCAGCTCGGGTGGGCCGGGATGTCGATGCCAAACAGGCGCAGGCACGTGAGCGCGCTGGCCACGGCTTGCGGGTTTTCCGACTTCATCACATGAAGCAGGACCTTCACGTGGTAGCCGGCCGCCAGGTCAACTTTCGACGCTCCGCGCTGCAGCAATATGGCGATGAGCCGCTCGGCTTCATCGAAATTGCTCCTTAGGAATTCGCACTCCGTGCGTTCGCGCCATAGGCTGAACATGAGTGGGTACCGGCGCTCCCAGTCGCTGTCGCCGAGCAGCGCCATGCCGGCGGCCAGGTACACGCACGCCGACGCATACGCTGCCGACGCCTTGGCCCGGCGTCCGGCACGCAAGTCGATCTCCGCTACCTGCGCTTTCTCGTCCGGCTCGACCAGCAGCGCGGCGCCCCGGTTGAACTGGTTCGCGACATCAAACAGATGCGCGGTCATCTCGTCCGCCGTCAGGTTTGCCAGCAGCACGCGGCCGATGCGCAAGTGGACTTCGGCACGCTGCTCCTCCGGAATCAGCGAATACGCCGCCTGCTGGATCCGGTCGTGCAGGAACTTGCCGCTGCCATCGGTGCGCACGGTCAACCTTTCGCGCATCGCCGCCGCCAGGGATTGCTCCACCTCGACCTGTCCGCTGACCAGCGCCAGATGCCGCAGATCGAACTTGTTGCCCAGGCACGCGGCCAGCTGCAGCGCTTCCTGGGCAGGCAACGGCAATTGCCGCAGCTTTCCGACCATCAGGTCGACCACGTTGTCGGCGAAGTCCTTCGCCTTGATTTGATCCAGATCCCACTGCCAAACCCGGTGTTGCGCATCCTGCCGCAGCAAGCCTTCCCGATGCAGCGCTTCCAGGAATTGGGTAAAGAAGAACGGGTTGCCTTCGGTGCGCTCCCACACCAGGCGCGTGAGCGGCGCGCACGATACTGTTTCTGCATGCAGCGTGTCGGCCATCAACTGGTTCAGGTGCGCCACCGCCAAGGGCGCAAGCCGGATGTCGATCACCGTGGCGCCCTGGGTGCGGATTGCGTCGATGCTGGTCACGAGCGGATGCGCCGCGCCCACTTCATTGTCGCGGTAGGCCCCGATCAGCAGCAGATAGCGCGTGTCCAGGTGAGTCAGCACGTGCTCGATCAACGCCAGGCTGGCCGCGTCGATCCACTGCAGGTCGTCCAGGAATAGCACCAGCGGATGCGCCTGGCTGGTGAATACCGCAATGAATTGCCGGAACACCATGCGGAACCGGTGTTGCGCCTCGGTCGGCGGCAGCGCCGGCACCGGCGCTTGCGGGCCGATGATCAATTCGACCTGCGGCAGCACCTCGACGATGAGCTGGCCATTGACCCCGATGGCCGCCTGGATCTGTTGCCGCCAGCCGGCGATGCGGGCTTCGCTTTCGGCCAGCAACTGCTGCACCAGTTCCCGAAACGCCTGCGTGATCGTGGCGTACGGAATGTCGCGCTGATACTGATCGAATTTGCCGGAAATGAAATAACCGCGTTCGCGCACAATCGGCCTTTGCAACTCATGCACCAGCGACGACTTGCCGATCCCCGAGTACCCGAAGACGGTCACCAGCGCCGGCGCGCCGCCGGCCGCCATGCGGTTGAATGTGTCCAGCAGCGTCGCGATTTCCTGATCCCGTCCGTACAGCTTGTGCGGGATGTGAAAGTGGTCCGATACATCGTCGGTGCCGAGCGGGAAGGACTCGATCCGGCCCCCTGTCTGCCATTGCGCCAGGCAGCGGTCGAGATCGGCTTGCAGCCCGCGCGCGCTTTGATAACGGTCTTCCGGTAGCTTGGCGAGCAGCCGCATCACGATATCCGACACGACTTGTGGTATCTCCGGCGCGGAGTTCTGCGGCGGCGGCGGACTGCGTGCGATGTGGCAATGGGTCCATTCCAATGGATCACCGGCGGCAAACGGCAATTGGCCGGTCAGCATCCGATACAGCATGATGCCCAATGAGTAGAAATCGGTGCGGTAATCCAGCGGGCGATTCATGCGCCCGGTCTGCTCGGGGGACACGTAAGCCCAATCGCCCGGCAAGTCATTGCCCGGCATGGCCACTTCCTGCGTCTCGAAGGCGGCCAGGTTCAGATCGAGCAAGTGCAGCTGTTGCTGCGCATCCAGCATGAAATTGGCCGGGTGAATATCGCGATGAATGATGTGGGCGGCGTGCAAACCGGCCAGAATGCCGGCGAGTTCACTGGCTAGACGCAGACAGGTCGGCAGATCCAGGCGGCGCTGGCTCAAAATAGTTTCGAGGGATTCGCCGGCGATGTCTTCCAGGATCATAGCTACCCGCCCCTCTGCGTTGACGCCCACGATGGGGAGGGACGCTTTGGGGTTGAGTACTTTCAACATTTAGTGTTGGACACTTTTGACAACACCGGGGAACCACGAGTGGACTATCGCAATCGAGCTTGTGCTGAACCGAGGCGAACGTCGCGTCATCGGCCAGCAACAGTACCAGTTGCGCTCACCTTGCTTGCGCCGCATCGATTAATTGCGCTCGACTTAGCTCGGCTTCTTTTCACAAGCTCTTGCCTGTCGGCTGCAGTAGTGTGATGTCGTTCACGAAAAGCTGAGATACTTTTTATTGATTACAGTTCGCTAGTGCATTCGCCAACCCAATGAATTATCCCCGATAGGTGACAGTAGGAATGACATCTTGCCCCTCTCACAAACTCGGCAAGAGTTTCTGATGCGAGCGGCAGGATGACGAAGGGTAGTTTCTTAACGCGCTGACGTGATTTCTGGAAACCACGACGATGGTTGGAAGGATGGTCTAGCGATAGTTTGTTGAACCAGGCAAGGTGCTGCGTGTCCGACGGTGCAGCAGGTACTGCTGCCTTGACGACACGTCGCCCTTGTCCACCAGCACCGGGTCCACTCGAGGACTATGCGGTGCAGTTCGATTCCTTGTTTCATGCGCTGGCGCAACGCCACGCCTTCGACACTTATCTGACTGGCCTGCTGGCACCACGCGACCGCCCGAAGACCCTCACCGTGTTGATTTGCACCGTGGTTTGACCCATTTTTTTCACCTTTTGGTGACCCACGCGCGAGAACCGGGAACTAAATTTTTCGATGCCGTCGTTGGCAAATGCCGGTGTCAAATTTCAATGGAAAAGCTGGCCCGGTACGCGTGAAAATCAACAGACATAGTGGTCACAAAAGTGTTCCAGCAGTTCGCGTGCCCCATCGAGCACTTCATCTTCACGTATCAACGTCCCATCCAGATCGACGAGCAAATTTTCGCCTGTTCCATCCAGGGCGCGTCGGCCTTCGGTTCCGCCATCGGACGGGTATGTGATGCATCGCCTTCGCTGATGCGGGACTTCATGTTGGATGCGTCGGTTAGTACTGAGTAAGCAACGGAATTGAACAGCCCTCAATTATATTGAGAACTCCTCAACTTCTTGAAACATTAATTTGAATTAATGTCACGCACGGGTCATATGGCGCGTCTAACATCCGATTGCCGTTTCCACAG